>CAYUAW010000076.1:0-10611 GCA_964442485.1 uncultured Polyangiaceae bacterium
GTAGGCGGCGGGGGGAGCAGTTCGCCGTAGGCGAAGCTGCGGGGGGCCAAGGCCCACCGCTATTAGCAGCGAGCGCGCCGAAGGCGGCGGGGGGAGCAGTTCGCCGTAGGCGAAGCTGCGGGGGGCTAAAGCCCCCCTTTGTCAGTAGCCCGCCCCTACTTGCCTAGTAGGACCATCGAGCCGCCGCCGGGGTGGACGCAGGCGAGCCGCGTTCGCGCAGAAGGCAGCCACTCCGGAGCGCGTTCCCCGAGCGGCGCCAGGGGCTCGGAGCGCACGTGTGGATTGCCGGGGATCTCGTTGAAGGCGCCGCTCAGGTTGTTGCAGATCTCGGACATGCTCAGCGCGACCTCCTCGCTCGGCTGCGCGGCGCTCGCCTGTGCGTCGATCTCGGAACGCGCGAGCATCAGGAGCGCGCCGCCGAGCCGCGCGACGAGCTCGCCGTCGCACACCATGCCGCCGACCACCTTGCCCTCGTCGTCGATGAGCCAGGAGGCGAAGAGGCGCGCGGAGCCGCCCCAGCCAGGGCCGAAGTCCTTCGCCTCCTTCAGTGCGATCTGCTGCCCGGACAGCTGCACCAGCGTGTTGACGAGAACGCCGAGGGATGGGACGCGCAGCGGCGGCGAAGTGGCAACAACGGTGGTCTCGGGCACTGGAGCAATGGACGCGGGCTTCGGCGGCGGCAGGACCGCCGCCGGGCGGACGGACACGCGTGAAACGTACTCCACCGCGCGTGACTCCACCGAGAGCCGATGCTCGAACTTGCGCTCGAGGCTCGTCAGCCGGGCGACCACTCCTTCGAAGCGCGCGCGGAGCAGCGTGAGCTCGGCCGAGAGGGCCGCCTCGGTGGGCGTCCTGACGTCGAGGAGCGCCGGGGCGTTCGACGCGGCGAGCGTGGAAGGCAGCCATGCGCCGTCCACGCAGTCGAAGCTCGTCTCGTCGTCGCCCGCGCCGCGCGAAAGGAGCCGCTCGGTCGCCTCGACCAGACGGTGGGCCTGACGGCTGCGAGTCAGAGCCTCGAGGATTGCGCCCCTGCCCGCGATGCGCTGCGTGCGAGGCTGAAAGATCCCGTCCCCCTTCGATACGAGTCGAACGACCTCAAGGTACCAGCGCCCCTGGCGACGAACGAGTCGCTTCGGACGGCTGCCCTCGAGAAGATCTGGAGACACTGTACCCATGGAGTCGCTCAGGTGGATGGCGGTGGCGCTCAGAGCGCCGGTCTCGAGCGGACCTTCGCGGCGTGAGTCGAGCTGCGGAGCACGACCACGTGCATGCGCATCGCCCCGAGCCCGAGCTCGGTCACCACCTGCTCGACCCCCTGCGCCTGGATCGTGCCGCGCACGCACAGAGGCAAGCCGAGCACGATGTCCGGGACCTCCGCGTTCATGCGCGTCTTGATGGCTCCGGCCACCATGTTCGCGATCTCACCGACCGCGTCGGCGACGTCGCCTTCGCTCTCGAACGGCTCCCCGTCGCCCATGCCGAGCAGGATGCGCGCGAGCCCTTCGCAGTCGCTGAACTCGGCCACGATGCCGAACTGAACGGCGGAGTCGGAGCTCGACAGCGGCACGTAGGCGCCGAAGGGCGCGTCGAAAGGAGCCCCGACCTCGCCGCCGGCGAGCACGGAGGCTTCCCGTTCGAGTGCCTGCGCGGCGACGGCAACGGTCGCGACGACCGCGGCGTCGACCCAGTCTCCGATGCCCGTCAAAATACTGACCCCAGCGCCGCCTTGAAGTGCTCGGCTGTGAACGGTTTGGCGATGAGAAACAGGGCGCCGGCCGCAGTGGCCCGCGTTCGCATCTGCGCCGTGCCCTCCGTGGTGACGAACCCCACCTTCACCGGGCTGCCCTCGGCGCGCAGCGTCTCGAGGAGCTCGATCCCGGTCATTTCCGGCATGTTCCAGTCGGAAAGCACGAGGTCCGGCGGAGCCGTCCGGATCACCTCGAGCGCCTGCTTTCCGTCCACGGCCTCCGTGACGTCGCATGCGAAACCTGCCTGACGCAGGGTACGCATGACGATGAGGCGCATCACTTTGCTATCGTCGACGACCAGTACTTTCACGGCGAAAGGCCCTTCCTTTTTCGAGAGGTTTGCCGGGCAGACATCGAGGGTCGGAGTGACAACCGCGTGCCCGGTGGTGTAAATCGAGAGGTCGAATGGGAAAAGTGCTGGTGGTGGATGACGACGCGCAGATGCGAAGCGTCCTTGCCCACTACCTGAAGCGAATGGGGCACGAGGTCGTGGAAGCGCCGACCGTCGCGCGCGGGCGCGCACTCCAGGCGAGCGACACTCCCGATCTGACGATCGTGGACTATCACCTGCCCGACGGCACCGCCTTCGACATGATCGGCGCGAAGGGAGAGAGCGACGTCGGCGAAGCGGTGATCGTCCTCACCGGGGTCGGAACCATCGAGCTCGCCGTTCAGGCGATCAAGGCAGGCGCCGAGCACTTTCTCACCAAGCCGGTCGACCTCGAGTCGCTCGAGATCCTCGTGCGCCGCACCCTCGAGTCGCAACGCGACAGACGGCAACAGCAGCTCGCTACCGTCAGTGCGAACGATCTCACCGACCCCTTCATCGGGCAAAGCCCGAAGATGCTCACGCTGAAGGAGATGGCCACCGCGGTGCTGGGCTCCGCCGCTCCGGTCCTCATCCTGGGAGAGACGGGCACGGGCAAGAGCGTGCTCGCGCGCTTCCTGCACGCGCGGAGCCTGCGGGCGGCCGAGGCCTTCGTCGATCTCAACTGCGCGGGGCTGCCGCGGGAGCTGGTCGAGTCGGAGCTGTTCGGCCACCGCCGCGGCGCGTTCACCGGCGCGGTGAGCAACAAGCCCGGGCTCTTCGAGGTCGCCCACCGCGGCACCTTGTTCCTCGACGAGATCGGAGACCTCGAGCTCGCCGTTCAGCCGAAGCTCCTCAAGGCGCTCGAGGAGGGCGGCTTCCGGCGAGTGGGCGAGGTGTCCAATCGCGCCGCCGACGTCCGGCTGATCGCGGCGACCCACCGGAACCTCGGCGCCATGGTGAAGCAGGAGAAGTTCCGCCAGGATCTGCTCTTCCGCATCAACACGCTGGTGTTCGAGCTTCCCGCGCTGCGGGAGCGAACGGAGGACATCGAGGCGCTCGCGTCGGCGGTTCTCCGGGACCTGTGCCGCCGCGCGGGGCGCAGCACGCCGCGGCTCGAGGACGAAACCCTCGCCATGCTGCAGGGTTATCACTGGCCGGGGAACATCCGCGAGCTGCGTAACGTGATGGAGCGCGCCCTCCTGTTCTGCAAAGGAGACGTGCTCGATCGGAAGGCGCTGCGCTTCGACCGAGCGCTGGCACCCGACGAGGGCGAGGACCCGGTGCACACCCTCGACGAGGCCGAACGTCTGCACATCCTCCGTGTCCTGCGCTCCACGGGCGGCCGCGTGGAGCGAGCCGCGGACGTGCTCGCCCTCTCGCGCAGCTCCCTGTACGCGAGGCTGAAGAAATACGGCATCAAGGCCGACGGCGGCTGACTCACGCGTCATGTTCGCCCTCCCGCATCGGTGGGCGCCTTGCTGCTCTCTGCGCGGCGGTACGGTGCACGCTGCTCGTCAGCCTCGCCGCCATCCTGTCGAGCGCAACGATCTCGTCGGCTGCTCCGAGCTCGATGGCCGCCTTCGGCATTCCGAAGACTGCCGAGCTCGCCTCGTCCTGGGCGAGCGTGTAAGCGCCCACCGTTCGCAGCGCGAGCAACCCTTCCGCGCCGTCCTTGCCCATTCCCGTCAGTAGCACCCCGACGGCAGCCGCGCGCAGTGTGTCGGCCGCCGAGCGAAACAGCACGTCGACTGACGGGCGGTGTCCGTTGATCTTCGGGCCGGGGCGCACGGCGACGACCAGCGCCGTCCCTCGCTTCTCCACGAACACGTGGCGGTCCCCCGGAGCCACGAGCGCACAGCCCGGTCGTAGCGGGAGCCCGTCCTCCGCCTCTTCCACGTGGAGCGCCGCGACCTGGTCCAGACGGCGCGCGAACGCACCGCTGATGTACTGCGGCAGATGCTGCACGATGATGAGCGGGGGAAAGTCGGCCGGCAGCTTGCGAACGATAGCCTCGACGGCGATGGTCCCTCCCGTCGAAGCGCCGACGACGACGACGCGACGCTCCTCGGTAGGATGCGCGACGCGAGCAGCGGGCGCCGGGATCGTCGTCGCGGTGGCACGCGCCGGCGTCCCGTCGCGCGCGGGCCTTCGACCTTCCAGCGCGGCCGCTCGCACCGCATTCGTCAGGTCCGCCGTCATCTGGGCGATCGCCCCGGGCCCCGACACCTTGCACACGATCGCGGCGGCCCCGGCGTCGAGCGCCGCGAGCGCGTGATCGCCGCCCTCCTTGGTCATTGCCGAGCACACGACCACGGGGATGGGATGGTGATGCATGAGCTTGCGAAGGAACGAGATCCCGTCCATACGCGGCATCTCCAGATCGAGGACCACTACGTCCGGCTCGAGCTCGACGATTAGGTCTCGCGCTTCGTAGGCGTCCGACGCCTCCCCCACCACGTCGAATCCCTCGACTCGCGGCAACATCCGGCCCAGGAGACGACGCGCCAGCGCCGAATCGTCGACGACGAGCACCCGGATCATGGCGCGTCACCTTCCATCACCCAACGAACCTGGATCCGCGCTCCCGAGTCGCTCGCGAGTGTGGCCACAGCGCCCCCGTGGGGCACCTCCGGAGGGGAACCGACGTACGCGTGAGGAGTCCCGAAGCGGAAGGTGGTTTCGGGGTCGCAGAGCGTCACGACGAGCATGCCGAGCAGGACGTTCGCCAGCTCGGCGAGCGCACCTGCCGCGTGAGCGGCGGCGTCCGCGTCGCCGCTCTCGATGCCCAGCATGTCGGCGGCGATGTGCACGGCGAGCTCCGGCGACGCCGAGAGCATCAGATGCCCGCGCGTCGCGCCGCTGAAGCCGACGACGGCGTGAACGGCATCGTGGAGCGCCGCGTCCACTTCCACCGGCTCCGTCAGAAGGAACGCGCAATCGGCGAGCACCGTCGCAGAGAGGCGCGCCAGATCCGCCGAACGGGGACCGATCACGAGCGACCCCCGAGGCCGAGAACCCGGCGAACGAGCCGACCGAGCGCCTCCGGCTGAAAGGGCTTGTGAAGGTATCCGCGAATGCCGAGCCGCTCGAGCTCCGCGGCGCGGCCTTCTCCACGGTCCGACGAGATGACGACCACCGGTACGTCCGCCGTGAGTGGGTCGCTCGACATCCGGCGCACGAGCTCCACTCCGTTCATCCCGGGCATGTGCACATCGCAAAGGACGACATCGATCCACGACTCCCGCACGACCCGCAGCGCTGCTTCGCCGTCCGCGGCCTCGTACAGGGTCCCGATGGGCAGGCCGGAGAGCGACAGCGAGCGCGCGACCATCCGGCGCATCACCGCCGAGTCGTCGACGACCAGGGGCCGGAGCAGTATGGGCGCTCCGTCGCGCGTCTCGCGCGACGAAGACGGAGACGACGAATTCATAGATCTACCTCTTCTCTCGATTGGTTGGTCCGCAACGTGCTGCGTCCGCTGCCGACGAAGAGCCGAACCGTCCTCGACACGGCTCCTCCGACGTCTTCCCCGGCGATCGCCACGCCGGACTTCCACAGCAGCTTGCGGAGTACCACGTAGTTTCGTTTGCCGATCTCGAACACGCCGTTGTCGTCGTGAATGGCCGCGCCGCCCGCTACGCGAACGACGAGGTCGCCCTTGCGGCAGGACAGCGCGTACATGCGGTGGAAGAGCAGCGGGACGCCCGTGTCCGCGAACATTGCGGGCTTCTCCAGGGATTTTTCCGGAGTGACGGACGACAGCGGCAGCATGTAGTGGATCATCCCGCCGACGAGCCGTACGGGGTCGTGAACGAGAACGGCGATGCAGGAGCCGAGCGCGTGAGTGACGAGGACGCTGTCCGGGTCGCTCGTGACGCGCAGGTCGGCCATCCCGACGGTGATGGTGTTCACGGCGCCCCCTTCCGGTACACGGAGGCGGACAGCGGGGTCAGCCCGCCGCGTGCGCCGCTCAACGTTTCGGCGTGAGCCACGACGAACAGCCCGCCAGGGCGTAGCAGCCGCTCGACCTCCGCGACGAGCCGCTGACGCACCGGCGCGTCGAAGTAGATCATCACGTTCCGGCAGAAGACGGCGTCGAGCTCCCCGCGTAGCGGGAAGGGCGGCGTCGCGAGATTCAGCCGCTTGAACAGGACGCGCTCCCGGAGGCGCGGCGAGACAGCGAACGTGGGTTCACCCTTCGACGCGCCTTCCTCTGGAACGAAGTAGCGACGACGGAGCGCCGCGGGGACCGGACCGAGACGGCCTTCGTCGTAACGGGCCCGCGATGCGTGCTCGAGCGCCCGGACCGAGATATCCGTGGCGAGGATCCGGAACTCGGTAGGTGTGCCAGAGAACGCCTCGGACAGCGTCATCGCGAGCGTGTAGGGCTCCTCGCCCGTCGAGGCCGCGGCGCACCACACGCGGACGTTTCTGGTGCCGCTCGTGACCCAGCGCGCGGCCTCCTCCCGGAGCCTGTCGAAGTGGTCGGGCTCGCGGAAGAAGCTGGTGAAGTTCGTGGAGATCGCGTCCAGGAAGTGCACCATCTCGAGCCCCCCACGGTCCGAGCGAAGGTACGCGAGATAGTCGTCCTCGCTCCCGAGCGAGAGGGCGCGCACGCGCTTCGCGATACGCGCCGACAGCAGGACTTCCTTGCTGTCCTTCATGGCGAGCCCGGCTTCCCGGTACGCCAGCTCTCGCAGTGCTTCGAAGACTCGCCTGTGCATTGTTCCCTCTTTGCCTCGCGTCCACCTCAGCGCGGCGCTCAGAACGCGCGCAGCTCCGCGTCTCCGTCCATGGGGATGAGCAGCTCGGCGAGGTTCGTCGTCGGGCGCTTCCCGTTCCCGTTGTGGCTTCTCGTCGCGCGATGGGCGTCACGACCCGCGCGTGGCAGCTCCGGTGGAGAGCGCCGCGCCGGCGCGGCCTGCCCTCGCAGCGGCGCGCGATTCCCGCCGCCGACCTGGAACTGCGAGACGAGCGACGCGAGCTGTTCTGCCTGCGCTGCGAGCTCCTCCGCGGCGCTCGAGGTCTCCTCGGAGTTCGCCGCAGCCTGCTGCGTCACCTGATCCATCTGAGACATCGCGCGGTTCGACTGCTCGATCCCCGTGGCCTGCTCCTGGCTCGCGCGAGAGATCTCGGAGACGAGCTGGCTCACGCTGCTCACCGTCTTCACCGTGAGGGACAGCGTATCGTTCACCTTCTCCGCGATATGCTCGCCCTGCTGTGCGAGCGCCATCGACTCGCCGATGAGGGTCTCGGTCTTCCTGGCCGCCTCCTTGCTACGGAGCGCGAGGTTCCTGACCTCCTCGGCGACCACGGCGAACCCGCGCCCCGCCTCGCCCGCCCTGCCGGCTTCGACGGCGGCGTTGAGCGCGAGGAGGTTCGTCTGGAACGCGATCTCGTTGATGTCACGGATGATCGCCGCGGTACCCTCGGCCGCCGCGCGGATCTTGCTCATCGCCGTGGTCATCTGCGCCATCGCCGCTCCGCCCTCGATGGACGACTGTCGAGCGCTGTCGGCGAGGCCGTTTGCTTCCCGGGCGCTCTCCGCGTTCTGCTTCGTGGTCGCCGCCATCTGCACGAGAGCGCTCGACGTCTCCTCGAGGGCGCTCGCCTGCTCCGTGGCTCCCTGCGCGACCGCCTGACTGCTCGACGCGATCTGCGTCGACGCGGACGCCACCTGTTCGGACGCCGCCGACACCGAGAGCAGGCTCTCTTCCAGGTTGGCTGCGGCCTGGTTCAACGACGTCATCATCCGGCCGTATTCACCGCCGAAATCGACGCGGGCGCGTGCCGTCAGATCGCGGTTCGCGACGAGCGCGAGGACGCGGTTCGCCTCCTCCAGCGGCTCGGCCACCGCGGCGAAGACGTCGTTCATCCCGCCGAGCAGCTCCGCGTATCCGCCCTGGTAGCGGCTCGTGTCGCCTCGCTCTCCGATGTCTCCCGCCCGGGCGCTGCCGATCATCCGCTTCGCCTCGCCGAGCAGGCCGCGCAACACGGAGACCGCGCGCGCCATGCTCTTCGACAGGAGGTCGGCGTCGGACTCGGGCTTCACCTGGACGGTGAGATCGCCTTCGCCGAGCGCGAGGGCGACCTTGCTCACCGTGCGCAGGTACTCGACCAGCGAACGGAAGGACTCCGCGAGAGCGCCGATCTCGTCCTCGCTACGATGTTCGATGACGACGTCCACGTCCCCCTTCGCGACGCGCAGCGCCACCGCCTTCAGTCGCTCCACCGGCCGCGTGATCGACAAGGTCAAGACGAGGGCGAGCGCCATGGCGGAGAGCAGGGCGACGATCATGGCGGTGTACACGACGAGCCTGGCGTGCACGCCGACGTCCGTCGACTCGACCAGGGTCCTGGCGAGGAGCTTGCGCTCGGTCTCGACCATGGCGTTCGTCGTTGCGTTCGCGCGTTCGCGGACGGCGTCGGCGCGCGTGTGCCTGACTTCCAGGGCACGCTTGAGATCGCCCGATTCGAGCAGCTCCCATTCCGCGTCGTTCACCGCTCGCCAGTCCGAGACCCGCGCCTTCATCTCGCGATACGGCGCGATCTCCTCCGGCGCGAACTCGATGGTCTCGTACTTCGCGATCCCCTCGTCGAGCTCGGCGAGCAGCTTGTCGCGGTCCGCGCGCGTCCGGCGCAGCGCCGGCTCGTCCCCCGCGCGCAAGAGCAGGAACCCGACCTCCGTCGCTCCCACGACGCGGAAGTACCGGTTCCGGATGTGCTGCACGACGTCGATCGACGGCGCGAGGTTCTTCGCAGTGTACTGGAGCAGCGCATCGGTCTTCTGCAGGGCCGACAGTCCGAAGAGCCCCACGACGACCGACGCCATGGACACCAGGGCAAACGCGACGAGAAGCTTGGTCTTGAGCGAATTCAGTTTCATTTGTTTTTACCCACCACTCGGTTCGTTGATTTCGAGCCCTCGCTCCGACACCTCGCGCCGCTCGTCAGCGGTCAGGACGCGATCGATGTCCAGGAGGAAGACGACGTGCTTTTCGGATTTTCCGACGCCCATGATGAACGACGCGTCGATGTCGCCCGGCAGCCAGGGCGGCGGCTCGACGTCGCCCTCGCGAATCGCGCGGACCTCGAGCACCTCGTCGACGAGCAGGCCGATCGTCGTCGCCCCGGCGTCGAAGGTCAGCTGCACCACGATGATCACCGTCTGCCCGGTCGGCTCCGCCGGTGGCATGCCGAACTTCACGCGCAGATCCACCACGGGGATCACCTTTCCGCGCAGGTTGATGAGCCCCCTGATGGAAGGCTTCGCGCGGGGCAAGCGCGTGATCTCCAGGAGCCCGATCAGCTCCCGCACTTTCACGATCTCGATCCCGTACTCCTCCTTCATCAGCTTGAAGGTCATGTACTTGCTGTTCATGGGCTCACCTCGGAAGGCTCGTGTGGCCGGCGGCGACTGCCGACGGATGGGGCATTCAAACGATCGACGTCGAGGATCAGTCCGACGCGGCCGTCGGAGAGGATCGCGGCGCCCGAGAGAAGCTCGATGTCCCCCAGGGCCGCGGTGATCGGCTTCACGACGATCTGCTGCTCGGTGACGACCTCGTCGACCAGGAGCGCCGTCTTCCTTCCCGCGCTCTCGACGACGACGACGCTCGAGCCTTCCGGCGAAGGTTCCGGCCCGGGCGACCCGCAGACCCGACGCAGGCGCAGCAGCGGCAGGATCTCGCCGCGGACGTCGAGCAGCTCCCCGCGGTGACCCACCGTCCGAACCATGCCGGGCGCCACCTGGAGCGACTCGACGATGGCGAGGCTCGGGATGACGTAGGTCTCGTTGGCGCACGACACCAGCATCCCGTCGATGATCGCGAGCGTCAGCGGCAGCACCAGCTTGAACGTCGTGCCGACGGAGGGCGTCGAGCGCACCACGATGCGTCCGCGCATCCCCTCGATGGAACGCTTGACGACGTCCATCCCGACGCCGCGCCCAGATATCTCGCTCACCTGGCGGGCGGTGGAGAACCCGGGCAGGAAGATGAGCGCGAATACCTCGTCGTCCGACATTTGCTCCGCACCTTCCCCGACGAGCCCTCGCTCGCGGGCCTTCGAGAGAATGGCGTCGCGGCGGAGTCCGCGGCCGTCGTCCGAGATCTCGATGGCCACGCTTCCGCCCTCGTGCTGCGCGGAAAGGCGGATGGTCCCCTGGCGAGGCTTGCCGGCGGCGATGCGCTCCTCGGGCGGCTCGATGGCGTGGTCGATCGCGTTCCTGATCATGTGCACCAGCGGGTCCTCGATCCGCTCGACCATGCTGCGGTCCATCTCGGTCGCCTCGCCCGATTGCACGACCTCCACTTCCTTGCCGGTCTTGCGCGACAGATCGCGCGCAAGCCGCGTCATTCGCTGGAAGACGCCACGGACGGGGATCATGCGCATCCGCATGGCGACACCCTGCAGATCGCGGCTGATCTTGGTCAGCTGCGCGAGGTAGTTGCGGATGCGAAGGGACGGCAGCTTCGCTATCTCCGGCGCGTTCACGACCATCGACTCGACGATGATGAGCTCGCCGATCATCTCGACGACGCTGTCCACCCG
>CAYUAW010000076.1:10711-19288 GCA_964442485.1 uncultured Polyangiaceae bacterium
TCCTCGACGGCCTTGCGGATGACCATGAGGAAGCCCCGCATGGCCGACGAGGCGTCGAACACGGCGTCGAGGACCGCGCCGGATAGCGCGAGGCGGTGCGCGCGGACGCCGTCGAGCAACGTCTCGGTTGCGTGTGCGAGCGCGGTGACGTCGGCTGCCTCGAGGAATCCGGAGATCCCCTTGATGGTGTGAAAGACACGGAACAGCTCGTCGACCTGCTCGTCCTGTATCCCGCGACGTTCGAATCCGAGCAGGAGCTCGTCGACGCGAGCGAGGCCCTCCTCGCCCTCCGCGACGAAGTCACGGAACAGGTCTATCGTCTCGGCGTCGCGAAACGCGACCTCGGCTTCCGGCTGAGAGCTCATTTCTCGCACCCCGCCCGGCTCGTCCGTTCCACCGAGCGCGACGCGCTCTTCCTTCGCGCGACCACCACGAGCGTCACGCGCGACGAGCCGAGGACCACCTCCGCCGCGCGGAGACCGACGTCGCGCGTGCACCGCGCGATACCGTCGACGAACACCGGCTCGCTCACGGCGACCCAGCGACGAGTCCGTATCCTCCGTCCGAGACCTTCACCGAGATGCCGAGCGATGTCGCACATCGACGTACGCACGTTCACGCCGTCGAGCGCTCGGCCCGCGTTCGTCCGCACCCTGCGTGCCAGCGCGATGCAGCTCGCGTCGTCCGAGAGCACCCCGACGTGCAGCGAGTCGCGCTTGCCGAGCAGCGTGACGTACGCGCCGACCAGCCCTGGCGGCAGGGAATCCCGATACGCGAGGACACGACAAGGCAGGAAGCCGGGCGAGAGGGCAGCGAGGTTCACCGTGGCCTCGACGATCAGGGGCAGGAGCGCATCGCTCTGGGCAAGCATCTTCGGTCGCTCGTTTGCAACGCGCGGGCCATCACGGGCGCGCCTCGATTTCCGGCGAGGACACTGGCGTCTCCGCTTCCAGGTCGTCCCGCGGATCCGTCGTTCTGGACCGCGCCATCCTGGATCCAGGACGAGCGAGAGACGGGCGCCATGGTAGTGAAAGCGACGCGGCCGACCCCGCGGCGAGGCAACGGCTTTGCTTTCGCCGGACGGCGAGTGTCTAATTCGTATTCGTGGATTCCGTGCCCCCAAGGACCTCGGAGGGGCTCTGGGACTTCTCGGTCGTCGGCCTGGCGATCAGCAAGCCCGACAAGGGGATCGTGGAGGTCAACGACCACTTCTGCCGACAGCTCGGCTACTCGCGGGACGAGATCCTCCGCAAGACCTGGGCGGAGCTCACGTATCGCGACGATCTACGGGCAGACACCGAGCAATTCGAGCGCGTCCTCGCCGGTGACATCGATGCCTACACCGTAGACAAGCGCTTCGTGCGGAGCTCGGGGCAGATCCTGCATGCGGAGGTCTCGGTGCGCTGCGTGCGCAGACCGGACGGAACGGTCGACTATTTCCTCGGCCTACTTCACGACGTCACCGAGCGGGTGAGAACCCTCGCCGCGCTTCGCGAGAGCGAGAGCCGCTACCGCCTGCTCGTCGAGAACTCACGCGATCTCGTCATGGAGGTCGACACGGACGGGACCTTCGTCTACGCGAGCCCCCACTTCTTCACGGTGCTCGGCCTGCGACCGGACGACCTCTCGCGCACGAACCTCCTCGAGCGCGTCCATCCGGACGAGCACGACCGCGTGCGGGCCCTCTTGCAGGAACCCGCGGCGCGCTTCGCCTTCCGTCACCGCCACGCCGACGGCAGCTACGTGTGGCTCGAGGCCGACGCGAGTCGCTTCTCGACCTCCGAGGGGGCCGAACATTGCGTGGTCATGTGCCGGGACATCACCGAACGAACCCGGATCGAGACGCTCTCGAAGGAGTCGACCGAGCTCTTCACCAAGGCGTTCAGGGCGAGCCCCAACGCAAACTCCATCACGGACGTCGAGACCGGCGAGCTACTCGAGCTCAATGACGGCTTCTCGTCGTTCTTCGGTTACACCCGCGACGAGGCAATCGGAAGAACCACCGTCGAGCTCGGCATCTGGCCCGATCTCGAGGAACGCTCGCGCTTCGTCGGCGAGCTCGCGAAGTTCGGCTTCGTTCGCGAGTTCAAGACGAGGCTCGCCATTCGAAACGGCGAGCAGCGCACCTGCCTGGTGTCGGCCGAGACGGTCAACGTGCGCGGTCGACCGCGACTGATTGGCGTGGTGGTCGACGTCACCGAGCGCGACGAGGCGGAGCAGCGGCTCCGTGAATCAGAGGAGAAGTTCTCGGCGGCCTTCCGCGTGGGGCCGCACGCCATGGCCATCGCCGACCTGGAGACGATGCAATTCGTCGACGTCAACGAAGGCTTCGAGCGTCAAATGGGGTTTTCACGCGAGGAGGTCATCGGCAAACGAATCGGAGACCTCGGCCGGATGAGCGCCTCCGAACGCGACCGTCTCTTCCGGCTGCTCGACACGAAGGGGCCACTGCGCAACGTGGAAGCGGAGTACATCGGCGCAAAGGGCGAGCCCGGGTGGAGCCTCCTGAACGCGGAGACGGCCGAGTTCAACGGCAGGCGGCACCTCATCTACTCCGCCCACGACATCACGGACCGCAAGCGCATGGAACGAGCGAAGGGCGCGCTCGAGGAGCAGCTGCGTCACGTGCAGAAGATGGAGGCGATCGGAACCCTGGCCGGCGGCATCGCCCACGACTTCAACAATATCCTGGGCGCCATGCTCGCGTACGCAGACGTCGCGAAGCTCGATGCCGCCGGGAACGCCCCCGTGCTCGAGAGCCTCGAGGAGGTGAAGAAGGCGGGCGTGCGCGCGAAGAGTCTGGTCCGTCAGATTCTCACGTTCAGCCGGCGCGCCCCCAACGAACGAAGCGCGATTCGTCTGCAGCCGCTCATCGCCGAGGCGCTGAAGCTCCTGCGCTCGACGTTGCCGTCGACCCTGCGATTCGTCGCGGAGATCGGGGAGGACGTCGGAACCGTGTGCGCAGACCCGACACAGCTCCATCAGGTTCTGGTGAATCTCTGTACGAATGCGGCTCACGCGATGAACAATTCGCCCGGGGAGATCGTGGTGCGCCTGTCGTCCCACCACGCACGCCGGAGCGAGGCCCCTCGCGTCGCGGGCGTTCGGCCTGGTCGGTACGCCCAGCTGTCCGTGTCCGACGCTGGCCACGGCATGGACGCCGCCACCCTGGAGCGGATCTTCGAGCCCTTCTTCACGACGAAGAACCCTGGCGAAGGCACCGGCCTCGGGCTCTCCGTCGTGCACGGCATCGTCAAGGACCACGGCGGAACCGTCCATGTGGACAGCGAGCCCGGTCGCGGAACGACCTTCCGCATCCTGCTTCCGCTCGTTAACGACCCCGCGCGCGGCGAGACCGCCGTCTCGGACGCCGTGCCGCTCGGGCACGGCGAGCGACTCCTGTTCATCGACGACGAGCCGATGCTGTGCGCCGGAGCCAAGCGCCTCCTGGAGAAGCTGAACTACGTCGTCACGACGGAAACGAGCGCGCCGGCCGCCGTGGAGCTCTTCAAGGCGAATCCGTCGCGGTTCGACCTGATCATCACCGACCTGACCATGCCCGGAATGAGCGGCGTGGACGTGGCCGCCGAGCTGCTCCGCGAGCGGCCGAGCACGAGGATCGTCCTCGCCACGGGGTTCAACGCGAGCCTCACGATGGACGTGGTGCGGGCGCTGGGCATCCGCGAGCTTCTCGCGAAGCCGCTCTCGGTCACCGAGCTCGCGCAGACGGTCCATTCCGTCCTCCATCCCGCGTGAGGGCGGGTGTGGCTCCTCCCGGCGGCGGGCTCCTGGATCCGGGACTGCACGTCCGGGATCCGCGACTGCTCTGGCTCCTCCGTCGCAGATATGCCGAGGAACCCGCACAACCGGTGCGTGGCCCGACCATTGCACAGCGGCCACGAATATGGAGCATCTACTCCTCACCGCCCTGGACGAGTCGCGTCATCTCGTCGTGCTGCTCGGCAAGGACGGACGCTTGCTCCACGCCAATCGCGCCGCCCTCCGTGCGGCGGACCTCGACCTGGACGAGGCGTCGGTGCATCTCTTCTGGCAGACTCCCTGGTGTCGCTCGGTCGACGACACGGCGCAGGCCGAGCAGGCCGTTCGACGGGCTCTCGCCGGCGAGCCGACGCGCTACGAAGCCACCTTTGGCGCCTTCCAGGCAGGGTCGGTCGATCTCTGCGTGACGCCGGTGCGGGACGCGACGGGGACGGTCGCCACCGTCCTCGTCGAGGGACACGATATCGGTGAATGGAAGGCGACCGAGCGAGCCCTCCGCGAATCGGAAGAGAAGTTTTCCACGGCCTTCCGTGCGTGTCCGCACCCGATCGGAGTGACGGAGCTCTCGAGCGGTCGTCTCGTGGAGATCAACGGCAGCTTCGAGCGCACCTTCGGTCTGTCGAGAGAGCAGGTGCTCGGTCGTTCGACCGTGGAGCTCGGCATGTGGGCGGATCCCCGGGAGCGGGATCGCTTCATCGCCTCGATGAGAGAGCTCGGCGCCGTGTCGGAGTTCCCGGTGTCTGCGCGACATCAGTCCGGGAGGGTGCTCTTGACGCTCTTCAGCGCCGAATGTGTCGACTTCGGCGGCGTACCCCACGCCGTCACCTTCGTTCGCGACGTCACGGAGCAGGTGAACGCCGAGCGGGCGCTGCGCGAGTCGGAGGAGAAGTTCTCCAGCGCTTTTCGCGCCAGCCCCGACCCCGTCGCCATCCTCGACGTCGAGGGCAGCACCCTGGACCACAACGAGAGCTTCGCCCGCTTGCTCGCTTGCGACAGGGCAGATTCCCTCGGCGTGTCGGTGTGTGAGCTCGGCGTAGGCCAGGATCCCGAGGAGCAAGAAGAGCTCCTCACTGCGCTGCGCCAGGGCGGTTCGCTACGTGATCGTCCCATGCTGGTCCGGTCTCGAGCTGGCGCTGCGCACCACTGTCTGCTCTCCGTCGAGCCCATCGAGATCGCCCGACGAGTACGCTTCGTCGCGATCCTGAGGGACATCACGGAGCGCCTGAACGCCGAACGCGCGAAGCTCGAGCTCGAGTCGCAGCTCCGTGAAGCGCAGAGGCTCGAAGCGCTCGGCACCCTCGCGGGAGGCATCGCCCACGACTTCAACAACATCCTGACCGCGATCGTGGCGTTCTCCGATCTCATCGACATGGAGGCGGAGTCTCCCTCCGCCGTCCGCAGCAATCTGATCGACATGCGCCAGGCGACGGCGCGCGCCACCGATCTGGTGCGGCAGATCCTCACCTTCTGTCGCCGCAAGAAGCAGGAGCGCCGGCCGACGCGCCTCGCCACCGTGACCCTGGAGGCGCTGAGCCTGCTCCGCTCCTGTCTGCCGGCGACGATCCAGTTCGACACTCACGTCGATCCCCGAGCGCCGGTCGTCCTCGCCGATCCTTCGCGGATTCACCAGGTGCTGATGAACCTCGGGACGAACGCGGCGCACGCCATGAAGGGGATGCAAGGGAAACTCACGGTTCGCCTCGACTGCGTCGTGATCGACGATGACGGCGCACCGGGCCGTCCGGAGCTCCGGCCAGGTCGCTACGCACGGCTCCTGGTGGGAGATAGCGGTCGCGGCATGGACCCGGCGATACAGAGGAACGTCTTCGAGCCGTTCTTCACGACCAAGGGTCCCGGTGAGGGAACCGGCCTCGGCCTCACCGTCGTCCGCGGCATCGTCCAGGAGCACGACGGGCACGTGTTCATCGACAGCCGGCTCGGAGAGGGAACCACCTTCACGATCTTCCTGCAGGAACATCCGAGCGAGCTCGACGAAGCGGGGGTTCCTTCGCTCGAGCTCCAGCGCGGACGCGGCGAGCGTGTGCTCGTCGTCGACGACGAGCGAATGCTGTGCGATTCGCTCGCGCTGTTACTCGAGCGACTCGGCTATCGGGTCTCGAAGCGCTGTGACCCGGTTGAGGCGCTCGAGCTCTTCGCGCGCGATCCAATGAGCTTCGATGTCGTGCTGGCCGACCTCACGATGCCGGGCATGACGGGCGTGGAGCTCGCGCGGGCGATGCTGGACCTCCGACCGAGAGCCCGCATCCTGCTGATGACGGGCTTCAACGCAATCACCAGCGCGGACGCCGTCCGCGAGCTCGGCATCCAGGCGATGGTGCCGAAGCCCGTCTCGATCGAGTCGTTGACGACCATCCTCCGGAAGACGCTGGAGGCGAGCTCCCCGACGGCTGCGCAGAAACCGAAGCCCCGGGTCGTCACCGCGGACCACGACCCCCGCGCGCTGAGAACAGCGTCTCCCGGATGCGGTCGCGGAACCGTTCGAGCTCCGCGACGGTGAGCAGCCGCTCCCGCGTCGGCGCCTTGCGGCGCCCCTCGTTCCGTTCTTGACCTCGTTGCCAGAGCTCCTCGGTGATGAGCCTTTGCGGGCCGATCACGCGGTACTCCATCAGGGTCGTGTGAAGGGGCGTCTTCACGCTGGGGAACGCGGCGACGAGATTCCGCAGCGCTTCGTCCTCGGACAGCGGTCCCGGCGCGGACGCGCGTCGCGGCGGTTCCCGCGGCACCGAGACGCGCTTCTGGAGACGCGTGCCGTACGCGAGACGAGGGTGGTACGTCTTTCTGTACTGGCAGCCCGCGGGAAGCACGACGAGCTCATCGACGTCGTCGACCATCGAGAACTGCGGGTCCGCCATCGTCGCGCCGACGCCCCCGAGCTCGCGGATGGGAACCCAGGTGTCGTTCACACGCACGCTCCAGTCGGTGTGTCTGACGCCTCGGCCCTCGACCCAGCTCGCCGTCTCCAGGTTCACGTCGAACAGTCGGGGGGTTGCCTCGCGCTCGGTCATCATGCTGCTCGGACGTTTTTATACGTCCGTTCAGCTGTCCAGGCGAGCAGCGCTGAACGAGCCCAGCGGCCTGCGAGCATCGCCGAGTGAACTGATCGGCCACAATTGGCCGTTATTGCTTCTATTTCTCCCTTTTGGCGCCCTCCTGCCCGTGAAAGAAGCAGGCCTCGTCGCCCGTTGTAAGCTGGCGTCCCTCGAGATGGCCTCGCTCCTCCGATTCACGCGCCCCGGACGCGGCCCGCTCGCCATCCTCATCGCGACGCTCGCGGGCCTGGCGATCGGCTTCATCCTCGTACCGCGCGTCGCGTCTCCCGACGACCCGAGCGCGGCGCCGCCACTCGTCGAGCTGCTCGGCCAGCGGCTAGCGGTGAACGACGGCATCACCGAGCGCGCCGCCGAGATCCTCCGCCGTCACGTTGCGGGCTCGTTCCATGTCGAGCTCCCGGAAGGCGGCAGCAGAGCGATGAGCTTCGGCCGCCTCGGCGCGCAGATCGACAAGCTGCGGCTCTCGCAGCTCGTGCGCGATGTCCGCGATCCCACGTCACCTCTGCGCCGGACCTTCCGCGCGGCGGGAGCCGAGGGAGTGCTCGTGCTTCCCCCTCCCCTCGTGCTGGATGCGTCCCGCGCGGCGGAAGCCGTGCTCGCGCTCAAGGACGAGCTCGATCACGCGCCGGTCGACGCGCGGCTCGATCTCGAGAAGCGCACGCTCGTTGCCGAGGTGGAGGGACGCAAGCTCGACCTCGACGCGACGGTCGCGGCGCTCGCGGGCGCGCTCGCCGCGGGCAAGACCCGCGGCACGCTGGTCTTCCTGCACAAGAAGCCGCGCCGCCTCGCGAAGGACCTCGGTCACGTCGGGGTGGACCAGGTGCTCGGCTTCTTCGAGACGAACTACGATCGTTCGCAGCGCTCGGCCGCGCGCACGTACAACCTCAGGCTCGCAGCGTCGAAGCTCGATGGCACCGTGCTCTTGCCCGGGGAGACCTTCGACTTCAACGAGGTGGTCGGGCCGCGCGACGAGGCGAACGGGTACAAAGTCGCCCCCGTCATCGCGGAGGGAGAGCTCGTCGATGGAATCGGCGGCGGCACCTGCCAGATCTCCGGGACGCTGCACGGTGCCGCCTTCTTCGCCGGCCTCGACATCGTCGAGCGGTATCCGCACACGCGACCGAGCGCGTACATCAAGATGGGGCTCGACGCGACGGTCGTGTATCCGACGATCGATTTCCGCATCAAGAATCCGTTCTCCTTTCCGATCGCGCTCCACGAGGTCGTGAAGAACGGGACGGTGCGCGCGGAGATCCTCGGACCGACGCAGCCCATGACGGTCACCTTCATCCGCCGCATCACCGACGCCCTGCCGTACGAGCAGCTCGAAAGAAACGACGATCGCCTGCCGCGCGGCGAGCGGGTGCTGTCGCAGCGCGGCGTGCCCGGCTTCAAGCTGACCCGCTACCGTATCCTGCGAGACGGCGACCACGCCGTGCGGGAGCGATGGACCGACACGTACCCGCCCACCACGCAGATCGTCCGCGTCGGCACCGGTACGATGCCGAAGGGCAGCGTGCTCGCCGAGGACGACCAGCACCCCGAGTACGTCGCCGACGAGCTGCTCGTGATGACACAGGGCCCCGACGTGCCGCCATCGTCGAAGGAACACGAGGATCGCGTCACCGAGGACCGCGAGCCTGGTCGCTTCGGCGACAGCGCGTGGATGGAGAAGGCCGGCATGCCGGTGTGGAAGCCGAAGCACGAGAGCTGAATCACGGCTTCT
>CAYUAW010000076.1:19388-24823 GCA_964442485.1 uncultured Polyangiaceae bacterium
TGCCCGGCATGGCCGTCACGACTGGCTGACCCGAGCGAATGGCGGCGCAGGTGTTCATGCAGGGGCGCGCACCCGGGGGTTGCTGTGGATCGCACGACGTCCACAGCGGCGCGGCCGCAGTGCCGGCGCAATCCGCCGGGACCACCCAGCACGCCCCAGAGCCGGGGGCCGCGCAGGACGGCTCCTGTACGGGATTGAAGCTCAGGTGAGCGCACGACGCGCCCGCGACCTTGCAGTCCGCCGCGGTGTCGCACGTCATCGCCGATGCGCACTGGGTGAAGGCCCTTGCGGCGACTCCGCTGAGCTGGCGGTAGCAATCGTTCCAGTAAGTGATGCCGTCGCAGCCACAGACCGGAAGCGACGCGACGTCGCAGGCGAGCGGGTGCGGCTGGCAGACGCCCCGCGCGGCGGTGCAGTCGAGCTTCACGCACATCCAGCCGCTCATGCAATCGCTCGAGGTCGTGCAGCTCCCCGGCAAGCTGCTCCCACCGCCGCCCGCAGGAGCCGCGCCTCCGCTGCCTCCGGTCGCCGGCGCGCCGCCGGCCCCCCCGGATGCGGGAACGGCGCCGGTTCCACCCGTGTTCATGGGCACCGCCGCGTCCGGGGCGACGTCGCGACCGCCGGAGCCCCCCGGAGCACCAGGGGGTCGGGCGCCGCCAGCGCCTCCGCCGCTCGGAGCGGGAGTGCTGCCGCCGGTCGCTTCCGGTTCGCCAGGAGCGCCCCCTGCGGCGCTCACGACGGCGTGCATCCGGTACACCACGACATCGTCGCCCGTGCACCCGGCAGACCACGCAGCAGCGATCGCAGCTGCGGCGAGGCAGACAGCGACGGCGCGAGGCATTCGAGGGGTCACGGCGCGGCCGCCTTCGTCGCGCTCACGCCCGCTCGAGGGACTTCAGTGAAGAAGTACGTCAAACCGAGGGACGCAGCGGGTCGTGGTCGAGGCAGCGCGAAGACCGTTGCGTCCTGGTTGCCGGCTTGCGTGACGTAGCGGTGCGGTTGCACATCGACGTCGAGCGACGCTAGCGCGAACGCGCCGAAGGCTCCGGACATCCTGTACTGGAACGTGACGAGCGCGGTCAGCACGGGGTCGATGCGAACTGGCGAGCCCGTGCTGACCACCGAGGGCGTCGAGGGCCCCGCGTCGAAGGTGATGCGGTCGACTCCGCCGCCCAGCCCGGCCGAGAGGTGCACGCGCTCCGACGCGGCGAAGTCGACGAGGGCGTCGAGGCGAAACGTCTCTGCGTGTATGGAGCTCGCGGCCCCGGGGCCCGGAACCGGACTCGGGAAGAGCACCCCAACGGAAAGCAGAGCAGCGGCGCGAACGCGTCCTCGACCGAGCGCACCGTCGAGCGCGCCGCCGACGCCGGGAAGCGGATGAGCCGCGGCGAACGACGACAGCAGGGCGAACGCCGACACGCCCGCCTCCACGCCAGATGCACGACCTGTGACGCCTGGGCCACCGTCGCGCGCGACGTGGTCGCCTGACACGGCGTCAGCGCCGCGTGCCGGCGCAGCCGCGCTGTCACTCGGCGGCGCGGCAGTCGCGGGGGGCCGGCGTGGTGCGGCCGACGCGTCGGCGCTGCCGGCTGATGCAGAAGCGCGCGCATCGGAAGACGACGGAACCGTGCTGGCGGCGGCCCCCTCCGTCGTACCCGCCGGTTCCGGAGCGGCAGAACCGCCACTCCCTGCCGCGTCGTCGCGCGCGCGCAGCGTAGACTCCACCGCCATGTAGAGCACGTGCGCGGCTTCCTCGACCGACACCTCGAGCGACGCGGAGCCCGGCAGCGTGCGCCGCTCGAGCTCGCGGCCCGATGGCCGCTGGACGAGAACGACGCGGGGTGCCTCCCGCGATCGGAAGTCGAGAAAGGCTCTGGGCGCGGTGTCCGGCGATGCGACGCCGAGCACGGCTTCGTCGTCCGCGCGCTCCACCACTGCGTCGACATGAATGCGAGCGAAGAGCTCGCGTACGGTGGCCCGCGTCCGGAGCAGCGCTTCTTCCGGGCCCGCGACGAACACGTGCACCATGGAGACGTCGCCTCCGCGATCGGCGGCAACGGCGACCCTGAAACCCACGAACGACAGGAGCCAGAGCGACGCGGCGATCGCCTTCCGGCTCACCGCTGGCCTAGCTCGAGCAACCGCGTTCTGGCAAGGCGCGCATGGACGGACCCCGGGAAGCGCCGGAGGATTTCCTGCCACGCCGCGGCCTCGCCGTCGCGCGCACCGAGCCGCTGCGACGCGAGCGCCCGCCCGACGAGCGCCTCTTCACCGAGAGCCGCGTCGCCACGCGACAGGTACTGATTGAAGCCGTCGAGCGCCGAACGAGCCTCTCCGCGATCCAGCAACAGGCTCCCGAGAGTCGCGTAGGAGACACGCGACTCCTCCGAGCGGGGATACCGCGCCTGCAGCTCTCGATAGAGGCCGACCGCGCGCTCGGTATCGCCGACACGTCGCGCGGCGTTCGCCGCCCGGAACAGCTCCGCGGCGTTCTCCGTCGCGCGCGGCGCGCGTGAGGGGCTCCCCCTCGCACGGTCGCGCTCGCCGTCGGCGGGCCGTGTTGCGGCCACCTGCGTTGTCGCTTCCACGGACGCGGGCGCCTCGCCGACCGAAGGAAGCGCGGCCTCGTGCGAACTTGCCGCTCGCGCGGGGGTGCCGTGAGGCGCCGCACCGGGTGTCCCGACCGGACGAGCCCGCCATGGGTTGCCGAGCTCGAGCGACAGGGCTGCGAAGCTCATGCCGCCGACGAGCGCAGCAGCGAGGCCGAGCACCCATGCCCTTCGACGCGAGCGCCGGGGCGCAAGCGGTGCGGGCAGAAGGTCGAGCTCGGGCGGAGCGGCCGCGTCGGGCGGCGCCAGGTCGACCGGCCCGACCGCCATGAGAGCGAAATCAGCACGCGCTCGGAGCTCGAAACGGCAAACCGCGCACGTCGAGACGTGCCCTTCCAGGCGCGCCCACTCGCCCTCGGTGAGCGCTCCCTGGGCGTGCTTGTCGAGCAGCTCCTCGGGGTGCAGGTCGACGATACTCATGTTTCGACTCCGAGGTCGTCGACGAGATTCGGGCTGTCTTCGATGCGACGTCGCAGCGCTTCCTTCGCGAGCCGGACGCGGCTTCGCACCGTGTTGACCGGCGCACCGGTGGCGAGCGCCACCTCTTCCAGGCTCAGTCCGAGCACGACACGCAGCGCGAGAGTCTCGGCCTGCTCGGGCGGAAGGTCCTCGAGCAGATCCCGCAAAACGCCGCGGCGGCGCTCGCTCGCTGCTTCCTCGCTGGGCAGCGCGGTCGCCTCTTCGGGCGTCGACAGCCGTGCCAGCTCGTCCGAGCGCGCACGCTCGAGCTTCGCGCGCCGACGAGCGCGCAGCGCCGTGTGCAGGGCGATCCGCGAAGCGTAGCCCGCAGGGTGGCAGTCGCCGCGGAAGGCACCGAGCGCGCGGAGGAAGCCGATCATCGATTCCTGCGCGACGTCCTCGACCTCGGGATGCTTCGGCCCGAGCACGGCGGCGATGGTGCGCGTCATCGCGGGCCGCACCGACTGGAGCAGCTGCCTTGCGGCGCCGTCGTCTCCAGCCGCGGCGCGTGCCGCCAGTTGCATGAGCCCGCTCGTATCGTCGGCTTCGAGCTTCGGCCTCATGAAGGATGGAGCGACCGCCCAGATAGACATCCGCCTGGATGGATGTGTCTAGCAGCAGGGCAAACCGATCAACGCCCGCCAAATCGAAAAGCGAAGACCGTTCTCGCGGCATATTTCCAGCGACACTGCGCTCAGGTGCGAAAAAGTACGAGCGCACTGATCGCTCGGCGCGACCCGAAAACACAGTACGGCCGGCGCAACACCGCGACGACGAGGAAAACAGACGATGAGAATCCGTGAGGGCAATGGTCTTGCAGTTTGGGTGGGCGGTTCGCTCGGCATCGCGCTGGGCATCGCCGCCGGATGCAGCAGCGGGGCGACGGACACTCCGTCCTCGAGCAGCCCCGCCATCCCTGGCGTCGCCGCGAATGATCCGTCCTCCGCATCCGTAGAGCAGGCCTACAGCTCGTTCGCAGCGAGTCTGACGCAATGCCGGACGGACGCTGCGACTTGTCGCCGGAATGCCGGACCCGACCCGATGAAGCTCGGCGCTTGCGACACCGCGGAGGAGAGCTGCACCCAGGCCGCGAACAATTCCGCCGAGGCGCTCGTCAAATCGCTGAACGCGTGCTTCGAGGCGCGCGCGAAATGCGCGCCTGGACAGGCCGCCACGTGCGAGAGCGCGCTCCGCTCGTGCATCGGGCAAGTCGCCGCGGACGCCGGGGTCACCGTCCCGACGGGTCTGCCTCCGGTACCGAGCGGCGTTCCCACGGGTCTGCCGAGCGGCCTTCCGCCGTTCCCGAGCGGGCTTCCCCCTCTGCCTTCGGGGCTCCCGCCGCTACCAGGGGGCTTGCCGTCCGGGCTCCCACCGATACCCGGCGGCTTGCCTTCGGGGTTGCCCCCGTTCCCCACGGGCCTCCCGTCTGGGCTTCCGCCTTTCCCCACGGGTCTCCCCTCGGGGCTTCCGCCTTTCCCGATGGGCCTCCCGTCTGGGATTCCCCCGTTTCCCACGGGTCTTCCGTCGGGGCTCCCGCCGCTGCCGAGCGGCTTGCCGCACGGAATGCCCCCGCTGCCCACGGGTTTGCCGAGCGGGTTGCCGCCGCTTCCGAGCGGGCTCCCGCCGCTGCCGACAGGGCTTCCCTCCGGGCTCCCGCCTCTGCCCACCGGAATGGCGGGCGGCGGGAACATGCCCCCCGGCTTTCCGCACCTGAACCTGGGTCGCTTCGGCCTACCGCCGCTGCCGTCTGGTCTGCCGGCGCTCCCGCCGCTCCCGTCTGGTCTGCCTTCGGGGTTCCCGGGGCTGCCGAGGGGCTTGCCGCCGCTGCCGATGGGGCTCCCCTCCGGCTTGCCGCCGCTTCCATCGGGCCTGCCTTCGGGGCTGCCTCCTCTACCGTCGGGACTGCCGTCCGGGTTCCCTCCCTTCCCGGGCGGGTTGCCGAGCGGACTGCCGCCGTTGCCGAGCGGTCTCCCGTCGGGCTTTCCGCCAGTGCCCACGGGCCTGCCGTCGGGACTGCCGCCGCTGCCGAGCGGGCTGCCCTCCGGCTTCCCGCCATTGCCGACAGGCCTTCCCCCGCTGCCGTCGGGGCTTCCGCCACTGCCGAGCGGGCTTCCCCCGGGCTTCCCGCCCGGCGGCATGGGAGGGCTTCCGCGTCCGCACCTGCCACGCGGCGCGGAGTGCTTCGACGGCCTCGTGAAATGTGTCACTGGAGGTGGTCAGATCCGCACGTGCGTGGAGCAGGCGCGGGCCTGCATCACCGGCGGCTCCGACGCCGGCGTCCCGTAGTCAGCGCGATCCGTCGCGCCGGTTACACAAGGGGGGCCTTGGCCCCCCGCAGCTTCGCCTTCGGCGAACTGCTCCCCCCGC
>CAYUAW010000077.1:0-15101 GCA_964442485.1 uncultured Polyangiaceae bacterium
CTTCGAATCGTGACCGATTCGATCGACCGACGAGTCAGCCGGTCGATCTTCCGCCGGGAGCGTGCTGGCCTGCCGATTGCTTCGGCCTCCGGCAACGAGCACACGACGCCCCGTCGACGCTCGCAGAAGGAGAAGTCATGTCGCAGCACATCATCGGATTGTTCCGCACCCGTCAGGGCGCCGAGCAAGCGGCAAGCTCGCTGGTCGCTTCCGGGTTCAAGGCGCAGGACGTGAGCATGCTCGTCACGGACAAGACGCGCGGCGAGCATTTCGAGGTGGAGCGCCACACTCAGGCGTCCGAGGGCGCTGCGGTCGGCGGCGCTGCGGGCGGCGCGCTCGGCGCCATCGCCGCGGGTCTCACCGCAGGCGCGTCGCTCTCCATCCCGGGCATCGGCTTCCTGGCGGCAGGGCCGCTGGTCGCTGCGCTCGCGGGGGGAGGCGCGGGCGCAGCGGCGGGCGGCGTGCTCGGCGCGCTCATCGGCGTGGGGGTGCCGAAACACGAAGCGCACCTCTACGACGACGAGATCCGCAAGGGCGGCATGCTCGTCGGAGTCCGCGCCGACAACGCCGACCAGGCGCACACCGCGCGGCAGGTGCTGAAGGAGTCTGGCGCGCTCGCGCAGGTCAGGTCTTAGGCTCGGCAACGAGCTCGTCGTAGACGCGGCGCGCCTCGTCGAGCTCGACGCGGGCCGATTCGAGGCGCCGCTGCGCCGCGTCCGCGTCGCGACGGGCCTCGTCGCGGGCGCGGCCCGCGAGCAGAGCGCGGTTGGCGGCGTCCTCTGCGTCCAGTGACGCGCGTGAGTGCCGCGCCTGGCACGCGCTGGCTTCGTGCTCGAGGCGGCGCACCTCCCGGACGACGCCGTCGAGGGCGGATTTCACGCTCGCGATCCGATCGGCGCGCGCCTGATCGAGCACGGGGATGCTGCGCTTCGGTCGGGCGGGCGGAGCAGGAGCGGCGGCGGTCAGCGCGTCGAAGCCCATGGCTTCGAGCTCGGCGCTCATTCGGCCAGGCGGAGGAGTGACGTCGTCGGCCGCGCCCAGCAGGTTCAACGTGGACTCGAGGCGGCGCTCGAACACAGCGCTGGAGCCCAGGCCCCCCTCCGCCGCGAGCGAGAGCCCCCGCGCCACCAGGGCCTTCATCGCGTCCTGATACGCACGACGCTTCGCCGCGAAGTCGCCGGCGTCGAACTGCTGCTCCTGGGCGCTGCGCAGGGCTGTGCCCGCGGCCCTGAGCGCGTCGAGCTCCGAGCTCGCCTTGAAGTGGAGCTGGTTTACGGTCCACGCCACGGGGCTCGGCCGCGCGAGCCGCGACACTTGCTCCGCGGCTCCCTTGTCGCCCGCCGCTCGCAGCGCCCTGGCGAGCAAGTTGCGCTGGCCGACGAACTCGCCGGGCGTCGTCCCATAAAGGCGATCGAGCTCGCTCTCGAGGTCCACGCGACGCCCGACGTTACCTCGTAACGCTGTCGCTGCACGCTTTTTTGCGATGCCGCTCGCGTCCCGCCCCTTCGCCGGCCCCTGCCCCCGTCCGAGCCCGTGTTAGCGTCCGCTCCCCGTGCGGGTGCAGTCTGGTCGTCTGGCGTTCCTCGAGATCGCTTCACTGGTCGTCGCTCTCGCGTACACGAGCCTCACCGTCGTGTTCGTGATCCGCCATTGCTACTTCTACGGGGACGACTTCTCCGGCTTCCTGCTCGCCTACACCGAGCACTTCTGGCACTCGGTGATGTATCCGGTCGGCGGCCAGGTCGTTCCGCTGGCTCGCGTCGTGAACTACACGTTCATCCACGTCGTGCGCCTCCGCTACTGGGCGGCAGTGGCGACGCTGTGCGCGTTCCATGCGGTCGGCATGGTGTACCTCTACCGGACGCTGAACGCGATGCGTCCCTCGTCGCTGAACGCGGTGCTCGTCGCACTCTACGCCTGCTACGTGCACACCTGGGTGCAGCTCGGCTGGTGGATCGCGGGGGTCGAGCGGGTGCCCTTCGTCGCGTTCGCGTCGATGGCGCTTTATCACTACGTTCGCTATGGGCAAACTCGCGCGAGGCGCGACCTGATCGCCGTATGCGTCTGCGATCTCGCCGCACTCGGCTTCTACAGCAAGGGCCTGCTCGTGCCGCTTTACATGGTGGGCCTCGACGTGGCGCGCTTTCCATCGAGCGAGCTCCGCGCGAGATTCCGGACCTTCGTCGTGCCGTGGCTCACGGCGGCCGGCCTCCTCGTCGCAGGCGGGCTCGGCTCCGTCATCGAGCACCACGTCGCGGGCACGCTCGCGAGCGCCCTCGGCGGGTCACCAACGTGGAAGGTGCTCGCCTTCACGAAGCTCGGGCTCCTGTCGTTCGCGCACTCGGTCTTCGGGGTCTCGATGAGCGCCGACGCGCACGCGCCGACCGCCGTGATCGTCGCCCTGTGGCTGCTGCTCGTCGGCTATACGTCGTATCGCGCACCGCGTGCGCTCATCGCCTGGGCGGTGCTGTTCGTCCTGGTTCTGGTCAACGTGGTCATGATCGGGGTCTCGAACCGGGTCGCGGTGTTCGGTCTCGTGATGGCCTTCGAGGTTCGTTACTACTGGGAGCTCTGCTTCTTCTCGTGCCTGCTGGTCGGCGTCGTACTGCATCAGGTCCCGACGACCACCCGGGAGGCTCGGTGGCTCCGCGGAATGCCGCGCCCGGCGACGGACGCGCTCGTCGCGGGGCTGCTCACCGTCTATGCGGCCGTCTCGTACAGGGGTTTCTCCACGGGTGCGCTCTCCGCGCTCGACGCGATGCCTCGGACCCGGGCGTTCATGGAGAACCTCTCGGCGGATCTGCGACGACTCAACTCGAAGAAGTCGCCCGTCAAGCTCGAGGACGGGTTCGTGCCGGGCTACATCGTGGGGCTCGACTTCACGTTCGAGCGCAGCTCGCAGCTCCTCTTCTTGATGGGGGAGCGGATCGCCTACTCGCTCCCCGGGGCCGCGGAGTACCGCGTCGGGGAAGACGGTCACCTCGTCCGGCTGCGGGCGAAGAAGTCGCACGCGCGCTGAGCTGCTGTTTCGGAGAGATGCTGGCTCGTCATCGATGCCGGCTGGCGCGCGGCATCCAGCAACGGCGTCGAGCCGGCGTTCTAGCCAGGGTGAAGCGGCACCGCCGCGGCCGGGTCAGGTGGTGGGGAGCGCGCAAAGCATGCGAGGAAAAGCCCATTGTTTCGGGGGAATTTGAACCCTGTCTGGCTTGACCGAGGGGGACCGCAACGGTAGGGTCGCGCGACTTACGAGCGCCTCCGCGCGCGGCGAGTCGCGCTCGAGCGGTGGCTCAGTATGCTCCGCCAGGCAGCGGAGCCAGGCGAGGTGTGAGTGTCATGACAGTCAAGGTCGGTATCAACGGCTTCGGTCGAATTGGTCGGTGCGTCCTTCGTGCGCTCTACGAGCGGAAGATCACGGACGTGGAGGTCGTCGCCATCAACGACCTGACCGACACCCACACGCTGGCGCACCTGCTGAAGTACGACAGCGTCCACCGCACCTTCAGGGCCGCCACCGTCTCGTACAAGGAGAAGGCCCTCGTCGTCGGCGGCAAGGACATCCAGGTCACCGCCATCAAGGATCCGAAGGAGCTTCCCTGGAAGAGCGAGGGCGTCGACGTGGTGCTCGAGTGCACCGGGCTCTTCACCGATCGCGCGAAGGCCGAGGGGCACTTCACCGCCGGCGCGAAGAAGGTCGTCATCAGTTCGCCGGCGAAGAACCCGGACATCACCATCGTGATGGGCGTCAACGACGCGGACTACGATCCGGCGAAGCACAACATCGTCTCGAATGCCTCGTGTACGACCAATTGCCTCGCTCCGATCGCCAAGGTGTTGCTCGACAACTTCGGCATCGAACGCGGCCTGATGACGACGGTGCACTCGTACACGAACGACCAGAACCTGCTCGACCTCCCCCACAAGGATCTGAGGCGCGCGCGCGCGGCCGCGCTGAGCATCATTCCCGCCAGCACCGGCGCGGCGAAGGCCGTCAGCGAGGTCATCCCCGCGCTGAAGGGCAAGTTCGACGGCCTGGCGATGCGCGTCCCTACCCCTGACGTGTCGCTCGTGGATCTGTCGGTCACGACGGAGAAGCCGGTCAGCGTCGAGTCGATCAACGCCGCGATGAAGCAGGCCGCGTCGTCGGGCCCGTTGAAGGGCTACCTCGACTACACCGAGGAGCAGCTCGTCTCGAGCGACTACATCGGCAATCCGTACTCCAGCATCTTCGACGCCACCCAGACGAAGGTCATCGGCGACCGCTTCGCGAAGGTGTTCTCCTGGTACGACAACGAGTGGGGCTTCTCGAGCCGCATGGTCGATCTGGCTCTCCTGATGGCGAAGAAGGGCTGACCCGCATGTTCTCGCTCGACGGCATCCGCCGGCTCGACGAGCTGTCGCTCTCCGGGCAGCGCGTCTTCATCCGGGTAGATTTCAACGTCCCGCTCGAAGGCGGAAAGATCACGGACGACGAGCGCATCGTCCGGACCATCCCGACCATCAAGCATGCCGTCGAAGCGGGAGCGAAGGTCATCCTGGCGTCGCACCTCGGGCGCCCGAAGGGCGGCCCGACACCCGAGTTCAGCCTCGAGCCCTGCGGCGTGCGGCTGTCGGAGCTCACGGGCTACGAGGTGCTCTTGCCCGACGATTGCCTGGGCGACGCCGCGCGCAAGGTCATCTCGGATCTCCGCAAGAATCAGGTCGTCCTCCTCGAGAACCTCCGCTTCCACCCGGAGGAAGAGAAGGACGACCCCGGTTTCGCGAAGGAGCTCGCCGAGCTCTGCGACGTCTACGTGAACGACGCCTTCGGTGCCGCCCACCGGGCGCACGCCTCGGTGCACGCGCTGCCCCTCCTCAAGCACGTCCGCGGCATGGGGAAGCTCCTGGAAGAGGAGCTCACGTCCCTCGCCCGCATCGTGACGGCCCCGGAGAAGCCCTTCGTCGCGGTGCTCGGCGGCGCGAAGGTCAGCGACAAGATCGCCGTGATCGAGGCGCTGCTCGAGCGCTGCACGGCGATCTGCATCGGCGGCGCAATGGCCAACACCTTCCTCGCAGCCCAGGGCAAGGACATGAAGGCCTCCCGAGTCGAGAAGGACAAGCTGTCCCTCTCGAGGACGCTCCTCGAGAAGGCGGCTGCCAAGGGCGTCGAGATCCTCCTCCCGGTCGACGTCGTCACCGCGACGAGCCTCGACGCGACGAGCGGCCGCCGCACGGAGGTGACGTTGCTCACGGAGGGCGAGATGGCCCTCGACGTCGGACAGAAGACGACCGAGCTCTTCGCGAGCCGCATCGCCAAGGCGAAGACGGTGTTCTGGAACGGGCCCATGGGGCTCTTCGAGAACGCTCCCTTCGCGTCGGGCACGTTCGCCGTGGCACGCGCGCTCACCGAGTCGAAGGCGTTCACCGTCGTCGGCGGCGGCGACAGCGCCGCGGCCATTCGCGCCGCGGGCGAGGGCATCGCGGAGAAGATCAGCTTCATCTCGACGGGCGGCGGGGCGTCGCTAGAGCTCCTCGAGGGCAAGAAGCTCCCCGGCGTGGAAGCGCTCCGCGGCGGCATGACGGAGCCGGTATGAACCCCGGGCGGAGGCCGCTCATCGCGGGCAACTGGAAGATGTACAAGGGCGGCGCGCACGGCGTCGTGCTCGCCCACGCGATCGCCGAAGGCGTCCGCGAGCTCGAGGGCGTCGACGTGGTCGTCGCGCCGCCGTTCACGGCACTCGCCGCGGTGGCCCACGAAGTCCACGCGGTCGCTGGAGATCGCGTCGGCGTCGCTGCCCAGAATCTCCACCCGAAGGCGGAGGGCGCGTTCACCGGAGAGGTGAGCGCCCCGATGCTCCTCGAGTCCGGCTGCAAGTGGGTCATCATCGGACACAGCGAGCGGCGGCAGTTCTTCGGCGAGACGGACTCGGGAGTGCGCGAGAAGTCCGTCGCCGCGCTGGCTGCGGGTCTGCGGCCCATCGTTTGCGTCGGCGAGACCCTGGAAGAACGTGAGGCAGGGCGCACCCTGGAGGTCGTCTTCCGGCAGATCGACGCGGTCGCGGCGGAGCTCGCGAAGAGCCCCGAGGCGGCCGTCATCGCCTACGAGCCGGTCTGGGCGATCGGAACCGGCAGGGTCGCCGGGCCGGATCAGGCCGAAGAAGCCCATGCCGCCATCCGCCAGCGGCTAGCTGCCGTGTCGAAGGCACTTTCCGAGAAGGCCCCCATTCTCTATGGAGGGAGCGTCAAGCCGGACAACGCTGCTATGCTGCTCGCCTGCCCGAACGTCGACGGCGCCCTCGTCGGAGGAGCGTCGCTCGAGGCCGGGTCCTTCTTGCAGATTGTCCGGGCCGCCGCCGGAAAGTAACGCGCCATGCTCGAGATTCTAGAGACGCCCATCACGGCCCTGCACATCTTCGCCGCGTGCATCCTCATCCTCATCATCCTGATCCAGCCGGGCAAGAGCGGCGGGCTCACCGCAGCCCTGGGCGGCGCGGGCACGCAGCAGGTGTTCGGCGGCCGAGGCGCGGGGAATTTCCTGTCCCGCGGGACGTGGGTCCTGGCCGGCACGTTCTTCCTGACCAGCGTGGTCCTCGCGTACATGTCCTCGTCGACGGACGATTCCATCGCGGACAAGCGCGGCCACAAGACGCACCACGCGGCGTCCGCCCCCAAGAAGACCACCCCGGCGAAGAAGTGAGCGGAGCGCGGGAGTGTCCCGCGTAGCCCCGGGCTGGGATCTCGCCGTCGTCGCGCTCGGCAAGGGCGCGCTGTCGCTCGCCGTCCTGTCCACCGGGTTCGTCGCGCTGAGCGACGATGATTTCTCGCGCATCGTCATCGCGGAAGAGTTCGTCCACTCGCCGTCGCTCGACCCGAGCGGCACGAGCTGGCTGCCCTTGCCGTTCTGGGTTCACGGCACGTCCATGTCGCTGTTCGGTCGCACGCTCGCGACGGCGCACGCGACCTCGTTGATGCTCGGAGTGATCTCGGCACTGTGCATCCACCGCGCCGCGCGGTGGCTCCGCGTCTCGCGCCCGGGCTCGGTGCTCACGGCCCTGATCGCCAGTGGAATCCTGACCGCCGCCCGCCTCGGCGTGTCGACCCAGCCAGAGGCGCTGACCGCCGGGCTCGTGGTGCTGGGTGCTGCGGCAACCAGGGTGGACGGATCACGTCGCATGATCGGCGGCGTTGCGCTGCTTGCGGCGTGCCTTTGCCGCTACGAGGCCTGGGCTGCCGGGGCCGTCTTCGTGCTCATCGCGGCGTACGACGCCGCACGCGGGCCGCGGAAGCAGAGGGGCCGGGACGTGCTCTCGTCCGGCTTCGCGCCGCTCGACACCGAGCGGCAATACGCGGGCGAGTCGGACCCACCCGCGCCGGACGACGCCGAGGTTGCCGAGGCCGCCGAGGCTGCGAGCGCGCGCGACCCGCGCGACCCGCGCCGCCGGCTGACGTTGCTCGCCGCCGCGGCGCTCGCTGCGGCCGGACCCCTCGCGTGGATCGTGCATGGCGCCGTCTCGCACGACGACGCGCTCTTCTTCCTGCATCGCGTGGCGGCCTACCGACGCGCCCTCGGCGCGACCGAGCCCGTGGTCCGATCGCTCTTCGCCTACCCCACCGCGCTCTTCCGCGCGGAGCCGGAGGTGACGCTCTCGGCGCTCCTGGTGCTCCGGGTCGCTGCGGACCGGGCACCGCGGGCTCTCGCGCTGCTCGTACGGCCGACGCTCGTCATCGGCGGTGTGTTCGTGTTTCTCGTCGTCGGGCGGGTCCTCGACGGCGCGCCGACTCACCACGCGGAGCGGACCCTGCTTCCGGCCTGGACGCTGCTCTCGGTGCTCGTCGGCGAGGGCCTCGTTCGTGGGCTCACGCCGGTGCGAGGCCACGTGCGCGGAGACGCGGTGGCGAGGACCGTACCGCTCGCCATCGCCATCGGCGTCCTGTCGCTCCTGCTCCGCGCCGGCAAGCCGCCCGAGCCCGATGCGGCGCGGAAGGCAGAACGCGACATCGGCATCGCCGCCCGCTCGCGGGTGGCGGAAACCGAGCGGCTCCTGATCGACACCAGGGACTACGGCTACTTCGCCGTCATCGCCGCCTTCGGCGCCCCGGAGCGGGCCCGGCCGGTGGATCGCCACGATCCGCGCGAGCCGCACCCCGAAGAGGCGTTCGCCTCCGAGGAGCGCCTCTCGGAGCTCCTTCATTCGAGCGGCGCGCGGTGGCTCGCGGTCCGGGCGGACGACCTGCCCGTGGCCGCGCGGCTCGGCACCGTGACGGACGCGGCCGGGGATCTGTCGCTCCTGCGCGTCTCGCTTCCATAAGCCCCGGAATTTCGCGCTTCAGCGCGGGATCGGTACGATGCGCGTCGTGTTCACCCTCGGGAGACGTGCGATCGACGTCACCGTGCTCCTGCTCGCCGTCTACGCGCTCGCGGTGGTGCCCCTCGGGCGCCGGACGGGGCTCGAGCACCTGCGCGCGATCCTCCACACCCGGGCGGCGCGTGACGCGGGGCGCGAGCTCGAGCACGCCGCCGAGCGACTCGGCCAGCGGCTACTCGGCGGCAGCGAGCCCGCTCCGCGCGGCAAGCCGGAAGTCCCGGTCATCCCGCGCCGCATGCCGCGCAATGCCATCGTGACGCCGGCGACGAGCGAAGGACCGGACGCGAGCATAGAGACTGAAGTTCATTGAGCGTCAGCGCGTGACCGACGCGCAGCCGACCAGGACTTCGATCTTGGCGCCGGCGTCGGCGCGGATTGCGTTGCACGTGTCCTTGCAGAGCGTGATGCGGGTGCGATCGGGGCTGTATTGCCAGCCGTCGCCGTCCATGCACCCTGGCGAGTCGTCGCGGGCGACGAGGGACTCGTGGCCGTTGCTGCTCGTGACGACGACGTTCACCTGGTTGGGGTCGAGCCGCTCGTTCGAGGGTGGGGCCGGCAGCGGCATGTCGCAGCGGGTGAGGCTGCCGCCGATCTCGTCGAGCGCGGCCGTGAGACCGGCGCCGAAGTTCGGCTCCTCGACCATGTCGAAGTGGCAATAGCGCGGACCGTTGTCCGAGCAGCCAGGGCGTGCCGTCCCGCCCGCTTCCGCCGCGCGAGAGAGCCAGGGACGCGCGTCCACGCCGGAAATCGCGCTCTGCTCGCTCCCCGGCGAGCCGATGACGAAGGTGCTGATCCCCGCGCGCTTCGCGGCGGCGATGGCGTCGATGATCGGGTTCTCGTCGATCGGGACGTCGACGCCCCCGGTGCCGACGCAGCCCTCCGAAAACGTCGGCTGCCCGTCCGTGATGAGGAGAATCTGCCGGCTGCCGCCGAGCGTCGTCGAGCCGAGCTGCTGCAGAGCGACGAGATAGGCGTCGAGCGTCGGGGTGCCCTCCTGCGTGGTCGGCTCCGTGCTCGCCAGCGATTGCTGGATGACGTAGCGCTGGCGCGAGCCCTTCTGACCGAGATACTCGACGGGGATCATGGCGTCGACGTTGATGCACGCAGAGGCGGGACGCATCGTCATGCTCGCCGGCGTGGGCTTGTTCGGATAGTAGAGGACGCCCACGCCGAGGCTCGGCGGGAAGCCGTCGAGGGTGGAAGAAAGGATGGGCCGCTCGACGCCCCACTTGCTCACCATGCCCTTCGACGTCGGATCGGCGAACGTCATGGAGCCGCTCACGTCGACGACCAGCATGAGCAGCGCAGAATCCGGCGTTCCGTCGGCCATCCACTTGCCACAGTTAGTCCGCAGCAGGGCCCGCAGATCCGGAGCCGAACCGCGACCCGCTTCGCCTGGTCCCGCATCGGTTGCCTTGCGCACCCCGGAGTCGGGTGGCTCGAGCAGGTGCACACGCTCGGTGCCGCAAGCCGTGACGAGCAGCGAGAGGAGCAGACCGCCCCCCCACGCCCCGCGCCTGCCGCGGGTCATGGGGCCTGAGCCGACGCGACCGCGACCCGTTTCAGCGCGGCGCGCGCCTCGGGCAAGAGAGGCGACTCGGGATACGCCGACAGAAGCCGCGTGAGCGCCGTCATGGCCGCATCACGACGGCCGCCGCGCTCGGAAGCCAGCGCCGACTGCAGGAGCTCCGTTTCCTGCGCGAGCGTGCCCTCCCGCTGAGCCCGTGCGACGTTCGCCGAAGGGGCGCTCTTCCGGCTCGTGACCCTGGCTGGAGCCGGCGCGGGCGCCGCCTGTAGCTGCGGGGCGTCGTTGCGAGCGACCTGCACGGGGGCTTCCGGGCATCCCCATGAGTCGCCCGCGTGCAGCATGGCGCGCCCGCCGGCGTGATGAACGGCGACCAGCCCTTCGCGCACTCGCACGCAGGTACGCGTGACCCCCGCCTCCGACGAATCGACGCGCACGGTGAACTTCGTTCCGTGCACGACCACGCGGGCATTCGGCGTCACGACGGCGAAAGTCGTCCCCGCCTCGAGCTTCGGCACGGCGCACGCGAGCTGCCCGGCGCGCAGTTCGACGCGGTGTTCGCCCCGGTCGGCCATCTGCGACAGCGATACCTCGGAGCTTGCGTCGAGATCCATCCGCAGCCCGGCCTCCGTCTCGAGCGACGCTCCGGACGTGGCGTCCGTCCGGAGCTCGCCGTCGACAGGCACGACGAGACGATCACCCGCGAGCACGGTGTGATCCTGCCCTGACACGCTGTGAACGAGGTGCCCTTGCACGGCGCGGATCTCCGCGGCCCGCTGCGCGACGCTCCGCCGCGGCAGCCCGAGCTGAAGGACGACCACCCCGAAGAGCACCGCGACGAGTGCAGCGAGCGAGTAGCGAAGATGGCGCACGCGACGCCGGCGAACGCTCAGCGCCACCAGGTGACGCTGCAGGTGGGGCACCACGCGCGCACGCCGGCTCTCCGACCGCGCAGCATCGACGCTGTGCGGTCGCTCGCGCAGAGTCGCGAGCAGCCGTTGAGAGCGCGCGGCGTCGTCAGTCATGTCCCCTCTTGAACCGGGCGCGCGCCCGGCGGAGCAGCTCCTTGCGCCCGCGCACGAGCCGCGACTGCGCGGCCGCCACCGACACCCCGGCGAGCGCAGCGATCTCGGCGATCTCGTGGCCGAGGGCGTCGTGCATCACGACGGCGTGCGCTTGCTCGGGCTTCATCGATCCCAGGATGTCGTGCAGGTGCTCGATCTCCGAGCGCGCCTCGAGCTGCTTCTCCAGAGTGGCGTGCTGCGGGAACGCATGCACCGGCACCAGGACGTCCTCTGCGCGCCGGAAGAGGGCGCGCTCGCGGATCCGGCTGCGGAGAGCGTCGACGCCGACGTGCCCGGCGATTGCCGACGCCCAGGTCGCGAGGCTGCACGCACCGGAGAACCGCTGCTGGACGAGGCTCTCGATCACCCGCTCGAGCGTCACCTGAAGCAGGTCTTCGTAGTCGGCGTCCGCGGACTGCAAGATCCGCCGGAGAGTGCGCTCGACGACGTACGATACGCGGTCGAAGAGGACCTCCGCCGCCCAGGGCTGGCCGGCGCGCAGCGACTGGATGATCAGCTCGTCGGAGATTTCCGGTGCCGTCGCTCTGGACCCGTCCACGCCTGCCGGAGCCCCCGCCGGGAGTGGCCTGAGCCGCTTGAGCTTCGACATGGCGGGATCCTAACACCGTGAACCGAACGGCTCGAGTTGCGCGAGCCTCATCTAGAACAACAGTCGCTCTGGCAGCGCGTTATCCGTCAGGAAAATTGAGTCTTTCGGCGCCAATGGTCGGCGCATACCCACCCGCGCGGCGGTTCGCCCCGCGCGATGCCACACCGGAGCTCAAGGAACGAAGCGCAACCCGAGCACGAGGGCCACGCCAACCAGGGGAACACGTTCGGTGTTTTGCCGTCGCACGTCGACCGTCACGCGCGGTCCGAGCATCTCGGCGCTCGCCCCGGCCACGGCCTGGAGCTCGGGGAGAAAGCCCCACGTCGCGTCCAGGCCGGCTTCGCCCCCGAAGCGCCATACGCCGCGAGTGTCGGTGCGGCCCGGCTCCGACGCCGACAGAATCCAGTACTCCGTGCGTCCCTCGAGATGCGCTTCCGCGCCCCAGCGCGCGTCGGGCGCTCCCCAGCGGAATCCACCGCCGAGACCTCCACCTGGAATCGTCAGCTCGGGTTGACGCCCCAGACGGGCGCCATACCCGGCGACGAGCCTCACGAATAATGGAGCCTGCGCCGGGGAGAACGAGCCGCGAAGCAACCCGCCGAGCTCAGCAGGATAGTTCGTATCGGTGGCACGCGAGAGTCTCGCGAGAAGATCGAGGCGCACGGCGTGCCACGGCTTCGGTAAAGGCGGCGGCGCGGGGGCGGCCTTGCGACGCACAGGAGCCGGCCGCGGCGGCGCGGGTGGCGGAGACGGCGGAGGCGTCGCTCCGGCGGCTGCCGTGACGAGCGCCGCAATGACGACCCCGACGGACGCCCAGCGATCACCCGGCGAGTCCTCCGGTGCGAACGCGAGCTCCCGCTCCGCCACGGGCACCGGATCGGAGCGGTGACGCAGCACCTTGATGCGCGCAACGGCGTCGTTCCCGTCGGACGTCACCGTCGCGTAGTAAGCGTCGGAGGCGGAATCGTCTTCGAGGCGACAGTGCTCGGCGCCGAGCGCCGCCTCGCAGCTTCTCACCGTCCTCTCGGCAAGGTCCGGCGACAGCTCGGACGCCAGATGGATGGCGACGGCAACGACGGCGGACATGCCCGTCCGTCATCCCACGCCGGGCGGCCCTGCCGCTACGTCCGTTTGCGCCCTGCGCGCCGAGCGCGGCAAGCGAGGAGCGCGAGCGCAGCGACGAGAACGCCGCTCGAACGGCCGCTCCCGCCGGCCCTGCATCCGCAGGACGCCGATGCCGTGGGCCCGCCGCTCGGGGAAGCGGGCACGACTGCGGCGCCTGCAGCGCCGCCCACTGCCCCGATGCTCGACGCGCCGCCGGTTGCCGGCACGCCGCCGCCCAGGGACGACTGAACGCCCCCGCTGCCCGACGCGATCGTGCCGCCCGCGCCCGAGCTCAACCCCGCATCGGCGCGCAACGTCGGTGCCCCGCCACCCGTGTACACGCCCGTCACCGTGCCGGGCGGCGGTGCCGACGCATCGCACGCCGCGCCGATCGCGGCGCAGGTGAAGGGGAAGCCGTAGACCGGGTCGGAATAACAGCCGTACGCGCTCGTCCCGGCGCCGCACGGGAGCGGGGTCACCTTCTTGAGCAGCAGGGCTGGGCTGAACGGCGACATCGTCATCACGGTGAAATTCGCGTCCGGCGCGCGCCCGACCTCGAAGCCCGTCTCGTCGACGAGAGTGCACGCGAAGAGAGTCTGCGCCGTCCACCGCAGGCACGTCACCGACGACGTGAAGATCTTCGTGAAGTGGGAATCGCCATGAGCGAGGTCACCGAGCAGCGTCGCGACGTCGGCGCGGTAGAGCCCCACGTCCGCGGCATCGACGCTGGTCGCGGAGAGCTGCGGGTCACCATAGCCGGCGAGCAGCGTCTTCTCGTCGGGCGAGAGAGCGAACCCGAAGAGCTTCGCGTGACGTGTGATGACCGTCGTCCATGAGGCTCCGGCGTCGGTCGAGACGATGAGGCTGTCGCTCGCGGTGTCGATGCCGTCGACGTCCGCGTACGCATCGGTGCGCACGTACAGGGTGTCCTGGCTCTTCGCCGAGACGGCGGCAAGATACGGTTGCGCGCTCGAATCCGCCCCGGTGATGGGGTGCGCGGTGAAGTGTGCGCCGTGATCGTCGGTGACGGCGATGACGCCCTTGCCGGACGAATCGAGGCCAGTGACGTAGAGCCGGCCAGAGCCGGAAGGCGCGAGATCGAGGCTCAGTCCGCGCGCGAGGCTGGCGGCAGGGACCAGCGTGGGCGTGGACCACGTCATGCCGGCATCCGTGGACTGCACGACGGCGGAGCTGAAGCCCGCCGCCATGTCGTACTTCCCCGTGAGCGCGACGATGGCGTTCGGCTGCGCCGGATCGCGCGTGATGTCGGCCACGGCGTCGGTGCCATTGCCGAAGACGGAGCGGAAATCGCACCAGCTCGACTGGCTCGCGACGAGCGCGGTCTCGGTGCGCGCCACGATCTTCGTGCCGGGGAGGATCTCGAGCAGTGGATCTTCGCCGGTGTACGTGCCGGTGGCCGCCTCGCAGATGTGGTTCCACGACTGCCCGCCGTCGTGCGTGACGAGTAGGCCGTAAGTGCCGTACAGCGCGAGCACGTCCGCGGTGTCGCTCGACTGCACTAGCCGCTGAGCACGCGGGAACCTGCCGTTCGCCGAGGCCGTCCCGCTCGTGAACGAAAGGGCGATGCCGACGACGAACGCGACCCTCGTGATCTTCGCTCTCTGCACTGTCGTTTTCACTTCGAGCGCCCCTCGAGTCGTTCGGAACGCAGCGCATCAGGCAAAAACCTGAGCTCGACCACGCGATGGCGGCGCCGTGGGCGGAATAATCCGATCAGCACTGAGCGGCGCTTCACTCGAGCGCGACGAGGACGGAATAGTCCGCTCACAGCAGTGATCATCCGCTCGTGTGCTTCCGAATTTTTTCGAATTTCCTGCCTGCGATGTCGTCTCACAACCGACGACACGTGGGCACGAGAGGAATCCTGTTCATGACGCTTTCACCGCGAGCACGACGCTGTCTTTGTTCATTGGCGCTCTCGCTCAGCGTCGCGGTCACCGCGGCCTGCTCGTCGGAGAGTCATTCGCCGAGCGTGCCCGGCGCGCGCGAAGGCACGATCAAGATCTACACGGCGACGTACGAGGGCGGTCGCGACGAGCGCCAGTTCTTCCTGAAGGTCGGCGAGGAAGAGACGCGGCTCATCTTCGACGAGGAGCCCGCGGTGCTACCCGGGTCGACCGTGCAGGTGTGGGGCAAGGACCAGGACGACGGCCTGCACGTGGCGGGCATGCACGTGGAGGACGAGCTGGGAACGGCGTCGCAAGCGCTCATCAACGGAACGCCGTACGCGGCGCGCACCTTCGGGCTCATCTTCGTGGACATCGGCGGCGGCATCAACATCTCGAAGGACGAGGCGACCAAGCGCCTGTTCGGCACGAACACCGGCGACGGCTCGGTGAAGCAATACTATCTGGAGGCGTCGTACAACACGCAGGACATCTCCGGGCAGGTGCTCGGGCCGTTCAGCTATCCGATGGTCGGGTGCTCGACGACCA
>CAYUAW010000077.1:15201-23642 GCA_964442485.1 uncultured Polyangiaceae bacterium
AAGACCTTCACGGACCCGGCGGGTGGGACGAGCTTCACGGTGAACTCCGTGACGGCCGACTCCGCGCAGATCAGCGTCACGCTCCCGAGCGGAACGGGCGGCCCGACTTGCTTCGACGGAACCGCCGTCCCCGATCCGCCGAACACGACGTGCACGGGCATCGCAGGCCCGACGGGCAACGGCGGCGCCGGTGGGACGGGCGGCGTAGGTGGCGCAGGCGGGACGGGCAACGGCGGGGTGGGAGGCGCGACCACCCAGCCGCCGCGCGTCGAGCAGTTCACGCTGGTGAACGCCGACACCGAGATGGACATGATGCAGCTGACGGAAGCGTCGACGCTCAATCTCGACGTACTGCCGCCGAACATCACCGCCCGCGTGGACACGGATCCGGCGATGGTCGGCAGCGTCGTCATCCAGATCGACAGCACGCCGCCCATCACGGAGAACACGCCTCCTTACATGATCACGCCGGATATCGCTCCAGGCAATCACAGCCCGTGGACCCTCGCGCTCGGCTCTCACACGATCACCGCAACGCCGTACTCCGGTGCCAACGCGACCGGCACCGTCGGGGCGCCCGAGACCGTGACCTTCACGCTGTCGAGAGCGAGCGCGCTCGGAGCCGGAGGCGCTCCCATCGTGGGGGGCGCCGGCGCGAGCGGCGCGACGGCTTTCGGTGCTGGCGGCTTCGCGGTCGGAGCAGGAGGCGCTCCGCCGGTCGCGGTCGGAGCGGGCGGGCTCGCCACGGGCGGAGCGTTCGGAGCCGGCGGCTTCGGCATCAGCGGCTACGCCGGAACCCTCGACAATCTGGATGGCGGCAGCGGCAGCGCCTCGTGCGGATGCCGTCTCGCTGAGCGTCCCGGAAGCAGCGACCGGGCCTACGCGCTCCTCGCGCTCGGTGCGGGGCTCGGCTTGCGAAGGCGACGCCGCCACGCGAGCGCCCGGCGCCGCCTGTGACGGCGCTCGGTTCCCCGGCTCACGCCCCGGGCGCGTCGATCTCGCCCTCGAGGTAGGGCACGACCGCCCCGGCGATCCGGACGCGGTCGCCTTCCAGCCGGCAGTGGAGCTCGCCCCCGCGGTGCGAGATCTGGCGCGCGAAGAGCTCGAGGCGTCCGAGCCGCCCGGCCCAGTACGGCGTGAGATCGCAGTGGGCCGAGCCGGTGACGGGATCCTCGTCGATGCCCGCCCAGGGCACGAAGCAGCGGCTGACGAAATCCGCCTCGTCTCCCGGCGCGGTCGCGATCACTCCGTGACGATCGAGGGCGGCGACGGCGCGAAAATCCGGACGCAACGAGAGCACGTCGGCTTCACGCTCGAACACCGCCGTGTACCAGGCCTTCGTCTCGAGAACGCGCACTGGCGCGGCGCCGAGCGCGACGCCGACCGCGTCGCACGCGACCGCGGCCGGGCGGCGCGCCGGGAAGTCGAGCTCGAGCAAGCCGTCCTCGTGGGGCCGCACGCGGAGCTCGCCGCTTCTCGTGGCAAAGCGAAGAACCGGCGAGGCGTCACCCATGCGGTGGACGAGAACCCAGGCAGCAGCGAGCGTCGCATGTCCGCAGAGCTCGACCTCGAGCCGCGGCGTGAACCAGCGAAGCTCGTATCGCCCCTTCTCGCCGGCAGGCACGACGTACGCCGTCTCCGAGAGCGCATTCTCCGCCGCGACCGCGAGCAGGAAGGCGTCGTTCGGGAAGCGGTCGAGCACCAGCACCGCGGCCGGGTTTCCGCGAAAGCGCTCGGTCGTGAAGGAGTCGACGTGATGGAGGCGCAATTTCATGTCGCTTCAGCCTTTGCTGTTCGGAGACGGGGACGGGTTCGGCCGACGGCGACGGTGAGCGCGACGACGCCGGCGAAGCCCACGACGTCGGCGTGCACCACCTCGCCTGCGAACCACGCCGCACCGCAGATCGTGACGAAGGGTTGAAGGAGCTGCGTCTGGCTCGTCCGCGCGATCCCGCCGATCGCGAGCGCACGGTTCCACAGGATGAAGCCCCCGAGCTGGCTCACGAGCGCGAGATAGAGCAGCGCGAGCCAGGCGCGACCCGGGACGGCGTTCAGACCGACGTGGAGCTCGAGCACGGCCGCGGGCAGCGAGATCGGCAGACAGAGCACGAGCGCCCAGTAGATGACGCGGGAAGCACCGAGCTCGCGCGCGAGCCGACCGCCGTAGGCGTAGCCGATCGCGGCGGAGAGGGCGCCGAGCACGAGGAGCACGTCAGCGGTCGCGAGCCCGGCCCGCGCGCCCCGGAGCGAGAACACCGCGACGGAAGACGTCCCGAGCACGCTCGCGACCCAGAACCGGACGGGAAGCTCCTCCGACGACAGGCGGCTGCCGATGACGGCGGTGAGCAGCGGGACGAGCGCCATCACCACGGCACCGTGCGACGCCGGGGCGCGGCCCATCGACAGGGCCGCGAACAGCGGGAACCCCACGACGATGCCGAGCGCGATCACGACGAGCTGCCGCCGGGCCGCTCGGTCCGGCGGCGGCGCCTTCTCGAGGAACAGCAAGATCGCCGCGGCGATCCCGGCGAGCGCCGCTCGCGACGCCGTCACCTCGAGCGCCCCGAACACGGGCACGGCCACCCGCGTGAGCGGAAGCGTGAGCCCGAACGCCGCCACCGCGATCAAGCCGAGCAGCGTGCCCTCGGACGCCGTCGTCCAGCGCCGGCCGCGCGACAGGGCTGCAGAAGACGATCGATACATTTCACCGATTGTCATTATCCACTGCGACTCCGAAAGCAGGACAATGCATCTGATCTCGTCTATTTTCGCGTAGTGTCAAGGGGTGGTATTGTATCGATACAATGTGGCTGCCGCCCCGTTCTGCGCTCGCCCACCCGATGTACAAATCGCTCGCGACGCTGCTCGCCGAGGACGTGCGCTCGGGACGGTTGACTGACGGCGAGCGGCTGCCCACGCACCGCGAGCTCGCCGATCACCTCGGGATCACCGTCGGCACGGTGACGCGCGCCTACGCCGAAGCTTCGGAGAGCGGGCTCATCGACGCGACGGTGGGGCGCGGCACCTTCGTTCGCACGCGCGCACGCGGTCGCACGCGCCCGCGTCTGTTCGACGCGCCGCCCCCGGGCGTCGTCAACCTCGCCATGAACCGCCCCGCGCTCGGGCCGCACGGTGACGCGCTCGGCAAGACGCTGCACGAGATCGCGGACGGGGGCACGATCGCGTCGCTCATCGACTACGTCTCACCCGCCGGAATGCCAGCGCACCGCGAAGCCGGCGCGCGCTTCTTCGGCAAGGTGGGGTACGCCGTGACGGCGGATCGCGTGCTCGTCACCTGCGGCGCGCAGAACGCGCTCGGCGTGCTTATCTCCGCTCTCACCGAGCCGGGCGACGGCGTCCTCGTCGAGGAGCTGACGTACGGCGGGATCCTCGCGGCGGCGAGCCACGCCCACGTCTCGGTCCGGGGCGTCGCGATCGACGAGCACGGCGTGCTCCCCGATGCCGTCGAGGCCGCTTGCCGCGACGGACGCGCACGCATCCTCGTCTGCGTGCCGAACCACCACAATCCGACTGCCATCGTGATGCCGGAGGAGCGAAGGCAAAAACTCGCGGCCGTCGCGCGAGCCCACGAGCTCGTCGTCATCGAGGACGACGTGTACGGCTTTCTGCTGCGCGACCGCCCTCCCCCCATCGCCGCGTTCTACCCCGAGGGAACGTGCACCATCACCTGCACGTCGAAAGCGCTCATCCCCGGGCTCCGCGTCGGCTACATCGCGGCGCCCCCTGCCCTCGTCGATCGCGTGGTCGCGACAATCCGCACGACGGTGTGGATGGCGCCGCCGCTGATGGCGGAGGTCGCCGCGCGCTGGATCGACGACGGCACGGCCGACAGCCTCATGGCGTACCAGCGCGCAGAGACCGAGGCGCGTCAGGCGATCGCGAGCGAGTACGTCGCGCGCTTCCGGCCCTCGCAGCATCGCTCCGCGTTCCACCTGTGGCTCCCCCTGCCAGAGCCATGGCGCGCTGGCTCCTTCGCGACTGCGCTGCGCGAGCGCGGCGTGACCGTCGCGGCCTCCGAGGCGTTCGTCGGCGGCGACGCGCCGGTGCCGCGCGCCGTGCGGCTGTGCGTCACCGGCCCCTCCACCCGGGAAGAATTGCGACACGCGCTCGGCATCGTCGCGGCGACCCTGGAGGCCCCACCGGAGGCCGGACTGGGGACGATTTAGCGGGCTGTAACGCTCCGTATTCTGTTACTGATCCGCTCGCGAATCCGCGGCCACGGACCACGCGAAGCGAGGAACGACACGTGAACATCCTTACGAAGGCAATGCTCGGCGCGAGCGTAGTGGCAATCGCGCTGGTCGGAGCTCCGGGCACGGCGCTGGCGCAGCATCGCCACGACGACGTCGGCCAGGGCACGCTGAGCGCCCAGTTCGACTACGGCATCTGGACCGGTGACGGCAACCTGAACGGCTACGGCGCGGGGCTCGGCCTCCGCGGCGGCTACACGCTCGACATGGGCCTCTATCTCGGCGGCGATTTCGACTACTTCTTCGGCGAGAGCGACAGCGCCGGCGTCCTCGGCATCGCCGGTGCCTCCAATCACCTCAACGTGTGGAACGTCATGGGCGAGGTCGGGTACGACTTCTGGGTCCACCGCCACGGTATCCTGCGGCCGAAGCTCGGGCTCGGCGTCGGCATCGCGCGCGGCTCGTTTTGCGCGAACGCAATCGTCATCGGCAGCGCCTGCAACAGCGACTCGAGCACCGGCTTCGCCATCGCGCCGGGCGTCCAGTACCTGCACTTCTTCGACAACATCTACTTCTCGGGAGAGCTTCGCTTCGAGACGATGGCCGTCGACGGCCCCGATCCGTCGGCATTCATCTTCGGCATCGGCATCGGCGTCGCCCTCTGACGCCCGACGGAGCGGCCCTCAGCCGCGCCGCGCCACGCCCAGGGTGCCGGCATCTGCGGCGCTCCGCAGCTCCCGCACCTTCGCGGCGACGAGCTCCGCGGCGCGCTCCACCTGCGCATCGGTGGTGAAGCGCCCGAGCCCGAAGCGCAGCGACGACCGCGCGCGCTCGTCGCTCTGGCCCATCGCGCGAAGGACGTAGCTCGGCTCGAGGCTCGCGCTGGTGCACGCGGAGCCGCTGGAGATCGCGATCTCGGGCAGGGCGCCGATCAGCGTGTCGCTCGGGATCCCGGCGATCGAGACGTTCAGATTCCCAGGAAGACGCCGCTCCGGATCTCCGTTCAGCGCGACGCCCTCGACGGAGGCGAGGAGCGCGGCGTAGAGCCGGTCCCGCATCACGCGCATCCGCTCGTTCTCCGCGCGCGACTCGGTGCTGAGGAGCTCGCACGCCTTCGACAGCCCGACGATCCCCGGCACGTTCGACGTCCCGGACCGCAGCCCGCGCTCGTGCCCGCCGCCGTCCATCTGCGCGACCATCCGCACCCGCGGCCCGCGGCTCCGGACGTAGAGCGCGCCGACACCCTTCGGCCCGTAGATCTTGTGCGCGCTCATCGACAGAAGGTCGATGCCCATGCGATCGACGTCGATCGCCATCCGACCTATCGCCTGCGCAGCGTCGGTGTGCAGGTAAACGCCGCGCTCGCGCGTGATGCGTCCGAGCTCCGCGATCGGCTGGATGGTGCCGACCTCGTTGTTGGCGGTCATGACGCTCACGAGCGCGGTGCGCGCGTTCATCGCCGCGGCGACGCGGATCGGATCGACGATGCCGTTCGGCTCGACGGGAACGAACGTCACCTCGTAGCCGAGCCGCTCCAGGTGCCGCGCCGGATCGAGCACGGCGTGGTGCTCGATCGCCGTCGTCACCAGGTGGCTGCCCGGGGCCGCGGCCTCCATCACCCCTCGCAGAGCGAGGTTGTTGCTCTCGGTCGCACCCGACGTGAAGACAATCTCCTTCGGCGACCAGGCGCCGATGGCCGCCGCGACGACCTCGCGGCAGAGCTCGACGGCCGCTTCCGCCGACCACCCGTAGGCGTGCGTCTTGCTCGCCGCATTCCCGAACTTATCCGAGAAATACGGGAGCATCGCCTCGAGGACGCGCGGGTCGACCGGCGTGGTCGCGTGGGCGTCCAGGTAGATGGGTCGGTTCACCGTGCTCCCCCCTTGTTACGAGCCATCGGGGATTTATACACCCGCCTGCCGGCGAACGCTCGCCGGTGGCTGCGATTTGGTCACCGTGACCAGGCCTTCGCGCCGTCATGGCGCCCGGCCGGGCCGCAGACGAAGTCGGAGCTCACGGCGTGCCGCCGCGGGGGTGGCACTCGAAACGTGAATCTGCAAAGACTCGGGCACCGTGTCCAACGACGATCCGATCGATTTTTCTCACCCGTGCCGGCACGTCACGAAAGAAACGCCGCGCACGATCCACCGTCCCCCTGTCGGTTGCGAGGATTGCCTCAAGATCGGCGGGCGCTGGGTGCACCTGCGCGTCTGCCTGACGTGCGGGCACGTTGGTTGCTGTGACTCATCGCCGAACCGTCACGCGACTGCTCACAACAAGCATACACATCACCCCGTGATAGCCTCGGGCGAGATCGGGGAAACGTGGGCGTACTGCTACGCCGACGACCAGTTCCTCTCCGAAGGCTGACAAGAGCTGAAATGGCGAGCCTCATCCCGACGCTGAGCGACATGGAAAAGCGGAGCTCGCAGCTCTGGCCGATCCTCGACGAGCGACAGATTGGGCGCATCGCTCGCTTCGGCGTGGAGCAGAAGCTCTCCGCAGGGTCGCTCCTCTTCGACGAGGGTGACTTCGGCGTCCCTTTCTTCGTCATCCTGAGCGGCGAGGTGGAGGTAGTTCACCCGCTCGGCGCAGTGGAAGAGCCCATCACCGTCCATACGGCTGGTCAGTTCTCTGGGGAGGTCACGCTGCTCACCAGCGGTCGCGCGCTCGTCCGCGGCCGCGCGAAGACGGACGTGACCGTCCTCAGGCTCGAACATACGCAGCTCCGGAGCCTCATCCAGACGGATCCCGAGCTCAGCGAGATCATGATGCGCGCCTTCATCCTGCGGCGCGTGGGCCTCATCCTGGGGCACCAGGGCGACGCCGTGGTGATCGGCTCGCGACACTCGGCAGCCACCCTGCGCCTGCAGGAGTTCCTGACGCGCAACAGCCACCCGTATCGCTACGTCGACGTGGACGTCGACGCCGACGTCCAGGCGATGCTCGACCAGTTCCACGTGGGTGTCACCGACATCCCCGTCCTCATCTGCCGCGGCGACAAGGTCCTCAAGAACCCGACGAACGTCGAGGTCGCTGACTGCCTCGGCTTCAACGCCGGGATGGACACCGCGGCCGTGCAAGACGTTGTCATCGTGGGCGCCGGCCCCGCGGGGCTCGCCGCTGCCGTCTACGCCGCGTCGGAGGGCCTCAACGCGCTCGTCGTCGAATCCATGGCTCCGGGCGGCCAGGCCGGCTCGAGCTCGAAGATCGAGAATTACCTGGGCTTCCCCACCGGCATCTCGGGCCAGGCGCTCGCGGCGCGCGCGCTGAACCAGGCCGAGAAGTTCGGCGCGCGCTTCGCCGTCGCGCGTACCGCCGTGGGCCTCGACTGCAGCGGGGTGCCTTACGTCGTCAGGCTCGAGGGCGGTCAGTCCTTGCGCGCGCGCGCCGTGGTCATCGCGTCCGGCGCCGAGTACAGAAAGCTCGACATCCCGAACCGCGAGCGCTTCGAGGGCGTCGGCATCTACTACGGGGCCACCTTCATCGAGGCGCAGCGCTGCGGCGCGGAGGAAGTCATCATCGTCGGTGGCGGCAACTCCGCGGGTCAGGCGGCGATGTTCCTCTCGCAGACCGCCCGCCACGTGCACGTCCTCATCCGCGGCGAGACGCTCGCCTCCAGCATGTCGCGCTACCTCATCCGCCGCATAGAGGAGAGCACCAACGTCACCCTGCGCACCCGGACGCGCCTGGTCGCCCTCGAAGGCAACGACTCCCTGGAGAGCGTCACCTGGCTCGACGAGCGGACCGGCGTCCGGGAGTCACGCCCCATCCGGCACGTCTTCACCATGGCCGGCGCCGACCCGAACACCGCGTGGCTGCACGGCTGCGTGAAGGTCGACGACAAGGGCTTCGTCATCACCGGCCCGGATCTGAAGAAGAGCGAGGGCGGCCCCGGAGCCCCGCGAGCCCCCCTCCAGTTCGAGACCAGCCTCCGCAACGTCTTCGCCGTCGGCGACGCCCGAGCCGGCAGCGTAAAGCGAGTCGCCGCCGGCGTCGGCGAGGGCAGCGCCTGCGTCCAGCTCATCCACAAGGCGCTGGCAGGCTAGCCAGCCGCCCGCCGCCCCTTTCGCCGCGCGTTCGCAGAGAATTTCGTCGCCCGCAGGTAAGCTCGCGAAAGTCTTGACACGTCCCAGGCCCTGACTATGTTCCGCCTGCGCGGTGGAGCAGCCTGGTAGCTCGTCGGGCTCATAACCCGAAGGTCGGAGGTTCAAATCCTCCCCGCGCAAC
>CAYUAW010000078.1:0-20347 GCA_964442485.1 uncultured Polyangiaceae bacterium
CAAAACGAACGATCGAGGCAAGGTCACCTTGGAAATGCAGCCGCGCTGAACGTGAGCGCCGAGCGCGAAGCAGTTCGCCGTAGGCGAAGCTGCGGGGGGCTAAGGCCCCCCTTGAACGGCGTGGTCGCAGCGCTGGTCCCCGGAGCGAAAATGAAGCAGATCCCGTGGATTCCTCGACGACTCCCGGGGCGCTGGCTATAGGAGGGCGGCCGACGAAGCCGCATGGCGACGAAGAAACCGGACTACCCGACGCTGCTCCTCCTGCTCGCGATGTATGCCCTCCTCGCGGGCAACGTGGCGCTCTTCTACCTGCGTCCGCTCCCGCTCGTGGTGCACGTCCTCATCGGCACCGTCGCGATCCACCTCGCCTTCACCGTGTGGCACGAGGCCGTTCACGGCACGGTGTCGAAGCGACAGCGGACGAACGACGTCGTCGGAATCCTCGGGATGTTCCCGTACATGACGCCGTACTTCATGCAGCGCTGGGTGCACCTCGAGCATCACCGCAAGCTGAACCTGGAAGACGACCCGAACTTCATCTACACGAACGGCCCGCTGCTGACCCTGCCGTTCCGGTACCCACGCGCCCTCGCCTACGGCAAGAAGCTCCTCACCGTCGACCCGCGAGCACGGGGCGAGCGCGTGAGCGACCTCGTGACCACCCTGCTGGTCCTGTCCGTCTATGCCGCCGCGGCGGTGACGGGCCATCTCCTCGACGTCGTCGTGCTGTGGTTCGTGCCGGTCGTGCTCGCGAAGCTCGTGATGGACTGGTACGTCAATTACCTGCCGCACCGGGGGCTGCCGCCGGACCGTTTCCGTGGCACGCGCATCATCGCAGTCGGCTGGTTCACGCCGCTCGTCCTCGGGCACAATTATCACGCCGTTCACCACCTGTGGCCGACCGTCCCCTGGTATCGTTACCGGCAGATCTACAGGAAGAAGCTCGGCTACCTGAAAGAGAATGGCGTCCCCATCGAACGCAGAGTCTTCGGAAGCTGGGTCTAACCCGCACGGCCCCGGTGCGCCGCGGCTCGACCTCGTGGACACGCGCTGCGCGCTCTGCGGTGCCGCTACCCAGGAGCCGGAAGCGTACGGCTACGACTTCGAGTACGACACGGCGTCGAACCCGTTCCGCTTCGTCCGGTGTGCGAGCTGCGGGCACGTCTACCTGAGCCCCCGGCCATCGCCCGCGGATCTCGGCGTCATCTACCCGGCCCACTACTACACGCTCGCCGGCACCGGCAGCCTGGTCGCGAAGCTCCGTCGCGTCTGGGAGGGCAAGAAGGTGAACGTGTACCGGGACGCGCTCGGCGCGGGCCCGAAGCGCATCCTCGACGTCGGTTGCGGCGACGGCCGCTTCCTGCAAGTGCTGCACGATTTCGGGTCGCGCGAGTGGGAGCTCGTGGGCGTGGACTTCGACCCGCTCGCCGTGGAGCGCTGCCGAGCCCGCGGGTTCACCGCACACCAGAAGCGCGTCGAGGACATGGTGGCCGAGGACGGCACCTTCGACGCGGTGGTCATGCTCCAGCTCATCGAGCACGTGGAGGATCCCGTGGCGATCGCACGGAGAGTGTTCGCGCTGCTGCGCAAGGGCGGCATCTTCGTCGTGGAGACGCCGAACCTCGCGGGCTGGGACTACGCGCTGTTCCGCAAGCGGTGGTGGGGCCACTACCACTTCCCACGGCACTGGAACCTCTTCTCGCGCGAATCGCTGGAGCGCATGCTGCGCGACGCCGGGTTCGTGATCGACCGGAGCGAGCGGCTCATCAGCACCAGCGCGTGGACCATCTCCTTCGGAAACTACTTCCTCGATCGCGGCTACCCGTCGTGGTTCGCGAAGTTCTGGAACTTCAAGAACCCGCTCCTGCTCGCGATCTTCGTCACGCTGGACTCGGTCCGCGCGCGGCTCGGCGCCGAGACGTCGAACCAGCGCGTCATCGCGCGCAAGCCGTGAGCGGAATCACTCCGCGGTGAGGGCCGCGTCCTCGCGCGCCGGCGAGAGGTGCGAGCGGATCACAGAGCGCGGCTCGGCGTCGGCCACCTTGCGCGCCACGAAGAGCTTGATGTCGCCGAAGCGGAACGGGATCTCGAGCCGGCCGAGACGAGAGCTGGCCACCTTCCGCGACAGGGCGGCCGCGCCCGGCACTCCGAGCGTGCCGAGCTTCGATAGCAGGTAGTCGAGCGTGACGACGTGCGTGTATTTGCCCTCGTCGACCAGCTCGAAGCCCGTCTCGCGCAGGATCTGCCGGATGGTCGCCTCCGTGAAATAGAAGAGGTGCATGTCCATCAGCCAGGGCCAGTACTGGCCGGCGAGGCGCGGGAACCAGTTGTCGATCATCAGGGTCGAGAAGAGGAGCGTCCCGCCGTCGGGCAGGAGAAGGTTGATCTTCCGGAGCTCCTCCACCGGGTCGGCGAAGTGCTCGAGCACGTCCCAGGCGACGACGACGTCGAAGGAGCGCAGGCCCGCCGGCAAGTCCGCGACCGTCCCCGTGACGACCGGGGCCGTCGTGATCCCGCGCGAGGCCTGTGCAGCCCAGCGCGAGGGCTCGATGCCGACGATGTCGAAGCCCGCGTCGCGGGCCACCTTCAGGAAGGCGCCGCAGTAGCTCCCGATCTCCAGGATGCGATCCACCGAGCGCAGGTGGCGCCGCACCTGATCGAGATTGCGTCGGAAGGTCGTCTGCCTCGCCCGGATGTGCTCGAGGTACACGGGATCGACGGCGCTCTCGTACTCGCCGACCAGCTCGTCGTGCGAGAGCTCGGGCCGCATGAAGACCAGGCCGCACCGGAGGCAGCGCAGGATCTGCCCGTGCGAGCGCGACGAGTGCGTGGCGCAGCTGTAAGGAGAGACGTCGCTGGCGATCCCCCGTTCTTCTCGCTTCGGCGCAAACTCCTGCACGTGATGCGTCCCGCTGCAGGCTGCGCAGCGGACCTTCTCGCTGCCGTGCGCCGCGGGCTCCGTCCGCCTCGGCAGGAGCCGCCCGAACGCGATGCGCTGGATGGTGAACATGGCGCGGTAGATCTCGACCTCGGAGATCTTCGACGCGCCGGTTGCACGGTTCTCGAAGTGAATGGGAAACTCGGCGAGCTTGTCGGTGACCTGAGCAATCTGGTTCAAGGAGTCGACGGCGAAGGAGTAGCCCTCGCTGCGGATCTCCTCGACCCTCAGACGGGAGAGCAGGCTCGCAGTGAACGCCCGGTACATCGTGGTGTTCTCCTCGAGCGAGAGACCGAGGGCGGCCTTCGCGAAGAGGTTCGCCGTGCGACTGATGAAGGTACGCCCGAGCCCGTAGTCGGACTTGCCTCCCGGCATGTAGCGAGAGCCGGTCACGAAGTCGGCTCGCTCGAGCAGCTCGATGAACGTGGGCAGGTAGCGAGGATGGTGCGAGAAGTCCGCGTCCATCGTGATGAGCGCGTCGAAGCCCGCGTCGCGCGCATAGAGCATCGCGAGCTTGTGCGCCGAGCCGAGCCCGAGCTTGCCCGGCCGGTGAATCACCTCGAGGCGCGGCAAGCTGGTGGCGAGCGCGTCCAGAAGCTCGCCGGTTCCATCCGGCGAGTTGTCATCGACCACGAGGACGGAACAGTCCGGCAAGTACTCCCGGATGGTCCGGATGAGCCGCTCCACGTTCCCCGACTCGTTGTAAGTCGGGAAGAACACTAGTACTTTCTTCAGTGGCCGGGGGTCCGTCGGTGTTCCGCTGCTATTGGACACGGACCCGATACTAATGTACCGATCGGGTCTGACACCGGATTTACTTGCCACGATTCGTATGATACCAAGTCACACATCATCCGCCTGGCTCTGCTGTCTCTTTTGATTCTTCGGTTCTTTTCCACCTTTTATGAAACTGCCGGTGCGCCGTAAGGCGGCTCCGGCTCGACTCACCCCACCCATTACTTCGGGCTCGCCGCCCCGGAGGCTTCAAATCATGCGCACGATCTCTTGGAAACACCCGGTTATTGCTCTCCTCGCTTCTGCTGTGATCGCTGCCTGTAGCTCGGACTCGACCCCCGGCGCGTCCAAGGACGGAGGCGCGGATGGCGGCGCGGTCTGCGGCAACAACAAGAAAGAGGGCAGCGAACAGTGTGACGGCACCTCCGTCCCGTCCTGCTCGACCGCGACGATGGGCATGAAGAGCACCGGCAAGGTCACCTGCACGAAGTGCAAGGTCGACACGAGCGGATGCACGAGCAGCAGCACCGGCGGCGCTGGCGGCGGCGGCGGCGCGGGCACCGGCGGTGTCGTCGGCACTGGCGGTGGCCCCGTGAAGGACGCCGGTGGCCCCGACGCCGACGCGGCGACGGGCGTGAAGGACTCCGGTACGGATGCGGCCGCGAAGGACAGTGGCAAGGGCGGCGCCGGTGGTACCGCGCCGGTCGACTCCGGCAAGGACTGATTCGCCGCGGAAATCAGGCTTCCCTGGTGGGGCCGAGCACGCAGCCTCGCATGAGTTCGCTCATGCGGGGCTGGTGTGTTTTGTCTCAGTGGTTCCGGAGCTCGCTGGGTCGACTCCGTCGTGCGAGCGGGGGGACTCGTCGCGCAAGCGAGCTCGCGGTATGAGATTGGTTGTATGCGTATCCTGATCACGGGCGGCGCGGGATTCATCGGCTCGAACATCGCGGATGCCTTCGTGGCGCGCGGCGACGAGGTCCTCGTCGTCGACGATCTTTCCTCCGGGCGCGAAGCCAACGTGCCGCGGGGGGCTCGGCTGGAGAAGCGCGACATCCGCTCCCCGGAGGCGCGGCAGGTGCTCGCCTCGTTCCGTCCTGACGTGCTCTGCCACCTGGCGGCGCAGCTCGACGTCAGGAGATCCGTCGCGGATCCCCAGCTCGATGCGGACGTCAACATCGTGGGGACGCTCGGGCTCCTCGAGACGTGCCGCACCGTGGGAACGCGACGCGTCCTGTTCTCGTCGACGGGCGGCGCCATCTACGGCGACCAGGACGTGTACCCCTGCGACGAGACGCACCCCACGCGCCCGATGTCACCGTACGGCGTCGCGAAGCTCTCGGTCGAGCACTACCTTCACTACTACTCCGTCGTTCATGGGTTCCGCGCCACGGCGCTCCGGTACGCGAACGTGTACGGCCCGCGGCAGAGCCCTCACGGTGAAGCCGGAGTCGTCGCCATCTTCGCGCGAAAGCTGCTCTCCGGGGAGGTCCCGGTCATCAACGGCGACGGCTCGCAGACGCGGGATTTCGTCTTCGTCGGAGACGTGGCGCGAGCCAACGTCCTCGCTCTCGAGAAGGATCTCACGGGCTCCTACAACGTCGGAACCGGCATCGAGACCAGCGTGCTCGAGCTCTACGACTCGATCCGGCGCGCAGCCGGCTCCAGTGTGCAACCGAAGCACGCGCCGGCGAAGCTCGGCGAGCAGATGCGCTCGTCGCTCGACGCCGGGCTCCTCGAGCGGCACACCGGGTTCCGTCCCCGCACGCCGCTCGACGACGGCATCCGGGCGACCGTCGACTACTTCCGCTCGACGGACGCCTGAGCGCCCTGCGGCAAGCCCGTCGGAAGGCGCAGGGCGTCCTCGACGCCGTCCTTCGAGTAAAGGAAGGCGTAGGCCGCCCGGCTCGCGAGGACGCGCTTCGTGTAACGGCGCGTCTCGTTGAAGGGGATCAGCTCGACCCAGACGTCGAAGTCGACGGCAGGACGCTCGCCGAGCCACCGGCGCGGACGGCCGGCACCAGCGTTGTAGCCGGGGATCGCGAGCAGCGGGCTCTCAGCGAACACGCGGGTCAGATCCGAGAGCACGCGGCAGCCGATCGCGACGTTCACCGCGGGGCGCTTGAGGGCGAAAGAGTCGCACGGCAAGCCGAGGGGGCGAGCGAAGCGCTTCGCCGTCGCTTCCATCAGCTGCATGAGCCCGTACGCCTTCACGGGGCTCTCCGCGGCCGGGTCGAAGGAGGACTCCTCTCGCATCACCGCGTAGACGAGCTGCTCGGGGACGGCGCTCCGCCTGGCCTCGCGCTGCACGAGCGCGCGATAGGGCCGAGGAAACGCGATCTCCCACGCGCGCGCCCAGTCGCCCGATGGCCAGCGGCCGAGCCAGTCCGAGAGACCGTCGGCGAGATCGTGGGATAGCTTGGCGGCGCCGGCGCGCGCGTAGAGCAACGCGACGGCCCACAGCACCGGCGGCGCTGCGTCCGACTTCAGGAGCCCGAGCTCGTCGAGCTCGCGGGTGGCGTCGGGGACGTCTCCGATCCGGAGGAGCTCGAGGGCGCGCACGAAACCCGGCAGGTCGAACTCCGGCCGGTGCGAGAAGGAGAAGGGGGCATCCTGTGCCTGAGCGAGCCCGGCGTCGAGCGCGCGTCGAGCACGCGCAGCGTCGGCGACGGACAGACGCGTGTACGCCTGCAGCATGTAGTACGACAGCGGCAGCTCGCGAACGATGCCCTCGTAGTCGGAGAGGCTCCGCTCGGCGTCGCCGCGAGCAGCTCGCGCCCGAGCCAGGAAGTACCGCTCTCGCCCGGCGCGCTCGAGCCCACGCTTCGCGTCGACGGGAGCCGCGGCCGACGCGGCACGCTCGAGCACGCTCTCCGCCGAGGCCCAGTCCGCCTTCGCGATCCGGCTCAGGGCGAGCTCGAAGAGGCCGTCGAGGACCATGTCGCCGTCGGGGTAGTCGTCCGGCATGCGGGAGAGCAGCTCGGTGAACCGGGCGTCTGCTCCGATCTCGCGGTAGCAGAGCGCCCGATGAAGCCGCGCGTCGTCGGCGAGCCGGTGCGCGGGAAAATCCGTCTCGAGGCGTTCGTAGTAGCCGGCAGCTTCCACGTAGCGCTTCGTCGAGGTGGCGTACTTCGCGGCGGAGAACAGCGCGCGAGCGCGCACGTCGGGATCTTTGCAGCGGCGGGCGGCAGCGACGAGCGCCTCCTCGGCCGTCGTCCACTCCTTCTGCCCGGCGAGCGCGCGGGCGCGGAGCAGTGTGGCCTCGCACCCCGTGGTGTCCCACCGGGAAGCCTCGCCGAGCCGCGCGAGAAGGCCGTCCGAGACCGTCACGGCGAGCTCGTACTGCTTGCCGTCGACCAGCGTCTTCAGCCGCTCGAGGTCCTCATCCGGGCTCGGACGGGAGCGCTGGGCTCGCAGCTCGGGCGAGAGCGCCGCGAGGAGCTTCGCTTGCGCCGCCTCGGCCCGGACCATCGTTGCGAGGTCCGCCGTCCGCGAGAGGACCTTGCGCACGCGGCCGAGAGCGTCGCTGAGCTCCGGGTCGGAGGCAGCGCGCGACGCGCCCGCGTCGACGAGCGCCTCGGCCAGCCGGAGCGAGAGCAACGGCGCTTCGGGTCCGGCGTCGTTCTTCGACAACCGACGTTGCCAGGCGGCGATGGCCGAGGCCATGTCGCCGGACTTCACTGCGGCGTCCGCGGCCACGAGCTCGGCGTCCATGGCGACGAGCTCTCCGGGGGGCACGCGAGCCGCCCACGACGCGGCATCGGCCGCGCGGCCCTGCGCGAGCAGCGTGCGGCTCGCTCCGAGGGCCGCATAACCGGTGAGCGGGCCCGTCGCCGCGGCGGCAAGCTCGTACGATGCCGTCGCGCCGCCGAGATCTCCCGCCGACTCCCGCAGCCGGGCAAGGAGCATCTGGTAGCTCTGGACCTCCGTGCTCTGCAGGGGCCGGCGCTCCGCCACCGACTGGACCTCGCGCGCAGCACGTGCGGAGTCGCCCGCCTCGAGGGCGTCGGCGGCGGCCTTGAGCTCCGGGAGCGCAAGCCACGGTTCGAAGGCGTCGAGACCGAGCGGCGGGGCCGGAACGCCGGCAGCAGTCGTCCCCGTGCTCGGCACATTCGGGCGCACGACGGAAAGCGGGCGCGTCGCCGGAAGCTCCGAGGGCTCTCGCCGGTCGCCCGAGCACGCGGCAAGGATGCCCGCGACTGCAGCAACGCTACAGAATCCCCGCAAGCGAAGGCGCCGGAGCGCGCCGTTCTCCGCGCGGCGGACGGACGTCATGGGCGTCCTCGTGAACGCTCGCGCGTGGCGAGCGCATTCCACGCGTCGCTGGCAGCGTCGTCCTCGCGCTTCACTCGCTGTCCCCACTCCTCTTTCACCATCGTGGCGGCGCGCTCGGCGACGCGTGTCGCCGCCGCGGTGGCTCGCTCGAACGCGGCGCGGGCGCGTGCTTCGAGAGAAAGCGCAGCTGTCGCGTCCGCGGCGGCGCGTGTCGCCTCGCCGTCCAGCTCCGCGAGGGCCGCCTCGGCCGCGCGATGAAACTGGTGCGACTGCGCGAGCGCACCGGCCGTCGCTCGCCCGCTGTCGAGCCGCGCGCGCTCGGCCGCGACGGCGCGCTCGCGCTCGGAATACGCCTCGGCCTGCTTCCTGCGAGCCTCGTCCGCGGCGCGCCCCGCGAGGTTCGCTGCGCGGGCCACCGCGGCGACTCCTCGCGCCTGGTCGTCCCGCTCGCGCCGGCGCAGCACGCGAAGCAGCTCGAGGGCGGAGCGACGGGCCACGGGATCGAACCTAGCTCAAGGCGCGCGCCCGGGCGACTTCGGGGCGCGTGACGTCATTCCTGTGGAATTCCGTGCCTGCGGACGCGCACGAACCGCACCGAACCCTGCACTGTCATGAGCGTCGCCCACCACTCTTCCCCGCGGTGAACGTAATGAATCTGCACCGCGCTCGCCTCGCCCCCGAGAAACACCTCGCGCGCGGTACCGAGTGAGGGCTCTCGGGTGGCGGCGCGCTCGGTCCGGGGCCCTTTGATGAGAACGCCGAGCACGGACGTTTCGAAGGCGAGCTCGGCAAAGGCTCGCTCGACGGCACCTCGGTCGAGCATGACGACTCGCAGCTCGGGGACCTCGAGCAGGCCTTCGGCGGCCGGTGCGTCCGACATCGAGAGTAACTCCATGCGTTTTTGTCCTGCCGGGCAACGACAGCGGACGAAACTTTCTTTTCGCCCGATCCGAAAGAAGTGTTCACCTCCACCTCCGTGGAATCCCGTCACGCTGGCGAATCAAATGTATTTTCATGCACTTCGGGATATCCGGGCCCGTCGGCACGCTCCCTGCTACGCCTGCTCCCCTGGCAATGCGGAAATGCTTTGAAATTCGCGGCTCTGCGGCAATCCCGCGCAAGATGGCCGCCCCGCTGCTCCTCCTGATGGCTGCCCTCGGCTCAGCCCACGCCCAGGAACAGGTGCCGCACGATCTGGCGGCGGCGCCGGCGGATCTCGCGACGCGCGTGGTGCCGGTGGAATCCCTGCTCCTGGATCCCGCGCGCCTGGCCGGCTGGATCGCGAGCCAGCACCCCGACGTGCTCGCTGCCAATGCCCGGGTCGAACAGGCCGAGGCCGCCGTCGGCCAGAGCCGCGTGATCCCCAATCCGAACCTGCAAGCAGGCGTCGGGGGGCTCACGGTGGGAGCGCGGAATCCGAGCAACATCCCCTACGGCGACACACTCAACTGGTCGCTCGGGTTGTCCGAGACGATCGAGCTCGGCAAGCGAGGTCCCCGGGCGCGCGCAGCGGAGCTCCGGCGCGACGCATCCCGGGCCGGAGCTCGCGGGGTCCTCGCCGATCGGCTCTCGGACGCGCGCGACGCCATGGCGAGGGTCGTGTACCTGACGGAGCGCCACCGCGTGTTCGACGAGCGCCTCCGCTCGTCGCGCAACGTCGCGGCTCTCGAGCGCGTGCGGCTCCAGCACGGGGACATCAGCGGCATCGATCAGGACCGCCTCGAGCTCGACGTGACGGCCGTGTTGCGAGCGGCGGCCGACAACGAGGCGGAGCTCGAGTCCGCTCGCGCCGAGTGTGCCGCGCTGCTCGTCGGCACGTGTGACGTCGGCGCCGCGAACATGACGTCCGTCGACGGCGCCGCGCCGGTGAAGGACAGCTACCCCGGCCTGGAGGCGATCGTCCGCGCGCGGCCCGACGTCCAGGAAGCGCGCCTCACGAGCTCCGCGGCGAAGACGGACGCGGTGCTCTACCGGCGCCAGGCGATCCCCGATCCGACGGTCGGCGTGCAGTACACCCACGACTACCTGACGTTCGCGGGCAACGAACCGAACACGGTCGGCGCCACGGTCGCCATCCCGCTGCCGTTCTTCGATCACGGGCAGCATCTCGCCCGTCAGGCGGAGGGCGTGGCTGCCGAGTACGGCTACGCCGCGCGGGCCCTCGAGACTCACGCGCTCGTCGACGCGCGCGCGCTCCTGGCGCGGCGCAACGTGCTGCAGCAGAAGCTCCTGACGCTGACCACCGACGCCATCCCGCGCGCGGACTCGGTCCTCAAATCCAGCGACGAGGCCTATCACCGCGGGCAGCTCAGCTTGACGGATCTGCTCCTCGTGCGACGCGAGCACGCCTCGCTCCTGCTAGACGCACTCGACACCCGTTACGACCTGTTCACCGTACGCAACACGCTCTATCGCACCTTGAGCCTTGGCGTACCCGAAGCCCCCCGCGCCCCGACCGAGAGGTAGATCAGAGAATGTCGCGTGAGACCCCAGCCCCCGAGCACAAGCCGCGGATCAACGTCCAGCTCAGTGGACCGAACTCGTTGCGCCCGGGCGGCACTCGCCGCCGCGTCGCAGGCGCCGTCATCGCCGTCGTGCTCGGCGCGGTCGCGGTGTTCGCCGCGTCACGCTTCGAGCGCAAGCCCCCGCCGCCGCCCTCCACGTCGGACACCGTCGCCGTGACTGGGAGCGCGATCTCCATCACGACCGGCGCGCCTCAGTGGGACGTCATCCGCCTCGGCAAGGCGGAGCCGGCCACCGAGCACTGGTCGGACCCGGTGCCGGGCTACGTGCGCGTGGACGAGACGCGAGCCGCGCGCGTTGGCGCGCCCCTCGGCGGACGCGTTTCCAAGGTATTCGCGGAGCTCGGCCAGGTGGTGTCCGTGGGGACGCCGCTCTTCAGCGTCGCCAGCCCGGATCTCGCCGCGCTCCGCGCGGATCTGGAGCACGCGAAGATCGACCTCGCCGCGGCCAAGACGACGTTCGACCGCGTCCACGCCATCGTGCAAGCCCGCGCCCTCCCCGAGAAGGAGGAAGTGCAGGCAGGCCAGACCCTGAGCCAGGCCGAGCTCGCCGAGACTGCCGCCGCATCGCGCATGAGCTCGCTGAAGGTGGCGACCCAGGGCTACGGCGAGTTCGTCGTGAAGTCGCCGCGTGCCGGACAGGTCGCCGAGAAGAGCGTGCTCCCGGGACAGGAGATCGACGCGGGTGCGCAGGGCAACCTGATGATGATCGCGGATCTGTCGAGCGTGTGGGTCGTCGCCGAGCTGTTCGAGTCCGACACCATCGGCGTGCACCCGGGCACCAAGACGCACGTCACCGTGGCCTCCGCTCCGGGGCGCGTGTTCGACGCCGCCGTGGAGACGGTGTCCGCCGTCGTCGATCCCGAACGTCACAGCATCCCCATCCGCGTGCGGCTCGAGAACCCCGACGGCGCGCTCAAGCCGAACACCTTCGCCCGGATGCAGTTCTACACACAGGCGCCGCCCGGAAGCGTCGACATCCCCTCGACGGCGCTCGTCACGGACGGCTCGAACCAGTACGTGTACACGAGGAGCCCCGAGGGTAAGTTCGCGCGCAAGCGCGTCACCGCCGGCGCCGCCCGAGAAGGCCGCGTCATCGTGACCGAGGGGCTCAACGCTGGCGACATCGTGGTCGAGCGCGGCGCCATCCTCCTCGACAATCAGATCCAGCTCGCGGACTGAAGCGTCACGGATCTTCCGAAATGCTCGACGCACTGCTCCGCTACTCGCTGAACAACCGGCTGGCGCCGTTCATCTTCGCCATCACGCTCGGCGTGGTCGGCTGGTTCTCGTACCGCGATCTGACGGTCGAGGCTTTCCCCGACCCCACCGACACCCAGGTGCAGGTCATCACGCTGTTCCCCGGGCAGCCGACGGAGGAGATCGAGCGCCGCGTCTCGATCCCCATCGAGCGCGCCCTGAACGGCACGCCGGGCCTCTTCCGCCTCCGGAGTATCTCGCTCTTCGGGCTCTCGTTCGTGACCCTGACGTTCGAGGACGGCGTCGAGCTCACCAGCGCTCGGCAGCGGGTGCTCGAGAAGATCCGCGACGCGGAGCTGCCCGACGGCGTGACGCCGCAGCTCGGGCCCATGGCGACACCCATCGGCGAGGTGTACCGCTACACGCTCGTCGGGTCGGCCACCGATCCGATGACACTGCGCACGCTGCAGGACTGGACGGTGCGACCAGAGCTCCTGCACGCGCAGGGCGTGGCGGACGTCGTCTCGTACGGCGGCCTCGTGAAGGAGATCCACGTCCAGCCCGACCCGGTGAAGATGGCGGCGCTCGGCGTCAGCCTGAACGACGTCTTCGACGCCATCAAGCGCGCCAGCAGCAACGCCACCGGCGGCTACGTCGAGCGGGGCTCGGAAGTGTTCGTCATCCGGAGCGTTGGCATCTTCACCGGGCTCGACGACATCACGCGCATCCGCGTGGCCGAGCACAAAGAGGTGCCGGTGCTGATCCGCGACGTGGCGACGGTCACCGAGGGCTATTTCCCGCGCCAGGGCTTCGTCACCCGCGACGATGACGACGACGCCGTCCAGGGCATCGTCCTCATGCGACGCGGGGAGAACCCGTCCATCGTGCTGCCGTTGCTCCGTGACCGCGTACAGGAGCTGAACGATCGCATCCTCCCGAAGGGCGTGAAGATCACGCCCTTCTACGACCGCACCACGCTGGTGGACTCGACTCTCGAGACGGTGTTCCACAACCTGATGGAAGGGGCGACGCTGGTCACGCTCGTGCTCTTCGCGTTCACGCTCTCGGTGCGCGCGTCGCTCATCGTCGCGACGGTCATTCCGCTGTCGCTCGCGGCGTCCTTCGCCTACCTGCACGCCCGCGGGATGAGCGCGAACCTGCTCAGCATGGGCGCCATCGACTTCGGCATCATCGTGGATGGCGCGGTGATCCTGGTGGAGCACCTCTTCCACAAGGTGCCGCAGATGGAGGACCGCGACACGCCCATCGGCGATCGCGTCTTCCGCGCCGCACAGGAGGTGGCGCGGCCGACGCTCTTCTCCCTCCTGATCATCATCGCGGCGTACGTTCCCATCTTCGCCCTGCAGAGGGTCGAGGGCCGCATCTTCTCCCCGATGGCGAACACCGTCGTGAGCGCGCTGGTCGGAGCGCTGCTCGTGAGCTTCACACTCGTGCCGGTCCTCGCTGCGTTCTCGCTACGCAAGCACCACGTCGAGAAGGAGTCTCCACTCCTGCGCTGGGCCGCTCGCGGCTACGAGCCGACGCTCACCGCCGCCATGGCGCGCCCTGCCACCGTGATGCTGCTTGCGACCGGCGCCCTCGTCGCCTGCTTCGTGCTCCTGCCGCGCCTCGGGTCGGAGTTCTTGCCGGAGCTGAACGAGGGTGCTCTCTACGTCACCTTCACCCTGCCGCCGAACATCTCCCCGACCGAGTCCCGGCGCCTCACTCCGCGGCTGAAGCAGCTCCTGCGGCGCACTCCCGAGGTCGAATCCGTGCTCTCACAGCTCGGCCGCCCCGAGGACGGCACCGATCCGAAGCTGCCCAACAACCTGGAGGTGTTCCTGAAGCTCAAGCCGCTCAAGCAGTGGCGAAAGGAGAAGCCGCTCCTGAACGACCTCGTCGCGGAGATGAGCAAGAACCTCGAGGAGATTCCAGGCATCGAGTACAACTTCTCGCAGCCCATCCGCGACAACGTGCTCGAGAACATCTCGGGGCAGCAGGGCCAGATCGCCGTGAAGATCTACGGAGAAGATCTGGAGGAGCTCCAGTCGGGCGCGGAGAAGGCGAAGTCCATCATCGCCGGAGTGCCCGGCGTCGCCGATCTCGCGCTGGTCAAATCCGGCGAAACCCCGCAGATGGAGATCAAGATCGATCGCGACGCCCTCGCTCGCTACGACCTCGATCTGGACGACGTGCAGGACTACATCGAGACCGCCATGGCCGGGCACGTGGCGAGCGAGTACTGGGAGGGCGAGAAGCGCTTCGACGTGACGGTGCGCCTGCCTCGCTCCACGCGGCAGGACATCACGGCCATCCGCGAGATCCGTATTCCCCTGAAGAACGAGAGCGTCATTCCGCTCTCGGCGGTGGCCGACATCTCTCTCGCGAAGGGGCGCGCGGCCATCACCCGCGAGAACGGCAAGCGCTACATCGGTGTCCGCATGAACGTGCGCAACCGCGACATGGGCTCCTTCGTGGAGGAGGCGCGCACGAAGGTCGACGCCGGCCTGAAGTTGCCCCCCGGCTACCAGGTCACATGGGGCGGCGAGTTCGAGAACCAGCAGCGCGCCATGAAGCGGCTCGGCTTCGTCATCCCGGTTGCGCTCGTCATCACCTACCTGCTCCTGTTCTCCGCCTTCGGAAGCCTGGCCGACGCGAGCATCATCATGCTCCATGTCCCCTTCGCGCTCATCGGAGGCGTGCTCGGCCTGGCGGTGGCGGGCATGACGCTCTCCGTGTCGGCGGCGGTCGGGTTCATCGCGCTGCTCGGGCAGGCCGTCCTGAACGGCGTGCTCGTCGTGGCCGCGATACGGGCTCGCCTGCGCGAAGGAGAGAGTCACTACGACGCGGTGACGGGCGGCGTGCGAGATCGTCTGCGCGCCGTCTTGATGACGGCCCTCCTCGCCGCGCTCGGCTTGCTTCCGGCCGCCCTGTCTCACGCGATCGGCAGCGAGACGCAGCGGCCCATCGCCGTGGTCGTGGTGGGGGGGACCATCTCCGCCGCCGCGCTGACGCTGATCGTGCTGCCCGTGAGCTACTTCTGGTTCCTGACGTTCGGGTCGTCGTTGAACCGGTGGAAGGCGCGGCGGGAAGCGGCGGCGATGGGGTAGGAGCTCGAGGAGGACCCCGCTCCCCCGTTTGAGGTAGCCTCCCCGTGAAGTGCCCGGCTCCACCGAGTCTCGATCGACGGACAAGCTCGCCGAAGCGCATTCCCGCTTCGCGCAGGCGGCTCTGTGGATCTACCTCGGCGCGGCGCTCGTCGCGTTGAGCCTGCTCGTCGCCGCCATCGTCACCGACAAGAGCCACAACGACGAGCAGGCGGTGCGCCAGCTCCGGCTCGAGACGGAGGTCGTCGCGCACCGGCTCGGCGACTATCTGTCCCTGCACGTCGAGGAGCTCCAGCGGCTCGGGCAGCGCTCCGAGGTGAACCTGCTCGATGAGAGCCTCGATCCCGAGCGCGCTCTCCTCGACATGGCCCACCAGGACAGCCCCCTGTTCAATCTGGGCGTCGCCATCGTCGATCAAGGGGGGCAGGTGCTCTGGGCCGAGCCGCACCCGTTCCTCGAGGACCGCGGTCCGCTCGGGGCTCGTCCGTGGTTCCTCGACGTGCACGACCGGCGCGTGGCCCGGGTCATCTCGCCCTTCCCGAAGGAACCGATCCTGTACGTGGTCTCGCCGATCATCCGCGAAGAGCGCTTCACGGGGGCGTTCGTCGGGGGGCTCGATCTCACGACGGACCGCGCCATCACCGCCGCCATGCGGGAGCGGCCCTACGTCTCGACGCTCCTCGCAACCCGCCGCGGTGGGGTCGTCTTCCCGCCGACGCCCGCGGCGTTCACGCACTCGGCGGACTGGTATTCGCTTTTCCAGGGGAACATCGAGAACGCCACCACCGCCGAGGTCGTCTTCGACGGCGCGGAGTCCGTCGTTGCCACTGCGCGCGTCCCCATCGCGGATCTCTTCCTGCTGAACAGCGCCAGGAAGGCGGACCTCTTCGCCGAAAGCGACCGACGGCTGCGCGTCCGTCTCCTTCTGGGAGTCGCGCTGGCGCTTTCGCCGATGATCGCGCTCGTATTGATCCTGACTCGATCTTTGGCACAATTCCGCCGCTCCGAGACGGAAGCCGTCCGCGAGGAGCACCTTCGCACCATCGGCGAAGCCGCCAACATGATCGCCCACGAAGTACGGAACTCGCTCAACGGAATCCGGATGGGGTTCGACCTGATGCTCGACAAGAGCCGGAAGCCCAGCGAGCGCGTGGTGACCGAGCTCAGAGCCGAGATCGAGCGGCTCGCGACCTTCACGCACCAGCTGATGCTCTTCGCCAAGAACCCGGAGCCGACGCGAACGGTGGTCGACCTCTCGGAGATGGTGCCGCGCTGGCTGTCGCTCACCCGCGACGTCGCGGCGGAGACGGGCGTGGAGGTACAGCTCCACGGCGCCGACAGGCCCATCCGCGTGCAAGGGGATCCGACGCTCTTGCAGATCATCGTCGGCAACCTGGTGTCCAACGCACTCGACGCGGTCGCTGGCGTGGAGCCACCGCGCATCGTGGTCGCGCTCGCAACGGAGGACGGGCACGCGGAGGTGCGGGTCGAGGACAACGGCCCCGGCGTCGAACCCGGCTTTCGCGGGCGGCTCTTCGAGCCGTTCGTGACGGGCAAGCCGAGCGGCGTCGGGATGGGTCTCTCCATCTCGCGCAAGATCGCGCGTGCTCACGGCGGGGACCTGGTGCTCGACACGACGCGCCCGGGCGCCTCGTTCTTGCTCGTTCTCCCGGCGGAGGCGTCATGAGGGCCACCGTGCTCGTGGTCGACGACGAGCGCGTCTTTCGCGTCATGAGCGAGGAAGCGCTCACGGCGAAGGGCTACGACGTGCGCACGGCAGGCACGCTCGCCAAGGCGCGCGCCGAGCTGGAGAAGAGCACCCCGGACGTCATCGTGCTCGATCGGCGTCTCCCCGACGGCGACGGTATCGAGCTGCTCGCGTCGACCATCAGCGACCCGCGCGGGAGCCCCTACGTCATCGTGGTCACCGCGTACGGAGACGTGGAGAACGCCGTGGAAGCGCTCCGCGCAGGCGCCGCGGACTACCTGACGAAGCCGATACAGGTCACCGACCTCATCGTGAAGCTCGACAAGGTGCTCGAGGCGCGAGGGCTCCGTGATCGGCTGCGCCTCGCGCGGACGAACACGGCACGCCCGCCGCTCCGCGAGGGCCGCAGCGCGGCGGAGCGGATGCTGCGCGAGAGCCTGCGCAGCGTCTCCACCAGCCCCTCGACGCCGGTGCTGCTCGTGGGCCCGTCGGGAGCGGGCAAGCAATGCGCCGCCGAGCTCCTGCACGCCATGACGTACGAGAACGCGGAGGACGCGCCGTTCGTCGAGGTCAACTGTGCCGCGCTCCCCGCCGAGCTCGTCGAGAGCGAGCTCTTCGGCCACGAGAAGGGCGCATTCACCGACGCCCGCGCGACGCGCCGCGGCCTCGTCGAGATGGCGGACGGCGGCACGCTCTTCCTCGACGAAGTCACCGAGCTGCCCGAGCGATCCCAGGCAAAGCTCCTGAAGTTCCTGGATGCGATGCGCTTCCGCAGGGTGGGGAGCGAGCGGGAGATCGCCGTCGACCTACGCATCGTGGCGGCGACGAACCAGGACGTCGGGCAGATGGTCACCACCGGCAAGCTGCGGGAGGATCTCTTCCATCGCATCAGCGTGTTCTCCATCGACGTGCCGGCGCTGCGCGAGCGGCGAGAGGACATCCCGGATCTTGCCGAGACGTTCGTCGAGTTCTTCGCCTCGCGCGTGAAGAAGCGAGTGAGCGGCCTCTCGCGCGCCGCCCGCGACAAGCTCGTCCAGTACGACTATCCGGGCAACGTTCGCGAGCTCAGGAACATCATCGAGCGCGCCGTCATCCTGACCCGATCGCGGGAAATAGAGCCCGACGACATCGTGCTGCCCAGGGCCGAGTCCTCGCCGCACGGCGGAGATCCGGCCTTCTTCGCCGTCGATCTGCAGCTCAACGGCGAACCGCCCTCCGCCGAGCAGGTTGAACAGGCCTACGTGAAACGCGTCCTCGACTACTGCGCCGGAAAGCGAACGCAGGCGGCCCAGACGCTCGGGGTATCCTATCCGACGTTCCTGAGGAGGCTGCGCGAGCTCGGGCTGGACGAGTAGAGGGTGCAGCTACTGAGCGCCTATCCCCGTAGGCGGCAGGCTCGACCCCTGGAACTCCAGGGCGACGTCGTCGCGCGTCTGACCGGGCGCGAGCTCAGCCTGAGCCATCGCTGACGCACCGTCCGCATTCGCGTGGATCTGAAGCGCGCCGGGGCGGATCCTGGCGATCGTCCATCGACCGCCGGGTGCGGAGATCTCCTCGGCCCGCGTCCCTCCGGTCTCGGGATCGCTCAGCGTGATGAGAAAGTGTTCGATGGGGGCGCCGCGCGCACTGAACGCCGTACCGCCGAGGGTGCCCGGCGCGGGTAACGAGATCGCGATTTCGTCGCCGACCCGCACGTCGCGTTTGATTCCCATCGAGCCATTCTGTTGCTCTGCGCGGACGACGCAGGGACCCTTGGGCGACAACCGATCCAGCGTGAAGCGCCCTTCGGCGTCGCTGAGGACTCGCCTGCCCGGAGCACCCGTCACCGGCGGGGGTTCGGAAAGGGTCATCTCGGCCGGCGTGTTTTGCGTCGCCTGCTGGCATTCTGCGCTGACCCACACGTCGGGCAGCGGTTGATTGGAAGAATCCAGAACTCGCCCGCGGATATTGCCCCCTCGATCCAGCGTCACCGTCGTCTCCACGGCGGCGCCTGAGGCGACGTCGACGAGGCCGTGCTCGGGGGTCGGCGCAATGGCGTTGACCCCATCTCTGACCCGCAGCCGAAAACGCCCCGCGTTCACGGGACCAATCCGGAAGCGTCCGTCGCCGAGCGCCACCGCTGCGAAGGGGCGCGACCCGGCAAGTGACGAGCCCGATACCGCGAGCTTTGCTGGAGTCGGTGCGTCGCTCGCGGCAGCGGGCGCTGTCGTGGGTTCGCTGGATGCGATTGCGAACACCGTCACGTCGTCTACCGGCTCGCCCTGCGGTGTCTGAACCTTCACGAGGATGGAGCCGCGGCCGCGTAACCGAAGCGTCGCGTCGACCGTGCCCATTCCTTCGCGGAGCTCCACGCTGACGGGTTGCCCTTCATATCCACCATCCGCTTCGAGGGTGTAGACCCCCGGATAGAGCGCGCCGGAGAACTCGCTTCTTCCGTCGGTGTCGGCCACGAGCCCCATCGGCATCGGTAGCTCGCCCGCCCTGCGTGCGGGGAATACGAGCCGACCTTGCGCACCGCCGACGGGGTGAGCCGCTTCGTCGACGAAGTGGACGACCAGGCGCAGACCGGGCACGACCTTCCAGAGGACGCCGTCCACGTCCGTGGCCCCTACCTCGAGGGTCGTTGGGCCTTCGACGAGCAGCTGATCGGTACACTGGACCACCGCGTGGTAAGTGCCAGCCGGCACCCCGCGGAAGTGCACGCTGCCGTCAGGTTCGATGCTGGCAGGGAGTGACGGAACATTGGAGCTATTCGTTTCCGGTTTGGCGTAGAGCGGATCGTAAGGTGTCGTGAAACCGCGAAGGCTGGGGCCCAAAGAAACGGACCCCTGCTGGCAGGGCTCGCCCGAGGACGACACGAGGACGCGACCGGACACCTGCGCAACGGAAGCTACGGTGACCACGACATGGTCAACGCGGTCGGCGAGACCCACTTCGAGTGAAACGCCTGATTCGCTGCGCCAGCCCGCGCCTTCCCCGACGAAGAGATACGCGCCCGGCTCGAGCCCCTCTATCGAGAAGGTGCCGTCCGCGTCGCTCACTGCCGAACGCTGGATGCTCGAGCTCCAGCCCTTTGGTACGGCACGTACCTGGACGCCCGCGACGTGCTTGCCGTCGCTTGTGGCGACCACGTCTCCGGAGACCGTGGAAGCGGGCGTCATTTGAATGACCAGATCACTGGTCGGTGCGACGCGGGACCCGAGTGCCGGAGCATACCCGGCTGCCTCGGCCATCCAGGTTACCGGCCCGGGAAACGCCCAGAGCACGAATCGACCCTCGCGATCACTCTCGATCGAAATGGTGTCGTGCGTCGATGCGTCGATGCGGGTAGCTCGAACGACGGCACCGGGGATCGGGCCGCCGGTCGCGTCGATCACGACGCCGGCGAATCTCGCGCCACCGTGGGACATCACGATGTCGACGGAAGCTCTGCTCTGGCCCGCAGCGATGAAGATCGGTCGCCCGGCCTCCGCCGTACCGGGTGCGAACCCAGCCGCTGCTGCGCTGACGAAATATCCGCCGCTCGCAATCGGCGTGATGCGGTACGTTCCCTTCGAGTCCGTCTCCGTGCACCAGGCCGCGGGCTGTGAAGACCCCTGCGAGCTCACCTCCGTCGCGCAGACTCTCGCACCCTGGACGGGCTCCCTTTCCGGCGTTTTCACGGTGCCCGAGAGCGAGCTTCCGCTCGAAGCTGCCCGCGCGGGGCCGATGGCCGCGGCTCGGGCGGGGACGGACGCCGGTGCCATCTGGTGAGCAACCGACTGCCGACCGCCTTCCAGCCACCAGAAGAGCAAGACGCAGGCGAAGGCGGCTGCAGCGCCGAGAACGATTCTCAGTGATTTGTTCATCGACAAGCACGCCACGC
>CAYUAW010000078.1:20447-23580 GCA_964442485.1 uncultured Polyangiaceae bacterium
TTGACCGTGCGCCAGATTCAGCTCCCAGCGGTGAGAGCCGAATCTGGGTCGGTTCTGCTCAAGATCTGGTCGCCGCTGCGGTTTCTCGAGAGCAGCTCAAGTGAGCTTCGTCGTCGGCCTTACGAGGCCCAGACGTAGTGGATGGACGCCGTACCGGACTGGCCCACCGGGCAATACGAGATATGGAATGTGCCGGTGTCAGGGCCCGACACATATGCATGGAATATGGCGTTGCAGTACAGCGAGACCGAGTTCTGCGCGGTGCCTCCAGAAACGTAATACGTGTAGGTGTACGCGTATCCGTTCGTGGCCTCCGAAATGGCTGCGGAGGCGCAAGCGGTGTTCTTCGTGGTCGCGCAGATGGTTCCGGAAGTCTGGCCGTTTCCGCCGAACTGGGTTTGTCCGAGAATGACGCCTGCGGGACTGGAGGCCTGGCTCGCGGGAGCGACTGCCAGGCATGCCGCTACGAGGGTCGATGCCAATCCTGTTTTAGTGATATTATTCATGGTCGTTTCCTTGTTCTTCGTTGTTATGGGGCAAGGCACACCGAGCGAATCTCGGTGCGCGAAGCAGAGCTCACGGTGAACTAGCGTGTCTTTGTGAATTTGGTTTTGCTTCAGAGCGTCTGGTGAGCGGAGATCAAACGTTCCGCTCCCGCAGCAAAGGGTTCTACTTCGGGAGCGACGAGCCAAAGTTGCAGGTCGTCGACGACCTGTCCTGCAGCGATGCTCACCTCTGCTCGAGCGAAGCTCCCGGACGTGGTCGTCACGGTGACTTCGATTTCCCCAGGGGCTACGCCCGACAGCGAGAATCTTCCGTTCGTGTGGAGGAACTTTCCACCGCGAGCGATGCCCGTCTCGTGCTCGACCGCCCCAATCTGGAAATCGTCGGCGAGACGGCCGTCCGGGAACGACACGGTTCCGTTCAAGGTGGCTGCTCTCTGGAGGGCGAGCGTCACACTTCCGCCGCTTCGTGCGCCGTGGTGTATCGCGAATGCATCCGCGCTCTCGGCGAGCACCGTGAACACACCAAGCGGTGCGAGCGCGGGGAATGCGAATTGTCCCGCTTCGTCGGTCAGCATGCGGCCGCGCGGCGATCGCTCGAGCGCCAGGGGGTCCGGGCTTCCCGTGTTCGATTGGGCCGGCGGTATCAACGTGACCCAGACTCCCGCCGCGCCGTTGCCGGCGCCATCGACGACGCGACCGCCGATTCTGCCTGAACGATCGAGCGTAGCCGAAGCTTCGGTCACGGCGCCGGCGGCAACGCTCAACGTGCTCGAGTCGGCCGCCCTGACCGGAACGGGTGGATTCAACTCATCGGTGATGTCTACTGCGTATCGACCGGGCGCGAGCGGCCCGATACGGTATCGTCCATTGCCAAGCGGGGTTCCGAGCACGAACGCCGGGCGACCGCTGTCCGGTGACACGCTGGTTGCGGGATAGGCGCGAGCGAGGAGTCCATCGAGCGCGCGCCCGTCGGTTCCGCGCAACGTCAACGCGACTGCGGCACTTCCGTCGAGCCTCAAGGTCGTCGAGACCACGCCCGACGCGTGCCGGAGGTCGAGTGACACGGGCTTTGCCTGGTGCGTCCAGTCGGCTTTCAGCGTGTAAAGCCCGGGGCGCAGCTCGAGCGGCGTTTTGTAGCGGCCCGTGCCATCGGTCGGGAGCGGCATCGACTTGCTCGCCACGCCGGACTCGACGGGACCCTCGAGCCAGGCCTCCGCCCCCGCAACCGGGCGCGCCAGCTCGTCGACTACCTGGACGTCGACGCCGACGCCCGGCTCGACGCGCCAGACGAGACCTTGCACGTCTCGCTCGCTCACGTCGATGACATCAGGGCCGCTGGCGAGGACGTGATCTCTACACTCGACGGTCGCGAAGTAATGACCGGGCGCCACGGACTCGAACAGTGCGTTGCCCTGCGAATCGATCTGGGTGGATGTTTGAGGGCCCCACGTTTGGCCCGGCTTGGCACCGTCCGGGCTCGCGGGGAGCGCCGACCCTTCGCGAAGTAGAACGTCGGGCCCGGGAGCGCCCAAGGTAACGGAGCCTTCTTCGCAAGGCGTCGACTGGGAGCCGATGAGCACGCGTCCTCTCACGCGCGCAGCGCTCCGGACAGGGATTGAGACACTCGGCTGTTGTCGCGGCGCAACGGAGACGAAGGGGATTTCGCCGCGCAGGCCCCGACCCGCCGCGCGCACCAGGTAGCTGCCGCCTTCGAGGCTGCTCAGGACGAACGAACCGTCGTCGGTCGTCACCGTGGACAGCACGTACGAGCGATTCGGCGCGAGCAACTTTGCCGTCACTTCGACGCCTGCCACACGCTGCCTGTCCGCTTCCGACTCGACGACCCCTTTCAGTATTCCTCCGGGGGCCAAGACGACGGAAGCGTCCTCCGATGGCGCCACCGCAGGGACGCCAGAGCAAGCGTATCCCTCGGCGATGCCAGAGACCGTCCATGCCCCTTCGCTGACCCACTGCTCGTAGCGCCCCACGGAATTCGCACGAACGCCGATCGCCATCCAGGGGGGTTGCCAATGCACGAGTCGAATCTCGGCATCGGGAATCGCACGCCCAGCTGCATCGGTCGCGGCCCCGGCCAGGGCAGCGCCGCCGGGTGCTAGCACGACGTCGAAAGCACCGTTTGCGTCAGGAACGACGCGCACTGCCTTGCCCTCCTGCGCGAGCCCCGGTGAGAAGCCCTTCGCTGCTGCGGCCAACCGATATGCCATGGGGACCAGATTCCCCAGACTGAACGCACCAGTACTGTCGGAAAGAGCACAGCTATGAAACTCCGTGACGGTAGGGTCACAGGTCGCACAAGTTGCACACACTCTTGCGTGAGCGATTGGCTCGCCGCCCGAAGTCAGGACCTTGCCGGATAGAGAGCCCCTAACGGTCTTGCCTGGCGCGTGGTTGAAGGTTCCTGACCGATTCACCGGTCGAGCGTCGTGGTTCAGCGCGCGCCGATTCCAGAGGCCTCCACCCGCCAGCGCAAGTGCAGCCGCAATACTTGCGAACGCCCATTTCTGCATACGACCCTCGACGCCGCCAACCCTCCCGGGCTCAGGTCCTCGTACCACCTGCGGGCGAACCGAAAGAGGAACCAAATGGCGACCATTCGGTGACCACGA
>CAYUAW010000079.1:0-15994 GCA_964442485.1 uncultured Polyangiaceae bacterium
TCGGCCGCGGAAATGCCGGCGCTTTCGGCGGCGATTCTCACGTTGAGCTCGCCGTTCGACAACTCGAGACACACCGCGTCCCCGGTGCGTGCTTCCCCGCGAAGGAGGACGTCGGCGAGCGGCGCCTCGACGAGCCGGGCGATGGCGCGCTTCATCGGCCGCGCGCCGAGCGACGGATCGAAGCCGCCGCGGTCGAGCAGAAAATCGACGACGTCGTCGCCGAAGTCGAGCCGCAGGCCGCGATCGATGGAGAGCGCCTGGCCCATTCCATCGAGCAATCGGCGCGCGATCTCCTTCACTTCTTCGCGGGACAGGGGCGCGAAGACGCAGACCTCGTCGATGCGGTTGTAGAGCTCCGGCGAGAGCGCCGTGCGTGCGGCGGCGGTCACGGCACGTTCGGCCGCTGCCCTTCCGTCGGAAGCCGCGCCACCGAACCCGACCCGCCGCCGCTCGCGCGCGCCGGTCTCCTCCGCGCCGATGTTGGAGGTGAGCAGGATGACGGTGTTCGTGAAGTCGACGGTCCGTCCGCGCCCGTCGGTGAGCCTTCCCTCATCGAAGACGCCGAGGAACGTCTGGAGCACGTCGGGGTGCGCCTTTTCTATCTCGTCGAGGAGGATCACCTGGTACGGGCGCCGCCGCACGGATTCCGTCAAGTGGCCGCCGGCCTCGTGCCCGACGTAGCCGGGGGGAGCGCCGAGCAGCCGCGCAACGGCGTGCGCCTCGGAGTACTCGGAAAGATCGAGGCGCGTCATCGCGTTCTCGTCGAAGAAGAGGACATCGGCCACGGCCTTCGCCGTCTCCGTCTTTCCGACGCCGGTCGGCCCGAGCAGGAGGAACGTCCCGATCGGACGCCGCGAGCCGAGACCCGCCGCGTTGCGGCGCAGGATCCGCGCGATGCGCGTTAGCTCGGTCGCGTGGCCGACCACGCGATCGGCGAGCAGCTCCTCAAGACGGAGCATGCGCTCCTTGTCGGTCTCGAGCAGACGTTCGACGGGCACGTCGGCCATCTCCGACACGACCTCGGCCACGATCTCCGCTGTGACCTCGGCGCCGCCGCGCCGTCGCGCGCGAGCACCGGCGAGATCGACGATCGACACCGCCTTGTCGGGGAGCGCGCGCCCCGGCAGGTACCGCACCGACCAGCCCACAGCGAGCGCGAGTGCGTCCTCTGCGTAGCGGACGCCGTGGTGTTTCTCGAAGCTCGGCGCCAGCGCGTCGAGGACGAGATAGGCGTCCTCGCGGGTCGGCTCCTCCACCTCGACGAGCGAGAACCGGCGTGCCAGCGCGGCGTCCACCTCGATGGAGCGCTTGTACTCGTCGAGCGTGGTCGCCCCGATGCACGGCAGCTCTCCGCGGGCGAGAGCGACCTTCAGATCGGCGGCGATCTCGTCGGCGGCGTCCCCGGTGAACAGCTGATGGATCTCGTCGAAGAAGAGGACGATGCGACCCTGGGCGGCGAGGACTTCCTTCCGGATCGCGGCGAAGCGCTGGGCCAGCGCGCCGCGGATCCCCGTCCCCGCGAGCAGATCGGTGACCTGTACCTCGACGATGATCCGGTCGTCGAGCGTCGCGACGTCCTCGGCGCTCGCGATGCGGGCGGCGAGCCCTCTGACGACGCTCGTCTTGCCGACGCCCGCGACGCCGACGAGGCACGGGTTGTTGCCGAGGCGTTTTGCGAGGACGTCGAGCGATTGCTCGATCTCCAAGTCGCGCCCGACGACCGGGTCGAGCTCGCCCGCTTCGGCGGCGAGCGTCAGGTTCTGTCCCAGCGCGGCCAGCGTGGGCGCCTTCTTCGGATCGATCCAGAAGCGTGACGCGTTCGGCGTCAGCGGCGGCACGCGCGAGACGCGGCGTACGGGTCGCGCGTCGGCGGCGGGCTCCACCAGAGGCTCCGAGTGCGGCGGCTCCTCGACGAGGGTTGCCGGCTTCGCGGTCGGCCGCGGAGGGCGAGCCGGAACGAGCGGCACCGTGGTGCCCGATGGGCGGCGTGCGTAGGCCGGCGTCGCATGCCCGGCCTCGAGCTCGTCGTGACGGGTCACGATGCGGCGACGACCGACCAGACCGAGTCCGACGTTCATCGCGGCGACGCGGAGCCGGTTCACGTCGACGCCGCACTGATCGAGCGCGCGATGCCCCGCGGATTTCCGTTCGCTGAGCAGCGCGATGAGCAGATGCACGCCCACCGGCTCGGGTGCGCCCATTCGCGCGCCGATCTCTCGCGCTCGTTCGACGGCGCGGCGGAGCGGGTCCGCTTCATCGTCGGTCGAGGCGCGGGCCGCGCGCAGCAGCCGCTCCCCGTTCAGCGCGCGCTCCGCCAGCAGATCCGCCGCCGGACTTTCCCTGGAGGCGATGGCGGCGAGCAGGTGGGCGCTCGTGACGCGCTCCTTCCGCGCCCCCGCGAGCTGCTCGGCGAGCTTGCGGAGTGCGACGAGCTCGGGCTCCTTCCTTATCGATTTCATGCGGCTCCCGTCCGACCGTCGAGAATCCCCGCGTTCCCGGTGAACGGCCAAGTTTCGCGAAGGGGCTGAAGGCGTCAGGATTCATCACAAATTCAGGAAAGTCCGCCCGGACGAAAGGAGCCGACGCTTGCGTCGGTTCCTGCCAAGAACTTGCAGTTGCGGAGGAGCAGCTCCCAATCCGCGAAGGGGACCATGACCACGGGAGTCTCGGCGAGAAGGCTCAGCGCACCGGCAGCACCCGAGTCCCGTCGTCGGCACGCCACACAGAGAGGTTTTCGGGACCGCCGACGGCGACGAGCGGCGTCGGCCCGTCCGCGATCGACAGGTGACGGTTGCGCATGAGCGCCCTGACCCAGCCGTCCGGATCGAGGCTCTCATCGGCGCGGAGCGGCTCGTGAACGCGGCGCTTGCCCTCGACGTCGAAGACCTCGAGCTCGAAGCTCCACGCCCGATCTCCGGGCTCTCGGAGCTCGAGGACGGCGAGATACTCCCCGTCGGCGTCGACGTCGAAGCTCATGGCCGAGAACGCGACGGACCGGAGCTTCACGAGCTTACCGAAGAGGAGACGATGGAGCGTCGCGCCGTCCTTCGTCACGAGCCAGAGCGTGTCCACCCTGGAGCCCGGGAGGACGCGGAAGGCTTCGCGCGCGTCGCCTTCGACCGCGTTCTTCCCGAGGGGGCCGTCGAACCGCGAGAAGCCGCTCGCCGTCGAATAGATGAACGAGCCGTCGCGCAGCGAGCCGAACACCCGACCGTCGAATCCGTCCAGGGAGATCCACTCCTTCGTGACGAGGAGCCCGAGAGCCGCCGCCGACGACGAGAGCACGTACTCGTAGAGCGTTGCTCCGCGCCTGGACAGCACCCAGAACACGTTGGGCGTCTCGCGATCGGCGAACCAGGTGGAGTCCGGCAGCATCACGACGTGCGCGTAGGCTCTCGCCCGCGTGTCGTACGGCAGTAGCCACGCCGTGTGCACGGAGTCCGCCGCGACGAAGCTGCCGTCAGACAGCGTCGTGAGCCTCTGCGCCCCGTGGACCGAAACGCGGGCCACCTCCTCGAACTTCGTCGTGTCGCGGACCACCAGGGCGTCTTCGGTCAGCACCGCGATGCGTCCCTTCCCCAGGGCGACACCAGGCTCGTGCTCCCTGAGCGGAGAGAGCTTCATCGCGCGGCGCGCCTTCGGGTCGAGCGGCATCGACGGCGCCACCCCACCGTCGCTGCCAAACGCCGGCCGCGAGCTCGCCTGCGGTTTCGGGGGCGGCCTCGACGGCGACGAGGGCGCCGGGGGTCCCGACGGTGCGGTCCCGGCGGGACGCTCACACCCCAGCGCGAGCAAGAGTGCGAGGAGGGCTTTCGCCAGGGACCGCATCCGGTTTTGACGGTAAAGCACGGAAAATGAGCGCGTTCCATCCTCGGCTGACCAGGCGAGCGTCCGTACGGGTCGCGCGACGCAGCGCGCGCGTGTAAACGGGGATCGCCCATGCTCGCCCGGACGCTCCTCGCCATCACTCTCGGCGCCCTGTCCACGTCGTGTGCCGGGCTGGATCGCGCCAACGAGTGCCACTCGATCGGAAGGCTCACGAACCCCGTCCTCGCGGACATCGACCACGATCGCATGGTGCTGAAGCCGGCATCGTACCGGACCATCGCGACCAAGTACGAGGCGCTCGCGAACGCGACCGGCCAGGTGCAGATCCGCAGCCGGCACCTCGCAGAGGCGGTCAACGACTACCAGCGCATGCTGCACGAAGCCGCCCGCGACGCTCGTTCCTTCGCGGATGCCCTGGACGCCAACGACGAGGGGCGCCTGCTCCTCGCGCGTACGACCGCGACGCGCACCATGCGACACGAGGCGACCGCGCTCTCGAAGATCGACAACGCCTGCCGCGGGCGCTGACTCGAGCTCCCTTTGGGGGACTCAGCCCGACGCCTTCAGCCGCGCGAGCTCTTCCTCGAGGGCACGGATGCGGATCTCGCCGCGCTCGCGCTCGGCCCTGGCACGCTCGCGCTCGGCCCTGGCACGCTCGCGCTCGGCCTCGGCACGCTCCCGCTCGGCCTCGGCCGGGGTGGGAAGGAACGCCCCGGTGGCGGAATCGGCCAGCCGCAGCGACAGACCCAGTTCTTCATCGTCGACGACAACCCACGAAAGCTCCAGCGGCCCGCACTGAGTTCGTCGAGGAAGGATCAGCTCTCGCTCGACGAGATCGCCGTCGACCGCGTCCCAAACTCGTAGCGGCGCGGCGTGCGCCTCCAGATCGAACAGGACGAGCTCTCGCACGCCGAGCCTCCGGTATTTGTCGAACTTCCGCTCCCAAACCTCGTCGCGCGAGTCGTGGATGCTCACGACCTCGACGGCCAGGTGCGGCGCGCCGCGCTCCCAGACCTTCCACGATGCGAAGAGCTCGTCCTTCGCACCGAGGCGCAGGAAGGCGTCCGGGGCGAGACACGCCTTGGGATCCGTCGGATCCCAGTAGACGAACTGGTCGCAGCCGATGCACGCGCGGTCGGCGAAGGCGAGCTTCAAGATCTGATAGAGCGTGGTGCGGCTCTCGAGATGCCTCTTGCTCTCGGGCATCTCAGCGAACGTCGGAAAGTGAACGGGCACCGGAGCACGGCGATACCGGCGCTGCTCGTGCGCATCCATGGTCATGAAATAGCATCCTTCGCCAGACCCGGGTAGCTCGGCCCAGTCAGCGTCCGGGTTGCGCCCTTTCGACGCGAGCCCAGGCTCTTTCGCGATGCAGAGCGCGCGCTACTTCGCCTTCGATTTCGCCGGCGGCAGCTTCACGTTGCGCTGGAGCTCGCCGAGCGTCACGCGGCCCCAGGCGTAGGTGAGGAGCCGGCGGAAGTGGCTCCTCACGTCACCGCCGTACACCCAGAGGAAGCGCGGGTTGTTCTCGACGCGCGGGGAAGGCACGAAGACGCCGCTGCTCGCCCAGGCCATGGGCTCCATGTTCTCGCCAACGACGCGCACGACGATCATGCCGCAGCCGCGGCTCGTCGTACCTGCGGTGCAGCCGCCACCGATGACGAGCTCCTCGTTGCCGATGGGGTGCCACAGCCAGGCGGCGTTGATGCGGAAGGTGTCGTCGCGGCGGAGCTCCGCGCGCGCGTCGTCGGGGAGCGCTCTGTCGAGCCGCTTCAGAAACGACGGGGGGTACTGGCGCAGCTCGAGCGCAGTACCGCGCTCGACGTGGAGCGTGACCTCCGCGCGGCTCTCGGCGCCAGCGCAGCATCGAAACCCGATGGTCGACGACTTCGACGTGGGCGGCCGCGCGATGCCGTTCGCGCAGCGACCGGTGAGCTCGCCGGCCGGGCTGTTGCCGCCACGCACCGCGACCAGCGGCTCCTTCGTGCCTCGGTTCCAGGGGCTCGCGGTCCACTCGAAGAGCGAGCCGTGCATGTCGCGCACCCCGAAGTCGCTCCGGCAGCCGAGCCGGAGGCCGACGGGAAGCATGCGCGGCTCCGCGCCCGTGCCGCAAGCGTCCGCGCGGTAGCGATCTCCGTACTCGTAGATGTGATTGTCCGGCCCCTTGCAGGCGCGCTCCCACTCGAGCTCCGTGCACAGTCGCTGTCCGCGCTTCTCGCACAGCGCCTTGGCCTGCTCCTGGGTTACACTGGCAAGCGGGATGGCCGCTTCCTCGTTGGGGTAAGGGAAGATCGACATGAAGAAGCCGCCGAGGACGACCTGCTCACCTTCCATCTCCTCGTCGGCGATGCGCGGGAGCACGGCCTTCGGTGTGCCCGCGACGAGCGCGCCCGGAGGGATCCACACCATGCCGTCCGGCGTCGCGGGAGCCTTCTTTCCAGCGTCCCACGGCGGCGGCGTCGGGCCGGAGCTCGTGCCTTCCAGGGCAGCCGCGCTCGCGGTCCCCCCGGGCGCCGCACCGCCCTTCGATTTCGGGTGACAGGCGATCGCGACGGCCAGGGCGATGACCGCGGCGGCCGCCGGGCCGCTCACGGGACGTTCACGAATCCGTCCCGCCATCCCTCTCCCGCAGCCCGAGCTCCTTCATCTTCAGCTGGAGGCCCTTCCGCGAGATCTTGAGGAGCCGTGCGGCGTGCGTGACGTTGCCGCGCGTCTGGTCGAGCGCGTGCACGATGAGCTCGCGCTCGAGCCGGCTCGTCGCGGCCTTCACCTGCTGCTTGAGGCCGTCGCCGGTGACGGCCGCTGCGGGCGCGGCGGGCGCGGGTGCGGATGCCGCGAGCGCGGCCGACGCCGCGGCTCGCTCGTCGCGCACCTCCAGCGGCAGATCGCGGACGCGCAGACGCGGACCGTCGCAGAACAGCACCGCGCGCTCGATCACGTTCTCGAGCTCCCGGATGTTGCCGGGCCACGAGTGCGAAAGAAGCACCCGATCGGCCTCGGGCTCGAGGGACTCGACGTGCTTGCCGAGCCTCGCGTTGGAACGCTCGATGAAATGGCGCGCGAGAAGCAGCGTGTCGTCCTCCCGCTCGCGGAGCGGCGCGAGCCGGATGGGGACCACGTTCAGGCGGTAGTAGAGGTCCTCGCGGAAATGCCCCGCCGCGATCTCCTTCTTCAGGTCGGTGTTCGTCGCGGCGACGAGCCGGACGTCGACGCGGATCGTCTTGATGCCGCCGACTCGCTCGAACTCGCTCTCCTGCAGGGCCCGGAGCAGCTTCACCTGCATCTCGACGGGGATGGTGCCGATCTCGTCGAGGAAGAGCGTGCCGCCCGCCGCGAGCTCGAAGCGCCCCGGCTTCGGCCCGGCGGCGCCAGTGAAGGCGCCCTTCTCGTAACCGAACAGCTCGCTCTCGATGAGCTCGTGGGGGATCGCCGCGCAGTTCACCTTGATGAACGGACGATCGCGGCGCGAGGAGCCCTCGTGCAGCGCGCGGGCGACGAGCTCCTTGCCGGTGCCGCTCTCTCCCGTGACCAGCACGGTGGTCGGAGTATCCGCGACTCGGTCGAGGACGGCGTAGAGCTCCTGGATGGCGGCGCTCCTGCCGATGATACCGTGGCGGAACTCCGGCACCGAGCCCTCGGCCCGCGTGGCCTCTCGCGCGGCGAGGTTCCGCGTGAGGAGCGCCTTCTTGACGATGACGCGCACCTCGGACTGGTCGAACGGCTTCGTGATGTAGTCGAAGGCACCGGTCTTCAGTGCCTCCACCGCGTTGTCGACCGTGCCGTGAGCCGTGATCATCACCACCGGCAGCTCGGGATCCATCGCGAGAGCGCGGCGCAAGAGCTCCATCCCGTCGACCTTCGGCATGCGAAGGTCGGTGATGACGAGATCGACGTGGTGCTCGGCCAGGATGCCGAGCGCCTGCTCGCCATCCTCCGCGGTGTGCACGTCGTAGCCGTCTCGCGCGAGCTGCGCCGACAGGACGCGGCGCAAGTTGGGCTCGTCGTCGACGACGAGGATCTGCTCACGCTCCGGTAGCAATAGCGGCCTCCTCGCGGCTCGGGTGCAGCGCGACGGGCAGAGGGCGTTTCATTCGAACACCTCGCACCCTCTGACCATGCCAAGGAACCCCGCTGGGCGACAAGGTCGAAGGGTCGTCCCGGGAGACGACGCACGGGAAAGCTGGACCATTTTTACGACGAGTGAGCGCTGCATGCCCGTTTTGTGCGGGCATCCGTGAGAGGTTGACCGAGGACGGCCCTGGTTCGCCCTCGCGCCCGGCCTCCTAGCACGGCTGCGGACGCTGACTTGTCTTTAGTTGCCGGGGGATACCGCGTTAAGCTATCCGCGGACTGGTCTCAGAAGGAGTCACTCGAATGCGTTCGCCTGTCCGTCTCAGCTCATGGGCCGTTGCCGCGGGGCTCTCCCTCTGCCCGGGGCTGGCCAGCGCCGAGGACGCCCCGCGGCCGTACGTGCCTTGCGACCGCACGCCCACCCAGGGCGACATCTCGGCGGCGAAGGGCGCGTTCGACGCCGGCAACGGCTCCTTCAACGAGGCGGACTACGACCGCGCGATCACGTACTGGGAAGACGCTTACCGGCGCGACTGTACCGCGCATCCCTTGCTCCTGAACCTGGCGCGCGCGTACGAGCTCAATGGCCTGAAGCAGCACGCCGTCACCGCGCTGCAGACGTTTCTCGCGCGCGTGCCGAACTCGTCGGAGGAGAGCCAGATCAAGCGCCGCATCGAGAAGCTGCAGGAACAGATCCAGAGCGAGGCAGCCTCGGCACCTCCGCCAGCGAGCACCGCCCCCGTGCAGGCTCCGCCGGTGGAGACCGCACCCGCGATTGCTCCTCCGCCACCCAGCGAGCAGACGCCGCCGCCGAGCGGCGGGCACCGGCCAATCGCTCCGCTGATCGTGGGCGGGGCGGGTGTCGTGCTCACCGTCGTCAGCGGGATCATCTGGCTCGGAGCGAACTCCGACATCAAGAAGTTCGAGCAGCTGTGCCCGGGGCGGCAGTGCAGCGCGGCGAACGACAGCGCGCGCAGCGACGGCAACGCCGCGATCACGCGTCGTGACATCTCGGGCTCGCTGGCACTCGTCGGCATCGGCGCCATCCTCGCGGGCGGCATCTGGTATGGCGTCTCGAAGCCGCATCCGAGCGCGAGCGCGACGTCGCATAGCTTCACCGCGACGGTCGCGCCGGCATTCGCGCCCGGATACGGCGGCATGGCCGTCGCAGGCGCGTTCTAGGGGCGGCAGGGGCAACCGGCGGCGTCGATCCGCCGTCTCGCGGAATGGTTACGAGCCCGCCAGCGAAAACCGCGCCCTCAGAAGAGCCCCGCGTCGCCCGCGTGGCGATGCGAGCGCCGCTCGCCGTTCTTGCCGCCGCGCGGCAGCGCTTCTTCGTCGGATGAGTTGCGTCGTACACCGGGCGCCGGGCCCGCAACGGGCCCCGCTGGAGCCATTTCGTGCGGGTTCGGCTCGAGGGGCGGCGGCGTCTCGCTCGAGGAGCCGCCGCATGCCGCGATCAGTACGGGGATGACGATGAGCGCGATGGATCCAGGAACGCTGCGGAAGGGTGAAGGCATTTTCAGGTTGGAGTGACGCATACGTATGGAGCGCGGCTCTCTCGTTTCGGCACGAGGCGGGCCTTCGCTACTCTCTCCGGCGCTCGGCGCCAAGGCGCGTCTTGTCGGCCCGGTGAACGGTGCGTCACCTTGTCGCAGCAGCATCGCGCGAAACTTCCGACCGAAACGGCGCGTTGAAGAGACACCTTGCGTCGCGCCGACCGGAACACGATGAAGGGCGCACAGTACGTCGTCGGGCGAGTGAGCGCGTTACCGGCCCGATCCGACGACATCTGCTAGCCTCGCCCCGAGCGACGCAGCAAAACCCCTAGCCCACGGACTTTTTACGAATGGCATTTCAGAAAGCGATCTTCATTTCCTTCGGACTCGGAACGGCGCTCGCGCTCACGGCGTGTGGACCGAAAGACACCACGTCCTCCAGCGGCACGGGCGGCATGGGCGGAGTCGTCGGGACGGGTGGGACCGCAGGTATGGGCGCGGCCGGATTGCCCGCCGGCGGCGGCATGGGGACGGCCGGCGCGGGCACGGCCGGCGGCGCGGCGACGGGCGCCTGCAACGCGGTCAACTTCGCGGCGTACGCCTCGATGCCCCCGGTCTCCTTCGTGAACGATCTGCTCCCGATCTTCGGGCAGGGCTGCACGGCGAGCGATTGCCACAACGTGCACGACAAGAAGGCCGGCCTGAACCTCGGCTACAAGTGCAACTACGACCCGATGGCGACGTGGAAGTGTACCTTCCCGGCGATGTCCGCCGATCCCACCGACGTCACGATGCCCGCCCCGGATGATCCGGCAACCCAGGCGGCTATGCTCGCGAGCCTTCTCGGGCCGTCCGCGACCGTGAATGGCGGTGCGATGATGCGCGTCAAGCCGGGCGACCCCGCCAACAGCTTCATCGTCCTGAAGCTGAGCGACCAGCAGAACTCGAAGGGCCTCGCCTGCACGAACCAGGACCCCACGCGCGACATGACCCCCTGCGGCGGCTTCATGCCGCTGACCGGCACCGCTTTCTGCGAGGGTACGAGCCGCCCGCGCTTCGACGCGATCGTCGCGTGGATCGCGCAGGGCGCGAAGATGAACTGAGGCCGAGCGGCGCGCGCGCCCTCGTCCCGCGCGCCCTCACTACGAGGTTCGGCACGGTTCACCCTTTCGTGAGCCGTGCCGCATCACGTCACGAAAGAGCTTGAAATGACGACCAAGAGACCAACTTTCATCCTGGCCGGCATCGTGAGCGCGTCGCTGCTCGCGGCCTGCAGCAGCGACAAGAGCTCTCCCGGCAGCGGCAGCAGTAACGACGGCGGCGGCACCGGCGGCAGCACGGCGAAGACCGACAGCGGGCCACCCCCCGCCGATTGCAAGCACATCGACTACTCGTCGTACGCAAGCGCCGATCCCGTCTCCTTCAAGGACGACGTCCTCCCGCTGTTCGGCTTCAGCTGTACCGTCAGTGGCTGCCATCGGCCCGACCAGCACGAGGCCGGCCTGAACCTCGGTTACCGCTGCGCCCCGGACACGACCTCGAAGTGGAAGTGCTCGTTCCCGGCACCTCCCGATCCGAACCCGGCTTCGGATCTATCGAAGCCGCATCCACTCGACGACAAGATCATCTCGGACGTCTACGACTCCCTCATGGCGCCGTCCTCGACCGTCACCGACGGTTCGGTGAAACGCGTCGCTCCGAACGATCCGGGCAACAGCTTCCTCATCCTGAAGCTCGCCGACCAGGAGAACTCGAAGGGCTACACCTGCATGAACCAGGACCCCACGCACGAGGACAACCCCGGTCCGTGCGGCCTCTCCATGCCGCAGGGCGGGGCGACGCTCTATTGCGAGGGCACGGACCGCAAGAAGTTCGACGCGATCGCCGCGTGGATCGCGCAGGGCGCTCAGAAGAACTGACGCTAGCCTCGGCTGGTTCCGGGGAGCGACAATTCAGTTGATCGCCCTGCCCATCCGCGCGAGCGTTCGCCGTCGTGATCGGTCGACTCAACGGGCGCGTCGTCGCTGAGGAAGCGGACGGTGGCCTCGTGGTCGACGTCGGCGGCGTCGGCTACGAGGTGCGCGCGCCGCTCGGCACGCTCGGCCGTGCGGCGCCTGGGCTCGACGGACGCGTCGAGCTCTTCACGCACCTGCACGTGCGCGAGGACATCCTCGATCTCTACGGCTTCGCGTCGGAGCTCGAGCGACGCGTGTTCAAGCTGCTCATCGACGTCCCGAACGTCGGACCGAAGACGGCGCTCGGTGTGCTGTCCGCGTTGCCGCCGGCGGAGCTCGCGCAAGCGGTGGCGGCGAAGGACGTGGGGCGACTCACGCGCATCGACGGCGTCGGCAAGAAGACCGCCGAGCGGCTCGTTCTCGAGCTGCGCGAGCGCCTGCAGAAGCTCTCCGATCTGGCGAGCGTACAGCGCGCTCCTTCGGGCCCGGCTGCCAGCGACGAGGCACGCCTGATCGGCGCGCTGACGAACATGGGCTACCGGCTACCGGACGCACAGCGCGCCGTACGAGCGCTCGGCGACCGGATCGGCAAGGACGCGCTTGCTGATCTGCTCCGGGACGCGCTCGCGACGCTCGCGCCCTGAACCTCGCGAGCTCGAAACGTTTCCAAGACCCGCATGTCTTCTCGGGCGGGGCTTGCCCCGCTCGGGCTTCGATAAGGGGGAAGGCGCGCCCGAGTCGTCCTCGGTCGGGAGAATGGTCAGACGAGCGCGCGGCGAGGGCAAAAAGGCGCGAGCAGGGCCCATGGGGGCATGCGGGCACGAAGGCCGGCACAAAATAGAGAGAAGAAGCCCCGGCCGCCACGACGCCGCGCTTGATTCCTCGATGGAGGCGTAGACAATCCCGAAGGTCGCAAGGCAGAGTATTCTCCGGCGGCCTGTCCCTTTCGGGTGCGGCACGCCGTGCTCGAGCATGATTCCTGGCGGAGGCCTTCTGTGATCACGTGCAACAAGTGCGGCAAGGACAATCAGGACCACTACAAGTTCTGCCTCGGATGTGGTGCTGAGCTTCCGCGAGCCAGTCACGCGCCGAAGCCGTTCTCGGCCAACACTCCTCCGCAGGGCGTCCAGCAGGCGCGCGGCATGCAGCCCGCCCCGGCGGCGGCCCCGCCGCCACAGGCCGCTCCTGCCGCCGCGCCGCGGCCGGCCGGCGCTTCAGCGGCGGCACCGCTCGCAGCACCTCCCCCCGCGCAAGCGGCAGCGTCCGCACCGCCGGCTGCGGGCGGGGTCGAGGTCACGTGCCCTCAGTGCGGGCACCCGAATCCTCAGTCGAACCGCTTCTGCGCTTCCTGCGGATACAACATGGCGACGCTGCAGGGCGGAGCGCCCGCAGGGACGGCCGCGCCGCCGCCAGTTGCGGCCGCGCCCGCACCCGTGGCAGCGGCAGGCTCGCGCGTCATGCTCACCGCGCTCCGTGCAGACGGCAGCGAGGCGGGCACGTTCGGGCTCCCGGATGCGCCTGCGGTCACCGTAGGCCGCGACACCGGCTCCATCTTCGCCGGTGACAGCTATCTCTCGCCGCGGCACGCGACGTTCGTACGGCAGGGCGGCCAGCTCGCCATCCGCGACGAGAACTCGCTGAACGGCGTCTACCTGAAGCTGCAGCCGAACGCGCCGTGGCCTCTGCAGTACCAGGACGTGTTCCGCATCGGGCAGGAGATCATCCGGTTCGAGCCGCTCGTCGGCCAGGGCCCCAGCTCCGACGGCGTCGAGCGCCTCGGGAGCCCCGCCCGCGGCTACATCGGCCGCATCGCGCTCGTCATCGGGCGTGACACCACTGGCAACGCTTTCCCGGTGCCGGAGTCGGGCATTCATCTCGGCCGAGAGCGCGGCGACGTGCTGTTCTCCGAGGACGGCTACGTCTCGGGGTTGCATTGCCGCATCGCGCGCGAGCACGGCGGCAACGTCTACCTGACCGACGTGGGCAGCTCGAACGGCACGTTCATCCGGCTGCGCGCCGAGCACGCGCTCACCCCCGGCGACGTGCTCCTGATGGGGCAACAGCTCTTCCGCCTCGACATGTAGCGGCCCGCGAGCGCCGAACCCCGAATGTCGGAGCCAAAGTCCACCCGGCCCATACGAGTCGTCGCTGCGGTCATCGCCAAGGGAGGCCGGTATCTCATCACCCAGCGCCGCCCGACGGCGATCCTGCCCCTGCTCTGGGAGTTCCCTGGCGGCAGGGTGGAAGCGGGCGAGACCGACGCCACCGCGCTCACCCGAGAGGTCATGCACCGCCTGGGCGTCGACGTGAAGGTCGGCAGCCTCATCAGCTTCGTGAGCCATCGCTACGAGCGATACACGGTGGATCTGCACCTCTACGAGTGCAGCATCCTGACCGGCGAGCCCTCGGAGCAGAACGTCTTTGCCTACCGCTGGGTGACGAGCACGGAGTTCGACCAGTATCCGTTCACGCCTGCCGACGAAGCGTCGATGAGCAAGCTGCTCGGCGTCGAATGAACCGCGCAACTCGCGGTCGCCGCGAGCCGACCTCGCGTCGTGCAGTCGAATATCTTCCGCGCGTGCCGCGCCGCTCTCCTCGGGCTCCTGTCGCCTCCGCGCTGCGCGGCCTGTGATTCGGCCCTCGCAAGGCGCGCTCTCCTCTGCGAAGGCTGCGACGACCGCGGCTCGCCCGTCGTCGACGAGCTCACGGACGGAGTCCTGGTCGTCGCGAGCTCCGTCTATGGGGGCGGCACCGCGCGCGCGCTCACGCGGTTGAAGTACGGCGCGCGGCCGGATCTCGCCGAGCCCCTCGCGGCACGGCTGTTCAACGCTCTCTCTACCGCGAACGTGCGGGGGCCTTCGCTGTTCGTGCCGGTCCCGTTGCACCCGCACAAGCTCGCGCGCCGGGGCTACAATCAGTCCGCGCTCGTCGCCGCACGCCTCGCTCGCATGTTCGGCTGGGAGGCGAGCCCGCGGGCGCTCGCCCGCACGCGAGACACGGTGGAGCAAGCGTCGCTCTCGCGCACCGAACGCCTCACGAACGTCGCCGCGGCGTTCACGGCTCGCGTGGCCGTCCCTCACGCGCGCGTCATCCTGGTCGACGACGTCGTCACGACCGGCGCCACGGCGCTCGCCTGCGTTCATGCGCTCGCGGCAGCGGGTGCCGTCCACGTGACCATCGCTGCTGTCGCACGAGCGACCACCGACGGCATCCTTGCCCCGTCGGGCGTGAGCGGAGCGCCGAGCGGGCGCCGGGATGCGTGATCGAGCACATCCGGGGGGCCGTGCGGTGACTGTGCGCGCAGCGCCCGGGCCATCTTTTCTTGCCGCCACAGTGTGCGCCCACGGGGGCTTCGATAAGCAACCCCGGACGGACGGACCAGGGTCGTTGCCCCCGGCCGTGGAACATGGGAAAAATCGTACGTGCTCGACTGCCGCCTTTCGTTACCTCGAGCCGGGGGGAAGCCATGACGGCACAGCCCTCGGGCTCGTCCGAGTGGCGATGGGTCGATATCGGAGGGCGTCAGCACCGGGTGCGCTTCGACGAGCTGGCCGCGGCGCTCGGGCAGCGCCAGCTCCCCCCACACACGCTGGTCTGGCGGACGGGGTGGTTCGAGTGGGTGCCAGCGGCGAACGTACCCGAGCTGAACCAGGCGCTCGGCCTCGGGCAGCCGCAATCGCAGCACGCGATTCGCTCGGATCCGTCGGCGATAGCTCCGCCGTCTCCGCCGCTGTCGCACTACGCGGGTACGGTTCCGAAGGGCACGCTCACCCTGGAGCGCACCCGGGTCTCGTCCAGCCCGCCACCACCTCGCGGACCGAATCGCGGCGCGACGTCCGCACCGTCGGATCCGCCCGTCGTCGGCCCGCCAGTTCCAATCCGGAACGTGATGCCGACCCTGACGGAGGAGGGATGGCCGGCGCGCAGCAATACGCTGCGTCCGGTGGGAGCGTTGCCACCGCCGCCGCGGGCCGTGCCCGCGCCGAAGCGTCCGCCGTTTTCCAGCATTCCTCCCGCCCGTCCTCACGTGCCGCCGCTCGCTTCGCCACCGCGCACGCCCGTCCCGCCGGAGCCGGCGGCGCGTCCGCCGGGCGCCGCGCCGCACATTCCCCCGCCTGCCCCGGCTCCGCGGGCGCCGACACGCGAGCGAGGGGCATCACCGGAGGGCGCAAGCCGAGGGCCAACCGGCGATATCTTCTCCGTCAAAGGCACTTCGAGCGCGCCGCCTCCGCCGAGCTCCCGTCGGAAGGGCGGCGCGCCACCTCCGCCCGGCGGTGTTCCGAGCCCGGCGAAGGCCCCTGAAAAGCGCGCCACCGCTGCCCCGCCGCCTCGCGGGGCGGACGTGAAGTCCCTGGTAACCCCGGCCCCGCACGCGGTCGAGGCGAAGGCGGACGAGAGGACAGCACAAGCCGCGGAGGTGCAGACGGCGTCCGGCACTCCGCCTCGCGCGTCGGAGTCGCCGCATCTGCCGACCGTCATCGTGACACCGGAGCCCCCGGCGCCCAGGATCGCCGACGAAATCACGGTGTCGCGTCGCGCGCCTCCGCCTGCCGCGGCGAGTGCGTCCGAAGCGACGAAGGTCACCCGCGCCGAAGCGCCCCTCGCGAAGGCGGAACGAGCCGCGAGGTTCGCAATCGGAGA
>CAYUAW010000079.1:16094-23468 GCA_964442485.1 uncultured Polyangiaceae bacterium
TGCGTCAAGGACAAGACTTCGCACCGCCTCGCCGAGACTGCGTATCTCGCAGTGCCCACGCTCGTCGCGTCCGTTCCGTCCGGAGGGCAGGTCGCCGTCGGGCTCGCAGCGACGAAGGAGCACGCCGTCGGTCTCATCGTCGATCCCGCGTCACTCGACGAGACGACGGCCTTCGAGCAGACGGTGACCGGGTCCACCACGCTGGGCGTCGTTCCGCTCGTTCGCTCGGGCGTCCTCGAGTTCGCAGTCGACCGGGCCGACCCCTCGCTCGCCGCCGCGCGCACGATCGACGCGCAGAAGCGCTTCACACTCGCGTCGAGCGGCGACGCGATCACGCGCGTGGAGGGCTCCTCGAAGGACGTCGTCTGGCCGCGGCCCGCGAAGAGCGCCATCACGACGCCCCGCATTGCGTCCGTGGCGGGCACCGGCCATGCCGTGGTCTTCCGCGAGGGCGGCCAGGAAGGGACGATCCTCATCGGCTGGCTCCACGAAGACGGCTCGAAGCTGACGGACCTCGGACCCGTCAAGGCGAAGGCGGCGCTCCTCGGAACGCCCAGCGTCGCTGCCTCTGCGACCAACGTGCTGGTCGTCTTTGCCGCGAAATCGACCCCTGCCGACCCCTGGCACGTCGAGCTTGCGATCGCGCAGACACCCGAGCTCCCCGCCGAGGCCCAGACGTTCACCCTGCCGGAGGGTGGACCGGGCGGCGAGGCGATCTCCCCTGCCGCCGACGCGCTCGGCGAAGGGCGCTTCCTGCTCCAGTGGACGGAGGGCTCGGCGGGCAATCGCGCGGTGCGCGCGCAGGTGCTGTCCCCGGATTTGGTGGCCGTCGGGGATCCGGTTACTCTGTCGAGCGCCGATCAAAACGCCGGGCAGGGTGCGCTCTGGGTCGCGGGGAACCAGGCGCTCGCGCTGTTCCTGGTCCAGAAGGAAGCCTCACACGAGCTGTGGGGAGCGTCGCTCAGATGCCCGTAAGAATCGCTCGAACGTTGCTCCGCCGCGGAAAGCATCCATCCCGCCCTCGCCGCACGCTCCTGTTCGCGTCGGCGCTCGCGTGTCTGCTCGCCGCGGGCTGCATGCTCGGGCCCGGGAGGCCGTCGAGTGTCGCGAGCGGGGAGAAGTACGAAGCCGGCGAGCCGACGTACGACGACTTTTTCAAGTCGCTCTACGCCGTCCAGCTGACGATGGGGCAGGCTCCCGATCGGGAGAAGCACGTCCGTGAGAGCGTCGCGAAGGTCGCGGACGCGCCCCCCACCGCGTCGGCGGACGAGCTCTCACAGGCCCTCGACAAGCGAATCGACTCGCTCGCGAAGGCAGGCGTCAGCGTGAAGGTCTCGACCACGAACCTCGACGGCGATGATCCGACCGCAAAGGTGGTCAAATCCGGCACGGCGACGGGAACCGACGCCGAGACCGTCTCGTCGCTGGAGGGCGCGGTTCACGACGCCGCGGAGCTCCTCACCGACCTTCGCCACGCGAAGCCCGAGCTCGCGCGCCTGAGGGACGTCCTCGGACCGCTCGATCCGAAGGTCGACACCGCCTTCCACGACGAGTCGTCGCGCAAGCGTACCGAGGTCCGGCAGAATCTCACCGACGCCGGAAAGCTGCTCCCGCTCATGGTCGCGCGCGACGAGGAAGTCTCCGCCCGGGTGACCGAGCTCTTCCACGCGATGGAGAAGGCGTCGCCGCCCGCTGTCGCCGCGCCGCCCGCGCCCGAGGCTCCGGGTCCGAAGAAGAAAGACAAGAAGGCCGCGAAGGGGCTGGCGCCCAGGCCCGCGACCACGCCGCCGGAGAAGCCGGCCAAGCCGAAGCCCGCCGCGGAGCCGAAGCCCGCCGCGGAGGCGACCCCCGCTCCGAAGCCCCCCGCGGCCGAGCCGAAGCCCGCGAAGCCGAAGCCGTCGCAGGACTTCGAGCCCTGACGGCGGCGCGCGCCGGCGCGATCCCGCGCGCGGCTCAGGTGAGCGGCCCGAAGAGGTGCGCGACGTCCTCGGCGGCAGCCCGCAGGCGACCGACGCGCGGCAACGGCGCGACGCTTTCGGCGGGGAGGGCCTCGAACCATTTCGTCATGAGGTCGATCTCGCTCTTTCCGTAGAGGAGTGCCATCACCTCGTAGTTCAGGAAGAAGCTGCGCATGTCGAAGTTCGCCGAGCCGACGGCCGCGAGCGTCCGGTCGACGATGATGACCTTCGCGTGCAGCATTCCCGCCGTGTACGGGCGGATCTTGCCCCCCATCTCCTGGAGCGTCCGCAGGGATGGCGCTCCGGCGAGGTCGGCCATCAGATGGTTCGAAGGGATCGGCACGACGACCTCCACCGCGACACCCCGGCGGCACGCCAGGACGAGCGCGCGGACCATCGCATCGTCGGGAACGAAGTACGGCGTCGCGATGAAGATCCTCTCCGCGGCGGTGAAGAGCTCGAAGAGGATCGCGTCGTATAGCGTGTCGGTCGGCACGTCGGGACCGCTCGCGACGATGCGCACGGCGGAGCCGTTCTGGGTCGCCGCGTCTCGCGGCAGCGGAGAGAGCCGTTCCCGCGAGGCGAACGCCCAGTCGTCGTGAAAGAGCGCTTCGAGATCGGCAGCCGCGCTGCCACGGAGGCGGAGCGCGACGTCGCGCCACCGTCCGGGGAGCGGACGGGGCCCCATGTACTCCTGCGCGAGGTTCATCCCGCCGATCATCGCGTCCTCGCCGTCGGCGACGGCAATCTTGCGGTGGTTCCTGAGGTTCGAACGCCCTCGGAACGGCACGTGCAGCAGCGGCATGAACACGGCGACACGGCCGCCCGCGCGCCTCAGCCCGTCGAGCGCTCGGCGGTCGGGCCTGCGCGCGAACAGCCCGTCGATCAGGAGACGAACCTCAACGCCCTCCGTCGCTCGCCGCGTGAGCCGCTCGACGATGGTGTTCCCCGTCTCGTCGCCGCCCAGGATGAACGTCGCGACGTGCACGCGCCGCCGCGCCCCGTCGATGAGCGCGAGCAGCGCGTCGAACGCCGCTTCACCCGTCGGAAGGAGCTCGACCCCGTTGTCCACCGTCGTCGGGCGCACACCCATACCGTCCAGCAGCCGCTCGAGGGGCTCCGCGGCAGTGCTCGCGGGATGCGGCGAGACTTCTTCGCGGGGCGCGTAGACCGGCATCTTGCTCGCTGCGCGCTTCGACAGCTTGCGGCCGCCGAACACGAAGTAGAGCGGCACTCCGACGTAGGGGAAGAGCGCCATCGCGAACAGCCACGCGAACGTGACCGCCGGCGCGCGGCGTTTTCTGAGCTCCTGCGCCAGCAGGAGAACGGCCAGCGCGAAGCCGACGACCGTGGCAACGTGCAGTGGGGGGCGCGGCACGGGGCAGGTGTAAACTAGTCCACTTTCTTCAGCGCGCTCAGGAGCTTCCCGGCCTCGACGAAGTCGGTGTAGCGGACTGCCTCGGCGCCCTTGGAGTCGAAGATCACGAGGGTTGGGAGTCCCTTGACGGAGAAGGCGCTCATCGCGGCCTCCACGTTCGGGTCCTCGTCGTTGGTCGCGTCGACCTTCACCGCCAGGAAGCGTCCGGCTTCACGCTGCACGCTCTCCTGCGAGAACGTGAGCTTGTCGAGCTCCTTGCAGGCCCCGCACCACGCCGCACCGAAGTCGATGATGAGCGGGCGCTGCGCACCGAGCGCCTTCTCGCGCGCGGCCGTCGCCGGGATGTGCTCCCAGGTGAGCGAGTGAGCCGGCATGGTGGCGCTGACGATGAAGAGCGCGCCGGCCACGGAGGTGAAGAGGACGCCCACGCCTTTTCGAACCTTGTCGGTCGTGGTGCCGTCGAAGGTCTTGTGGACAGCGCCGATGGCGAGGCCGAGCAGCGCGATGCCGCCCGTGACCTTCACGAAGATGGGGGTGGGACGCGCGATGTGCGCGAAGATCCCGAAGGCGTTGTTCAGGAAGTAGAGCGCGACGATGATGAGGATGAGGCCGAGCACCGACTTGACGTGCACCATCCAGCCGCCGCTCTTCGGGAGCTGAACCGCGAAGGTACCGACGACGAAGAACGGCACGCCGAGGCCGAGAGCGAAGGCGCCCATCGCTGCTGCCCCGATGCCCGCGCTCTGCGTCTTCGTGATGAAGGCCAGGATGCCGGTGAGGAACGGGCCGGTGCAGGGCGCCGCGATGGGCCCGCACGCCACGCCCAGCAAGAAGGCGCCGAAGTAGCCGGCACCGCCGACTGTCGCCAGCCGGTTCTTCAAGGAAGACGGGATATCGAGCTCGAAGGCGCCGAACATGGAGGCGGCCATGACGAGGAACAGGGCGCTGATGCCGCCGACGACCCAGGCGCTCTGCAGCACCGCCCCCGCGAGGCTCCCGGTGAGGCCCGCGACCACGCCGAGCGGCACGAACATCGCGATGATGCCGGCGACGAACGACGCAGAGAGCAACGCCCCCTGGGCACGGCTGGAGGCCTGGCGCGCGCCAAACACGCTGACGGTGATGGCAACCATGGGGTAGACGCACGGGGTGAGGCTCACGAGGAACCCGCTGGCGAAAGCGGCGAGCCCCGCATAGAGCGGGCCCTTCGCCAGCGCGGCCGTGAACTGATCCGGATCGGCCGCGAGCGCGGAGGTCGCGAGCGCGAGCGTTGCCAGAAACGAGGCGGTGCGAACGATTGAAACGCGTGCCATGCGGCGGGGAGTATAAGGCGCGCGGAGCGGGGGGCTAATAGCTACCGCGCTCGCGCTTGCTTCAGGAGCGCGCGAGCAAGCTGGATTTCGGCGCGAAGGGCCACGATGAGCGCTACCCGACCGGAAGTAGTCCGCTTTATGAACCCCTCCAGATACCGCTCTGCTGCAGAAAAGTCCTTCTGCTGGAAGGCCAGCTCCCCGAGGACGAGCTGACCGTAGCCCTGGCCGCAGGGAGCTTCCTCGAGCCGCTCGCGGAACGTCACCCAGCCGCGAACTGCCTCCCCGGCGGCATGACGGGCGAGCGCGGCCTGCGCGAGATAGAGCGGCTTGGCCGTCGTGCCCCAGCGCGCCGCGCGCGAGAGGATGCCCGCTGCCTCGCGTGGCCTGCCGTGGTGATAGAGAGTCGTGCCGAGCGTCCACAGGTGGAACGCGCGTCGGGATGCAGGGCCGACGCGGCTCGCGATGCGAAGATGCTCGAGCGCCTGCTCGGGCTGAGAGAGGCCCAGGCACGCGCGAGCTGCATCCTGGCGAGCGACGTCCGGCATCACGGCGAGCGAGATCATCTGGTCGGCGACGGACAGCGCCTCGTCGAACCGCCTCGCTTCCATATGCGCCAGGTACAGCTGCCGGAGCAGCATCGACTGCGTCGTGCGGTCAGTGCCCTCCCGGGACAGTCCACGCGTCGCGTACTTCGCACGAAGGGTGGTCGTTCGCGCTTGCGTGGCCTTCTTCAGCAAGTCGAGCGCGTTCGAATCCGGCGTGGCTACGCGAGCCTTGGGCACGACGCTCAGGCTATCACCACCTGCACACACGTCCAGTTTTCGGCAGTTTGTGGTCGCGCTCGAATGCGCGGGTGTCGCCCTGTTCGATGACGCCCCGCGCAGCGTTCCAGAGTGCTAACTCAGGCACCGTGCAAAGGCTATTTTGGGCGCTCGGGCTGGTACTCGTGGGCTGCGGGAGGCCAGCGACCCAATCCGAGTGCGACGAGATCGTCGGCCGCATCGCAGAGCTCGAGATAAAGGAAGCGGCGCCGGCCGCGCCGGCGGAAGTGCAGAAGCAGGTCGCCGAGACGAAGCTCGCGTTCCAGGCGAAGTCGAAGCGCGAGTGCGTCGGGCGGCGCATCACGAGCCGCGCCATCGGGTGCGTGAGGAACGCGAAGACCGCCGAGGAAATCGTCCACGTGTGCCTCAATTGACGACGCGGCTCCTGCTCCGTGCCCTTCCCGTCGTCTCGCTCGCGGTCGTCACGCCTGCCTGCGGGCGCCGCCCCGTCGCGGAAGAGGAGTGCCGCACGCTCGTCGAGCGCTATGCCGAGCTCCTCGTGCAGGAAGAAGAGCCCGGCGCCAGCCCGGAGCGGATCGCCCGCGTGCAGACCGAGGCGCGGACGGCCGCCGAGAAGAACCCGAAGTTCGAGCTCTCCGCGTGCTCGGAGAAGGTGTCGCGCTCGAGCTATGAGTGCGCCATGCACGCGGGCAGCGTCGACGCCATCGAGAGGTGCATGATCTTCTGATGGCGAGCCCGGAACGAACGCTCCTCGTAGTCTGCGGCGTCGCGGGTTGCCTCGCGGTCGCGCTCGGCGCCTTCGGCGCGCACGCGCTCCGCGGCTATCTCGAGAGCCTGCCAGACGGCGCCTCGCGTCAGCGCGTCTGGGAGACGGCCGCGCACTACCACCTGGTTCATTCCCTGGCCATCGCGGTGGCCGCTTACCTGGCCGGCAAGCCGGGCGCGACGAGCGTCCCGTTCGTGGCCGGCTTCTGCTTCCTCGCCGGCATCGTGCTCTTCAGCGGCAGCCTGTACGCCATGTCCCTCACCGGCGTTCGCGCGCTCGGCGCGATCACGCCGTTCGGCGGCCTCGCGTTCATCGCCGGCTGGGCGCTCGTCGCCGTCGCCGCGTGGCGGATGTGACGGCGCCGCGCGTCCTCTCCGTCACGCCGATCGGAACGCTGCATACGCCGTTCCCCGACCGCGCGAGCACCCCGCGACAGCCCGCGGCGGCGCGCGACGCGCGCGGCACCATCGAACTCTTCCCCGACGGCCGCCACGAGCACGCCCTCGCCGACCTCGAGAGCTTCCCGCTCATCTGGGTCCTCTTCTGGTTTCACCTGAACGAGGGCTGGCGCGGCAAGGTCCTGCCCCCGCGCAGCGCCACCCGCCGTGGCGTCTTCGCGACCCGCTCCCCCTACCGCCCCAACCCCATCGGCCTCAGCGTCCTGCGCCTCGAGCGCATCGACGGCCTCGTCCTGCACGTCCTCGACGTCGACATGATCGACGGCACCCCCGTCCTCGACATCAAGCCATACCTTCCCTACACCGACGCGGTCGCCACCACCTCGCACGGCTGGCTCGACGAAGCCGCGGAGCCCGCCGAAGCGCCGGTGGATCCGAAGCCTCGCTTCGACGTCATGTTCACGCCGCTCGCCACGGAGCAGCTCGACTACCTCGCGCGCGAGCTCGGCGTGGAGATCGCATCGCGGGTGCGAGAGGTGCTCTCCTCAGGGCCCTCGCCGCACCCCTATCGCCGCATCCGCAAGAGCGGCGACGGCTTCGTGCTCGCCGCGCGCGAGTGGCGCGTCGTCTTCCGTGTCGAGGGCGCCGCCGTCACGGTGGAGCGCGTCCACAGCGGGTACCGTCCGAGTGTGCTCTTCGGGTCATCCGATCCGGCGCTCGACGGGCACCGGGCGTTCGTGGAGCGGTTCGGGGTGCACGGGGAAGGACGGACGGACCGC
>CAYUAW010000080.1:0-14839 GCA_964442485.1 uncultured Polyangiaceae bacterium
ACGAGCGTCGACTGATCGCGTGAGGCCAGGTTGTTGAACTGACGCGCGGCGCTCGCGCCCTGGCCGTCGTGGGCCTTGATGGCCGTGGGGATGTCGGTCGCGCGACCGTCGTGCAGGAGCTTCGTCCTGAAGCGCACGCCCCAGAGCGGCGCGGTGCGCATGAGGCGCGTGGTGGCCTGCGAATCGCCGGCGTTGCCGATCTGATCGCCGAGGGAGCCCATGTCGTGGACCAGGAAGTCGGAGAATGGCTGGAAGTCGAAGCTGCCGGGGACGCCGTTCGACGGGCGGCGCGGAGTCGTGAAGGTCGCCGTGCTGTGGCAGCCGTTACATCCCACGCTGTTGAAGAGCTGTGGCCCGGACGAGCGATTGTTGGCCGTCGCCGTCGTGTCCGCTGTGGCGGTCTGCTGGACACGCGGCGGCGGCGCGAGGAAGGTCATGAACTGGGTGAACGCGGCGACGTCGTCCTGGACCTCGGTCAGGCCGTTCGCGCAGGAGCCAACCTGGTCGTCGGTGCCGGGGACGTTGTCGTCGCAGCCCTGAGCGACGGGAACGCCGTTCGGCGCCGATTCCGTCCCGAATGCCGTGATGGACGTTCCCTTGAAGCAGTGCTGCGTCGTGATGCCCATCTCGTTGACGTAGGCGTCCGCGGAGAACTGCACGAGATTCGGTACGCCCGCCTTCCAGCCGAAGCGTCCCACGCGGCTCGAACCGATGCTCTGACTCGTGTCGCTCGGGTCAGGCAGGACGACGGAGACCATGTTCACGGTCCCCCGGACGCTGGACGGCTCGTTCTTCGCGAGGTTCTGGAAGAAGGAATCCGGCATCGCGTCGACGAGGCCGAGACCGAAGAGCGGCGTCGTGAGCCGCCCGACGTTGTGAATCGTGGCGTCCGAAGGTTCCTGCTCGAGCGGGACGTTGCAGGCCTTTCCCGCCTTGTTCGTGAAGCTCCCGAGCGTCTTCAGCTGACGGAGCGAACCGCCTTCGTTGGCGAGCGGATTGAAGAGCCCCTCCACGAAGGTGCCGAAGCGACGCTCGATAGCTTCGCCAGCGCCGCCGCTCGCACCGAGGTTGTGACAGTTGCCGCAGGCCGCGTCGTTGAAGATGGGACCGAGCCCATCGTCCACCGTCTCCACGTTGGCGAAGGTGGTCTTCGCCGTGTTGAAGTCCGCATCGGCGATGCCGCGCAGGTGCGCGCCGATCAGCAAGTCTTCGGTGGTGTCGACCGAGTCTGCACCGCCCGTTCCGTCCGTCGGTGAACCGCAGCCGGCAAGGCCCAGGGATGCCGCCGCGACGGAGGTCGCGACGAGGCACGTCGTCATTAGTTTCATGAATATCCTCGCTTGTTTCTTTTCGACAATTCGGCCCACGGCCCCGCCGACGCGCCGGGGGCACGTGGCCCGACGGCGTGCTGCGCGAGGCGTCAACACACGGGTTCTCGCGGAGGGCGCAGCTCGAGCGCGCACGCCGAAACACGTGACGTCCGTCACGAACTTGGGTTCGATGCTCGCCTTCGCCCCTGATGACTCCCAGGCGGACGAGAGTGCTCGCCGCGGGAGACTCAAACTAAGGGAATGGCGCCGTAAATCGCATCGGTGAACACCGCTCTTCGTGCGAAGAGCGACGGGCCCCCGACCAGTGTCGGGTGTCGCCGTCTGTGATGAGGTTCCGGGATTGGGGCGGCATGGGTCAGAAAACGTCCGGCAGGGTCAACGTGACCTTCAAACTCGATTGATCTCCGCGACTCGAAAAGTGAAGGGCGTCTAGAAGGGAGAAGCGGCCCGTCCGATTAAGGGTCGACAATGGGTTTTCGGCGGAAGTAGGCTCCCCCTCGGACCCGACTGCCTGATTGCCAATCGCCGCGGCGTCCGGCGTGCCTTCGTCATCGCGAGAACCCGAGAGTGATAACCGCTCGAGACACCAGCGATCGTCAACGCGGCGAGAAGTCCTCGCGGCGTCTCGTTCGCCTGCCGGATTCGAACGAGGTCGTCGTCCGCGCGTTGATGGCGCGGGAGCCGGCTGGCGCAGCGCGCCTGTTCGATCGCTACTACCCTTACGTGCGCCGCATCCTTTCGCGCGTGCTCGGTCCGGATCCGGAGGTCGCGGACGTCGTCCAGGAAGTGTTCCTTGCGGCGATCAACTCCATCGACCGCCTGCGCGATCCGGAAGCGTTGAAGACGTGGATCGGACAGATTGCGGTGAATCGAGCGCGCAAGCGGCTGCGCCAGCGCATGCGTCTGCGCCTGTTCGATCTGTTCCCCTCGGACGATCCTCCGAACCGCATCGATCCGCAGATCGCCGACCCGGAGCTCGACGAGGCGGTGCGCGCGACGTATCGCGTCCTCGACGCGATGCCGACCGAGGACCGGCTGGTGTTCGCACTGCGATTCATCGACGGCTGCGAAATCGCCGAGATAGCCGCGCTCTACGATTCGTCGATCTCGACGATAAAGCGGCGCGTCGCGCGCGCCGCGTCTCGGTTTGCCATGCGTGCTCGACGCGAACCAGCGCTCGAGGACTATTTGGACCGAGCGTCATGGATTCGCTAGAGGGCCTGGAGGCGCTGGGCCGCAAGGTCGCCCTCAGCCAGCACGACGGCGGAGCGACGGAAGCCGAGCGCGCCTTCCTCCGCGAGCGCCTGCTCATCGCCGTGCGCGCAGAGCGAAGGCGACGCATCGCGTTCCGGGCTTTCGGGGGCCTCCTGCTCGGCGCCGCCGCCGCGGTCGCCTTCTTCCTCTTCAGGCATGCCGCCTCCCGCGACCTGGATTTCTCGGTCGATGGCGCGCCGGGAAGAGTCGGCGATTTTCTACCGAGCCCTGACGATCGCGCCATCGAGCTCCGGTTCACGGAGGGGACCTCTGCCGTGTTCGCGCCACGAACGCGAGGGCGGGTCACGGCGGTGTCCCCGTACGGCGCCGACGTCGTCATCGAGGCGGGCAGAGCCAAGATGTCCGTCGTCCCGCGCGCGCACAACCGATGGCTCGTTCACGCGGGCCCCTTCGTCGTCCACGTCACGGGCACGAAGTTCGACGTCGCGTGGGATCCCGTGAAGGACAAGTTCGTCCTCGATCTTTACGAGGGCAAGGTGACGGTCTCCGGTTGCGTGTTCGGAGAAGGCAATGCGATCGCCGCGGGCGAGCGCGTCGAAGCGGGATGTGGGCTCGCGGAGTACCGAGTATCGCAGCTTGCACCCGAGAGCGGCGGCCGAACCGAGAAACCGGAAGCGCCCGATCCGTCGGCCACCTCGAGCGCGCCCAACGCTCCGGACCGAGCGCGAGCCGACTGGCTGTCGATGGCTCGCGCAGGGCGCTACGGAGAGGCCTTCCGCGCGGCGGAGGCGGACGGGCTCGACGACCTCACGGCGAAGAGCTCGGCGTCGAACCTGCTCCTCCTCGGCGACGCGGCACGTCTCTCCGGGCACCCGGGCCCAGCCCGCTCCATCTATCTCGCGCTCCGGTCCCGGTTCCCGGGAGGCGCCAGCGCGGCGAGCGCGGCGTTCTATCTCGGCCGCCTGGATCTGGACGGCAAGCAGGACCCGAGCGCGAAGAAATGGCTGCTCGCGTACCTCGACGAGGCGCCTGCGGGCCCCCTGGCGGCCGCAGCACTGGGGCGCCTGCTCGAGATCCAGATCGCGTCGCACGATCGACGCAGCGCCGTGGCACTCGCGAAACAGTACCTGGATCGCTACCCGAGCGGTCCCCACAGCGCCGCCGCCGAGCAGGTGCTAACGGATGACACGTCCCATGGCCCGCGCTGATCGGCAATCGTGTACCGGCGGTCCCGGTGATGCACCCGCATCGGTGCATGCACGGGCAGCGTGGCGCGCGAACGGGGTTGCGCTCGTTTCCTGTGCCGCCGTCGTCTCCGTGACCTTCTCCGCGCGCGCGGAGAGGCCGCGCATCGCCGTCGAGCACACGCGCTCGGACGCGGCCGCGCGACGCGTGTTCGCCGAGGTGCGCAACGCGGGGCTGGATCCGGTGGACGTTCACACGAGCGATCACTCGACTGACGTGTCCGAGCTCGCGGATCGCTACCGGGCCATCGCCGTGCTTTCCCTGAAGCGGCCTGGTCGAATCGAGCTCGCCGTGCTCAGCCCCGAGACGCGCGAGGTGATCTACGAATCGACCGTCACGTCGAAGGGAGGCACCCCGGCGTCGGTACGCGCTGCGGAGGAGCTCCACGGGCGGCTCATCGATCTGCCCCGGCGCGAGCCGGAGCCTTCGCCCCCAGCCGACCAGCCCGCGGCGCCGGAGCCGGAGCCCGAGCGCGCGCCGGAGCCTTCACCGCCCGTCCTTCCACCCGAGAGGCCCATCACGTTCTCGCGTCCCGTCCAGCTCGAAGACGGGGCGAAGGACACGGCGAACGGCAATGCGGCGAACCGGCCGGGGTCGAATGGCGCGCAGGATCGTCCACGCTTCTGGGCCGGAGCGAGCGCCGGCGCGTCGCCCGGAATCAGAAGCGGAAGTCAGATCCCCGTGATCGGGCTCGAAGCACGGTACGAACCGGTACGCCATTTCTCCATCTCCGCATTCGGACTGCTGCCCACCGCGGCGGAGAACGTCTCGGCCCCCGAGGGTAGCGCGGGGCTGCGCACGCGGATCGTCGGAGGCCTGCTGCGCGCGACGCTGGTCGACGTGGGCGACGTCTTCCGCATCACAGCGGGCGCGGGCGGCGGCGCCGCCGTCGTGTCGATGAGCGGCCAGGCTTCGACAGCCAGGTTCGACGCGCGCAGCGCCACCGCCGCGACGGGCATCGGCCTCGCGACGGTCGGGATGAGCGTTCGTGTGCTCCCCTTCCTCGCGCTGCGCGCCGACGCCCTGGGCGGGCTCGCCGCGTATCGACCGGTGATGCGCTTCGACGGGAGAGACGTCGCGACGTGGGGGCCGAGCACCCTCGCGTTCACGGGTGGATTCGAGCTCGACGCGCTCGGCTTCGGAGGCGGTCGCGAGTGATGCTGGGGAGGGTCGGCATCGCGCTCGCTCTGCTGGCGCTCGGTGGGTGCGGTAACCTCCCACGCGACATCATCGTGGAGAAGAGTCTACCGGACTCCGGCGCCGTCGCGGACGCGGGGTCGGCCGCTCCGCCAGAAGCCCCCGACGCCAGAGGTTCCGTGCCTCGCGAACCGGGCAACAGGTGCTCTGAAGACGGCGGATGCCCACCCGTGCGCTGCACCCTTCATGACTGCTCTCCGTCGTGTCCACTCGGCTGCGGTGGCTCGCTCCCGAGTACCTCCACCGGCGGCGAGCGCATGAGGCTTCACCGGCGACCGCGCGAGGTGTCTCCCTGAGGTTTCGCGCCGCCGGCTCTTCGCAGCCGCGAAAACCGCCGCGCTCGGCGGCGTGCAAGAGCGAGTGCACCCGGCAGCGCAAAGAGGCCAGCGCAGGCTCCCCTCGTGGGAAGCGGCGCAGAGATCTCGCACCCCCCCTTGAAGACCCCGAGGGGACATTCGCTCGCGAAGCCCCCCTTCGGGGTGAAGTCGCAGGGCAACGCGCGCCGATCAGGTGGGTAGACGGAGCAGATCCCGGCGATGTCGTCCTCGTTCGGCACGCGCAACGACGCCGTGCCGGACTCGTAGGTGGGGCGCATGACAGCGAGCGGATCCGTCGAGTGCGCGAGACCGAGGAAGTGCCCCGTCTCGTGGGTCAGAATGGAGAGGAGATCGAACTGTTCGGGGGGTACCTCGTCCATGGCCGAGCGCTGCACGAAGAGCGGCACCGTGCCGTTGATCTCGATGTCGGCGTCGAGGATCTGACCCGTGACCGAATCGAACGACACGCTGGTGAGGCCGATCGCGTTGTCCTCCTCGGCCTGGTACGGCCACTCATCGTCACGGAAGAGCACGACGTTCGCGTTCGCGCCCGTGCGGCTATATTCCGCGAGCGTGCACGATGTCCGGCCGAGAGCGTCAGCGACGGAGATCGACGGTGGCTCTCCGGTTCCGGGACACGATACCGATTGCCACGCATCGAACGCGGCCGTCACGAGCCGCTCCGCGTCGGCGACGCTCACCTGCTTGGACGCCTGCCGCGACAGCGTGAAGCTCACGCAGGCTCCGGGCCAGATCAGGGGTTGCCCGCCCACGGCGCAGCCGGTCGTCTCGTCCGGCGGGCAATCGCGACAGGTCGTCTTGCGGCAGAAGGCCCGGCCGTCGCTGGCCTGGAGCAGCGCTGCCGCTGCGAGCAGCCCGGTGAACCATCTCCGCACCCGGAGACCGTAGCATTGTCCCCGCCCTGTCCCACGCGGAACTCGCGCGCCGACGCCGACATCGTTGCGACACGACGCGGCGCGCATCGCGCCACGCACGGGAGCACGGTGCTGCGGGCGTTCACGGTCGCGCTCTCGCTCTTCATCGCGTCGTGGGCCCGCGCCGCCGCCGCGGCGCGCGCAGCGCTGTACGTGGAGGGGCCGCGCGCTGCCGCCGTGACCCGCGACGTCACGGCCGCCCTGTCGCCACGCGCGGAGGTCGTGTCGTCACCCGAGCTCGAGGAAGCGGTCAACGCAACGCTCGAGGGCGAAGCGCTCGCGGGTATGCTCTCTACGGAGAAAGGAGCACGGAAGCTCGCCACCGCGGTCCGGGCCTCGTTCGCCGGATCCGGTGTCGATCTCGCGATCATCGTCGGGCTCTCGCGTCGCGAGGGCGTCGAGGCGCACGTCGAAGTGCTCCTGGTTCCGCGCGAACCGGACGCGCCTGCGCTGCTGCAGACGGCCGACGTCCCCGCGCTGCCCGACGCCCGGGACCGCGTCGAATGGTGGGATAGAGCATTCCGCTCTCCGGAACGCGCGCCCACGCGGCTCGACGAGCCGGACGAGGTCGCATCGCCCGTCGAGGCAGCCGCCGCGAGCCACGCCGACTCGCCGCGGCCGCCACCCGCCGTCTCAGGGGCTGCTGGTCCGGAGAACGAACCGGCCGAGCCGGTCCGTCACCGGGAAGCGCGCGCCACGCAGCGATTCCCTCGCTACTTTTTCCGCGCGGCGGTCGAGACGACCGTCCGCGACTTCGAGGACAGCGAGCCCGGACGCGGCTCGGCGCGCACCTATCACGCCTTCCCGGTGCCCGCGGTCGCGGTGTCCGCGGAGGCGTATCCGCTATTCAACGGCATCCTCGGCCTCGACGCGACGTACTCGCGTTCGTTCGGCGTCAGCTCGACGACGAGCGAGCGCAAATCCGTCGGAACGACGTTCCAGTACGCAGAGGGGGCGCTGAAGGGGCGCATCCCGTTCTCGCGGCGACCGCTCGCGCCATGGCTCGCCCTGCTCGCCGGCTACGGCTTCACGAGCTTCACCTTCGACCGAGCGCCCGCCGGCCGCGAGGTACCTACAGCCCGGTATCACGCGCTCCGTTTCGGCGCGGATGCTCGCGTCCCGGTCGACGGATTTCGCTTCACCGGCGGCGCCGAATTCCGGCACCTCGTCTCGATCGGGAACCTCGGGCCATCACGAGCGAGCTCCTCGGGCAACGGAGTCGCCGCGTACCTCGGCGCCGGATACAGCTTCCTGCCGTGGCTCCTGCTGCGCGCCGACGCTCGTCTCGTCTGGCTCACCTACGATCTGATCCGCAAGCCGAGCGCCCAGGCGACCGACAGGTACTTCACGTTCGGCGCGACGGTGGAGGCCGCTTTCTGACGTCAGCCGTCGAGCCCCGACCGGAGCTCCTCGATCAGCCTCTTCACGGCTGAGACGCGCTCGTCGCGGCTCTTCCCCGCGGCGATGGCCTTCACGATGGCGGTGCCCACGGCGATCCCCGACACGCCATGGCGATGCGCTGCCCGCGCCTTCTCGCCCGAGTCGATGCCGAAGCCGACCACCACGGGCAGCCGCGCCCGCTCGCGAAGTGCGTTCGCGCGGCGCGACGCATCGTCCATGGAGACGTTCGCCGAGCCGGTCACCCCGGTGAGGGAGACGTAGTAGACGAAGCCGCTCGCCATGGCGAACGCCGCGTCCTCGCGCGCGGCGTCGCTCGTCGGGGCGAGCAGTGGGATGAACCCGATCCCTTGCGCTCGGGCCGCGAGCCGCAGCTCTGCGCCCTCCTCGGGTGGAAGATCGACGACGAGGAACGCGTCGACGCCGGCCTCGCGCGCGGCCGCCGGGAGCGTCGTCTCCCCGAAGGCCATGATGGGGTTGTAGTAAGTGAAGAGCACCATGGGGACGTCGCTCTCCGCTCTCACCGCTCGCACGACTTCGAGCGCGGCCTTGAGCGACCCGCCCCTCTGGATGGCGCGAAACGCGGCGGCAGCGATCACCGGGCCGTCGGCGGTCGGATCGCTGAACGGGACGCCGATCTCGAGGATGTCCGCGCCGGCCCGCGCGGCCGCCAGCGCGCACGCCTTCGAGTCATCGACGCTCGGGTCGCCGACGCACAGGTAGGCGACGAGCGCGGTCCGCTTCTGGTCGGACAGCCGCGAGAAGGTCTCCGTGATGCGCTCGGCGGTCATGAGTGCTTCGCCTTCAACGCCTGCAGCGTCCCGAGATCCTTGTCGCCGCGCCCCGACAGGCAGAGTGCGATGCGCACGGCGCGCCCCCTCTTCTGGTGCTCGAGCCGCGCGATCTCGCCGAGGCGCGCGAAGGCATGAGCCGTCTCGAGGGCGACGATGATCCCCTCCGTGCGAGCCACCCGCTCGACCGAGGTCACCGCCTCGTCGTCGGTCGCCGTCAGATACGTCGCGCGCTTCGTCTTCTGCAGGTACGCGTGCTCGGGGCCGACGCCAGGGTAGTCGAGGCCGGCACTCACCGAGTGCGCCTCGAGGATCTGCCCGTTCTCGTCGGAGAGCACCATCGTGCGCGCGCCGTGCAGCACTCCGACCTTCCCCGCCGTGAGAGTCGCGGCGTGCCTGCCCGTCTCGACCCCCTCCCCCGCGGCTTCCACGCCGTAGAGGGCCACGTCGGCGTCCGCTATGAACGCGCGGAACATACCGATGGCGTTCGAGCCGCCGCCCACGCAGGCGACGACGGCGTCCGCTGGACCTCCGGATTGCCGGAGGAGCTGCTCGCGCGCCTCGTCGCCGATCACCCGCTGCAGCTCCGCGACGAGGAGCGGGTATGGATGCGGCCCCGCCGCCGAGCCGACGCAGTAGTGCGTCGTGCGTACGTTCGTCACCCAGTCGCGCAGCGCCTCGTTCATGGCGTCCTTCAGCGTGCGGGCGCCGGAGGTGACGGGCACGACACGAGCGCCGAGCATTTCCATGCGCAGCACGTTCGGCGCCTGACGCTCCACGTCCACCGCACCCATGTAGACCTCGCACGGCAGCCCCATCATCGCGCAGGCGGTCGCGGTCGCGACGCCGTGCTGGCCCGCGCCCGTCTCGGCGATGATGCGCTGCTTGCCGAGCTTCTTCGCGAGCAGCACCTGACCGAGGGCGTTGTTGATCTTGTGCGCACCGGTGTGACACAGGTCTTCGCGCTTGAGCCACAGCTCGGAGAGCGCCTCGCCCGTCGGATCGATCACCTGACGCAGCCGCTCCGCTCGGTAGAGCGGCGTCGGACGACCGACGTAGTCGGTGAGCAGCGCGCGCCACTCCCGCTGGAACTCGATCCCGAGCACGATGTCTCGATAGGCCTTCTCGAGCTCGGCGAGGGCCGGCACCAGCGTTTCTGCGACGAAGCGGCCGCCGTATTCTCCGTAATATCCGGGCCTCACGGCAGGGGCGACGATGGCTTGGGACATGGGGCCGGGAACTATACCTACAGGTAGGCGAACGTCAGGGCCAATCGCGAGAACCGCGTGGAGCGCCCGCCCGGAAGATCCCGAACCGGTGACCCCGCCGCCGGGAGCGCGGTACCATGATTCGATGCGGGCTTTGTCGTGCGCGCTCGGGGTCGTGCTGGCAGGATCCGTGGGCTGCTCGGGTCACGGTGGCGGTGGAGGAAGCGCGGACGCCGGCGGCTCCCCCGGCGGAAGCGGCGAGGGCGGCGCGTCGAGCTCGGCCGGCTCGAAGGGTGACGGCGGCGCCCAGGGGTCGCACGCAGCAGGCGGTCGCGCCGCCGCGGCGGGTTCATCCAGCGGCCACGGCGGCAGCGCGGGCACCGCGGGCTCCTCCAGCGGCCACGGTGGTGCCGCGGGCGCAGCCGCTGGCACCGGTGGGGCGAACGCGGACGGAGGCGCTGCCTCGTCCACCCTCTACGGCAAGCCGTACACCGGAGGGCAGTTCCATCTCGGGCCGGTCGACTACGACGAGACCCAGTGGCACAACGCCTGCGCGCCGTTGACGAAGTACGCGGCGTCCGTGCGCACTGCGGAAGGGACGCTCCTCGCCGGCCTGTGGAACGGCATTCCCGACGTCGCGAGCTACTGCGACGCGTGCATCTCGGTGACCACCGCGATGGGCAAGTCCGCCGTTCTCCGCGTCGTCACCTACGGCGACACCACGACGAACAGCATCGACGTGAGCCCGGACGCATACGCGATCCTGAACAGCGGCGAGTACCCGCGCTCCATGACGTGGCAGTTCACGAAGTGCCCCACCACGGGCAAGATGATGTACGAGTTCCAGACCGGCTCGAGCGAATACTGGACGAGCCTCTGGCTGCGCGACGCGAGCGTCCCGCTCACGAAGGTGGAAGTGAAGAGCGTGAATCACGCGTCCTACGTCACGCTCACGCGCGGCTCCGACGGGACGCTCACCGACGCCAGTGGCTTCGGCAAGGGCAGCTTCTCGATCCGCGCTACGGGCATGGACGGACGGCAGGTGGAGGACACCTTCGACTGGCCCTCCGCGGGCATCGCAGGCGCGATGCTGACGGGCAAGGGTAACTTCTGAGCGAGAGGCTCGCTCACACGGACGACAGCTCGCACGCCATGGAGGGCTTCGCGTATCGGGCGTGGAAACCGCGCGACGAGTCGCCCCAGTCTCCGACGCGCTCGACGACGATGATCTGCCCGCTGCCCGATTTCGACCGCGGCACGCGGTACTCGCGTAGCAGCGGGCCTTTCCCGGAGCGCTTCAGCGCGAGCTGGAAGACGCGCGTGTCACCCTCGTTCCAGCCGTTCTCGACGATCAGCGAATCGTAGCCGGGGCGGCGCTCGACGAGCACGCTGCGCCCGTCGGACATGCGCACCAGCGTGACGCGGGCCTCCGGCTCCGGAACCCGCGCACCGTTCGCGTCCTCGCAGCGGGTCACGTTGAAGAACGCGAGCGTCGCGCCCTCGGGCTCGCTGCCCGGAGCGACCAGGACGCCTCCGGAGATCCCCGCCGACGAACACGCGAGGGAGAGCGTGGCGGCGACGCCGAACGCGACGCTGCGGGTCATCCAGCGGCCGCCTGGCGCGCTCTCTGGATGAACTCCCGGACGCGGGCGGGATCCTTCACGCCGGGGGCCGATTCCACGCCCGTCGCGACGTCGACACCGAACGGACGGACGGCGCGCACGGCGTCTGCCACGTTCTCCGGGGACAACCCGCCTGCCAGGATGACGGCGCGCTCCCGGACGAGCTCGTGCACCAGCGACCAGTCGAACGACGTGCCGGTCCCGCCGAGCTCGCCATCCGTCTTTGCATCCGCCAGCAATCGCTCGCCGCTGTAGGACCGCGCTGCGTGTGCATCTTCCGGACCGCCGATACGCACCGCCTTCAGCGCATCCGGCAGCACGGCCGCGAGCTCGGCGGGGGTCTCGTCGCCGTGCAGCTGCAGCCAGGTGATCCCGGTGCGCACGCGGAGGCCGCGCATCGCGTCGACGGAGAGCCCAGCGACGACCGCGACGACGTCCACCCTCCCCCGGACGGCGCCCACGATGTCCTTTGCCGTCCGCTCGTCAACGCGTCGCTTCGAGGTCGGAACGAAGTTCAACCCGATCGCGCTGGCGCCGGCTTCCAGACAGAACAGGGCGTCACTCACTCGCGTGACGCCGCAGATCTTCACGTAAAGCGGCTCTTTCATCTGGAAGACGTCAAATCAATGCCAGAAACCTCACCCCCGCGCCATCTAGCCTCGAGTTTGGCGCTTTCTCGCCGCAGAAGCTGCGGCGTCTGTTCTGCCAAACCTCGCGCAAGTCGAGTCTAGCGCCTCTCGTATCGCACACGGGGCCGAACTCCTGATACTCTGGCGCGCCATGGCCCGCCTGAATCTCCCCGAACCGTTCGCTCAGGTCGACGAGTTGATCGAGCAGGGTGACATGACGAGCGCCCGCGGCGCTCTCGCCCGTGCGCAGGGCAACGCCGCACTCGTGGAGCTCCTCGAAGTGAAGATCGGACTCTACGAGGGCACCCTCGCGCCGCAGCTGGCCATGAACCGCCTCCTCTCGCTCATGCGCCGGGATGCCAAGCTGCCGGGAGCGCACACGCTGTATCAGGAAGCGTCGGACAAGTCGTACGAGGGCGGCGAGTCGTCTCTCGCGCATTCTCATCCACCGCCGCCGAGCACGCCGAAGTCCGGACCATCGAAGTGAGGCAGGGGCCGTTTCTGCTCGGCCTCGGGCTCGTCACGAGCTCGACGCTCGCGCTCGAAGTCCTCGACACCCGCGTCCTGTCGATCGTCACCTGGTACTCGCTCGCGTTCTTCGTGCTGGCGATGGGGCTCTGCGGGCTGACCGCGGGCGCCGTACGCGTGTACTTCAAGGGCGACGAGCTCACCGAGGCGCGGCTTCCCGCCGAGCTCTCCCGGGCTGCGTTCCACTTCGCGCTCGCGATCCCCGTCAGCTACGTCGCGCTGCTCATCCTGCCGATCCGGTCGGAGCCCGTCGCGACGACGTTCGCGCTGTTCCTGGTGTTCTCGGCCGCCCTCGCGCTGCCGTTCTATCCCGCGGGCATCGCGATCGCGATCGCGCTGACGCGCACGCGGTTCCCCATCGGGCGTGTCTACGCCGTGGATCTCGTCGGCGCGGCGCTCGGTGCGCCGCTGGTGCCGCTCCTGCTCCTCTTCCTGGACGGGGGGACAGCGATCTTCGTGATGGCCGCCGTCGCGGCGGGCGCCTCCGTCGCGTTCGCGCGGGCCGGTGAGGATCGAGCGGGGGCGCGCCGGGCGACGTGGGCCGTCGTCGGCCTCGTCGCGCTGTCCGTGGCGAACCGCAGCACCGACCACGGCTTCCGGCCGATCTGGGTGAAGGAGCATCCCGAGTACTACTCGCTCGTCGAGATGGAGCTCTGGAACAGCCACTCCCGCATCGAGGTGCTGAAGGCTGCGCCGGGCCCGGCGCTCTACTGGGGACAGGGCACCAAGTGCCAGCCGCCCACGCTGAATCAGCGCGTACTGATCATCGACGGCCACGCCGCGACGCCGCTCTACGACGCGGGCAAGTCCCTCGAGACATTGCGCTTCCTCGAGTGCGACGTCACCGACGTCGCGAACCTGCTCAGGCCGGGCGGTCCGGCCGCCATCATCGGGGTGGGCGGTTCGCGCGACATCCAGGCGGCCGTCCTCGCGGGCCACTCCCCCGTGCTCGGCATCGAGCTCAACGATCGGATGCTCCAGATCCTGCGGAGCGACCTCGGCGCGCCGGCGCTCGTGGCCGACCGTCCCGACGTGCACCTCGTGCACGACGATGCGCGGAGCTACCTGTCACGGACCTCGGAGCAGTTTCGCGTCGTGCAGGCGTCGCTCATCGACACGTGGGCCGCGACGGGAGCCGGCGCGCACGCTCTCGGCGAGAACGGCCTGTACACGCTCGAAGCCTGGCGCACGTTCCTCGACCGCGTCGAGCCTGGCGGCGTGCTCACGGTGTCGCGCTGGGCGACGATCGAGACCTCCCGGATGGTCGCGCTCGCCGTGGCCGCCCTGCTCGAGCGCGGCGTGACGGCGCCGCGCGAACACCTCGCGCTGCTGGGAGCTGGCCTGGTGAAGACGCTCATCGTCGGTCGCGATCCGCTCACGGCAGGCGACGCGGTTACCCTCCGGCGCGTCGCCGACGAGAAGGGCTTCACGGTCGTCGCGCTTCCCGACATGCACGCGGCCGACCCGGACCTCGAGTCGGTCCTCGCCGCGCCTTCGCGCGCCGAGCTCGATCGCGTCACGCTGAAGGACGAGCTCGATCTGCGCCCTTCCACCGACGATCGCCCCTTCTTCTTCAACGTGATGCGCCTGCGAGCGCTGTGGCGACCGCTACCGAAGGCCGATGCCGCCACCATCGAAGGGAACATGCTGGCGACACGCATGCTCGGCATGACGGTGCTCGCGTCCCTGATCTTCGCCGTCGGCTCCGTCCTCTGGCCGCTCGCGCGACGCGCCCGGCCGAGGGGGCATTCGAGCCGGACGCTCTTCGGTGGCCTGGCGTATTTCCTGCTCATCGGCATCGGCTTCATGCTGATCGAGATCGCGATCTTGCAACGGCTATCCATCGTCCTCGGCCACCCCATCTACGGCCTCATCGTCGTGCTCTCGAGCCTCATTGCCGCCGCCGGGGTGGGTTCGCTGCTGAGCGACTCGCTGCCGCTGTCGTCGGCTCCGTATTGCTACCTGTTCCCGGGGATCATCGCGCTCCTGGTCGTCGTCTTCGCCCTCGTCTGGCCGAGCCTCGCGCCCACCATCATCGCCGCGGAGACGCCGGTGCGCATCGGGTGGGCCGTGGCCGTCACGCTGCTCATCGGGCTTCCGCTCGGGCTCGCCTTTCCTGCCGGGATGCGCATCATGCGAGAGCACCACGCAGACGAGACGCCGTGGCTGTGGGGGCTCAACGGCGTCGGCAGCGTCATGGCGAGCAGCCTCGCGATCCTCATCGCGCTGGTGGGCGGCCTCACGGTGCTCCTCTTCGTCGCCGCGGGCTGTTACGCGCTGCTCACGGTCACCGTCATGGTGATGCGCTCGGGGCGGGCCTAGCCGTCGGGGGCGCCGCGGCGCCACGCGGGAACAAGAGGACGTAGCCGTGGGGTGACGGCGACAGCAGGACGGCCTCGTGCGGGTGCGCGTCGCGATCGAAC
>CAYUAW010000080.1:14939-17481 GCA_964442485.1 uncultured Polyangiaceae bacterium
GATAACGTGAAAGACGTGGGAGCTCGAGCAAGGGGAAGAGCGAGGGCTTGGGTTACGAGCTCGGGGAAGGGGAAGAGCTGTCCCTGTCTCTGTCCCTGTCCCGCCTGCAACCTCCGGAACTAAGACGCCGGCGACGGATACACGCACAGCGCGTAGTGTTCCCCGAAGTCCAGCGAATCGGGCGCCACGTAGAGCGGGTCGAGGGGCCTCAGCCTGCCGAACGGCGAGTTGGGCTTCGGCAGGATGACGACCACCACGAAGGGGCCGCCGATCTCGTCGTGGACCCGGTTGAGCTGGGCGCGGAGGCTCGTGCGGGGGAACACGTCGAAGTAGTTCTGGTCGTCGTAGTGTCGCCAGTAACGCTCGTACGTCCGCGACTGCGGGTCGTACGCGCGTGCGTCGGTCAGGTTCACGAGCACCGGCTGTATCTCGTCGAAGGCGAAGCTGACGCCCCGCTTCTCCGGCAGCACGCCGACGATGGGGAGATGCTCGAGCCCGCGAGCCCGGATCTCGGCCGCGACGGCGGCCCCGGTGGAGTAGGGATACCTGAAGTCGTCGTAGAGCGCCGAGGCTCCCACCACCGCGTGCAGGGCGAAGAGACCAGCGAGGTAGACGGACTCGAGGAGTGCGAGGCGAACCTGACCGAGCCACAGCGCGAGGACGAAGTAGAGGAAGTAGAAGCCGTGGTGCCAGCGAAAGCCGACGTACACGACGTAGTTGAAGGCGACGAGCGACGCCATGAGCACCACGAACCAGGGCCGCGACCCGCGGTGACGGAGGGCGACGACCACCCCGATCGCACCGAGGATGAGCCCGGTGGACATCTCCACGGAGGTCAGCCCGCGGTGCGCGAAGATCGGCATGAAGCCGTCCGCGAACGCCTTCTGCATGTTGGGCGCCAGGTTCCATTGGCGGTACTGACGGGTGCGCGGCATGAGCTGCCACACCGACGCGAGCCCGCTCAGCGCGAGCGTCGCAGTGCCCAGCCAGGCCTGACGCGACCATCTCCGCGGATCGTTCGTAGCCGCATCCACGACGAAGAGCACCGCCGCGGCCACGTTGGCCATCACGTGAAGCTGCGCGAGCGCCGCCAGAACGACGAAGCGAGTGCCGGGCCGGGCCGGCGCCTGGCTTCGGAGCGCGGCGTAGACGAACAGCAGCAGAACGATCAACGCATACGGCCGGACGATGACGCCGTACTGATAGAGCGGGAAGAAACCGAACGCGAAGAGGGCTCGATGAAGCCGGCTGAACGGCGCGAACCCGGCGAACAGCAGAACCGCCCCGATGATCGCGGCGAGGTTCACGCACGCGACCGGGACCGGCGAGGAGAACAGACGCGCGAAGAGCCAGACGAGCGCGTGGTAGACCTTCGGGTGACCGATGTAGCCGATGGACGTGAGCTCTTCTCGCAGGCTCTTGCACGTCCGGGCGACGAGCCAGACGCTGACCTCGTCGCGCCACGGCTCGTGACGCAGCATCACCGGCACGCCGACGACGGTGGCCGCGGTGGCGACCACGACGGCGAACCGGCCGTCGAAACGGCTCACGGCAGGGTCCTCATCGAGCGCCTGCTCTTGCAACAGGCGCTGTAGGGCTGCAAGCCGGAACCACTGGCAGCGGTGCTTGTCCGTGCCAGTCGTCGGCGCGGCGGCGCTTCCTATGCTCGCAAGCCCACGGATCGGTCGTTCGACCGTCGGCGGACGCTCGACGTCACTTCACGAGCTTCTGGGCCGCCTGGCGGACGGCAGCGCGATACGCCGTCTGCTGCACGACGCGGCGCAGCTCCGCCGGCGCGAGCGCGCGGAGCACGCGGTCGAGCTCCCCGCCCTTCACGCGTGGATTCGACAGGAGCGCCCGCTGCACCTCACCGACGGAGAGCCACCCCGCGTTCGCGACGATGACGCCGAGCACCGACTTCGGGATGGTGCCGTTCCGCGCGATGCGCGCGATCTCGGGCGGAGTGACCTGCGGGTTCTGGACGACGCCCTCCCACACGGACGCGCCGTAGCAGCGCTCGAGCGCAATGCGCTCCGGGAGCGCCCCGGAGCGCGCGCAGATCTCTCGTTCGCGCGTCGAGAAGCCACGAACTCTCTCGTAGAGCCCCTTGGTGCGCGGGTCGTCGACCGCGTCGTCCGCCGCGGCCGCGCCGCTCGCCTTCGGACCGACCTGCGCCGACGCTCCGTCCACGAACGCTGCGAGCTCGACCGCATCCACGGCGCGGAGCTCCACGCCGATCCCCTTGCCGGGCCCCGTCGCCTCCGCCCACACCACCTCGGCTGGGAGGAGCAATCGCGCCCCCGTCACCGGGTGCACGATCGAGAGGCCGCAGGTGGCGCGCATCGCTGCTCCTTCTGCGCCGGCGACGAACGCGCGCCGCTTCAGCAGGTTCGGCACCTCTGCCCGGAGTGCGTCGATGGTCTGCGGACGAAACTCGAGCTCGATGGATTGCAACAAGGAGAAGTTTGTCAGCTCGCGTGAGCTCGCGCAAAGATGGTGCCTTTCGCCGGCGGGGAGCCACGCAGGAACACACGAGCCCTCG
>CAYUAW010000080.1:17581-23112 GCA_964442485.1 uncultured Polyangiaceae bacterium
TCACGTGGACGATCACGCCGCGAGCGCTAGGATCGCCGGAGGCGCGTTCCTTTCCGCGCCGCTTTCTCGATGCGCTCCCCTGCCTCCGTCGTCATCCGCCGCCGCCACGCCTCGGACGAGGCGTTCATCGCCGATCTCGGGCGGGAGGCGTTCACGGAGTACTCACCCTCGGCGTCAGGGCAGACCGCGCACATGGCGTCCACCGCCGACACCCTCGTGGCGGAGCGCGACGGAGAGCCGATCGGGCTCGTCATCGTCGACGTGCGCGGGGAGCACGCTCATCTCGCGGCGATCGCGGTGCGGACGGACTTCCGCGGGGTCGGGATCGGGCGGTCTCTGCTCGCTGCGGCAGAGGCCAGCGCGCGTGCGCGCGGCGCCCGTGAGATGGGTCTCGTGACCGCGGAGGCCAACCTGGCCGCGTCGGAGCTGTTCCTGCGCAACGGCTACCGGCGAAGGCGGCGGCATGCGCGCTATTACGCGCGCGGCCAGCCCGCCATCGAGATGTGGAAACCGCTCTTGCCGTGAGCGGTTCGCGAGCGCCTCGCTGGGTGCTCGCGGCCTACTTCGACTTCTGCTCCTGCTTCGCCCAGCTGTCGCGGAGCCCTATGGTCCGGTTCCAGACGAGCGCGCCCGGCTTCGACTCCACGCCGTCCACGACGAAGTACCCGAGCCGCTCGAACTGGTAGTTCGTGCCGGCGGACGCCTGCGCGAGGCTCGGCTCGAGCTTGGCGCCCCGCACCGTCTCGAGCGATGCCGGGTTCAGGTGCGAGGTGAACGGCACGCCGCGTTCGTCACCCTCGGACGGGTCCTCGACGGAGAAGAGCCGGTCGTACAGGCGCACCTCCGCGTCGACGGCGTGCTCGGCCGACACCCAGTGAATCGTTCCCTTCACCTTGCGGCCGTCCTTCGGCATCCCGCCCTTCGACTCCGGATCCCACGTGCAGCGGAGCTCGACGACGGCGCCGCTCGCGTCCTTCACCACCTCCTTGCAGCGCACCAGACACGCGGAGCGGAGGCGCACCTCCGCCCCCGGCGCCAGCCGGAACCAGCCCTTCGGCGGCTCTTCCCGGAAGTCGTCCTGCTCGACGTAAACGACGCGTGAGAAGGGCACCTTGCGGGTTCCGCGATCGGCGAACTCCGGGTGGTTCGGGGCCTCGAACCACTCCACCTGCCCCTCCGGGAAGTTCTCGATGACGAGCTTGAGCGGTCGAAGGACGGCCATGGTGCGGAGGGCGCGCGCGTTCAAGTCCTCCCGGAGCTCGTGCTCCAGCAAGGCAACGTCGACCAGGCCGTCCTTGCGCGCGACGCCGATGCGGTCGCAGAACGCGCGGATGGCCTCCGGCGTGAAACCGCGGCGGCGCAGCCCGGCGAGGGTCGGCATGCGCGGATCGTCCCAGCCGGTGACGTGCCCCTCCGCGACCAGTATCTGCAGCTTGCGTTTCGAGAGCACCGTGTACCCGATGTTGAGCCGCGCGAACTCGATCTGCTGCGGCGGGTCCTCGACGCCGATGGTGCGAACGAACCAGTCGTAGAGGGCGCGGTGGTTCTCGAATTCCAGGGTGCAGATGGAGTGAGTGATGCGTTCGATCGCGTCGCATTCGCCGTGGGCGTAGTCGTACATGGGGTAGATGCACCACTTGTCGCCGGTGCGATGGTGCGGCGCCTTGCGGATCCGGTACATCGGCGGGTCGCGCAGGTTCATGTTGGGCGACTCCATGTCGATCTTCGCGCGCAGCACGTGCGAGCCGTCGGGAAACTCACCTGCCCGCATGCGACGGAACAGCGCGAGGTTCTCCTCGACGCCGCGGTCGCGATCGGGGCTCGCCGTCCCCTTCTTGTAAAAGTTACCGCGGCTCTCGCGGATCTCTTCGAGCGTCCGACCGTCGACGTACGCCTTGCCCTTCTCGATCAGCTGCTCGGCCCACTGATACAGCTGCTCGAAATAGTCCGAGGCGAAGAAGAGGTTATTCCACTCGAACCCGAGCCAGCGCACGTCGGCCTGGATCGATTCCACGAACTCCACTTCCTCCGTGAGCGGATTGGTGTCGTCGAAGCGAAGGTTACAGGTGCCGCCATATTTCCGAGCGAGTCCGAAATTCAGGCAGATGCTCTTCGCGTGTCCGATGTGGAGATAACCATTCGGCTCGGGCGGGAAACGCGTGGCCACTCGGCCGTGGTGCTTTCCTTCGCGCTGATCCGCGTCGATCACCTCGTGGATGAAGTTAGGGGGATTCGGATCGCGCGGCTTTTCCGTGGGTTCGTTCATCGATGCTCGCCGTCGACGATGCTCCGAGTACAGCCGAGGCGCAAGGCCTAACCGGCCCGCCGGCGGGCCAGTCGCATACGCCCGCTCTACACAATCGGACACGAGTGAGTCGCGAAAACTTCAGCATGCCGCTGCATCACATTGAGCAGGAGCCAATTGATGAAAGTGAAGAGCCGCATCGCATTCCCCGCCGCCACGCTGCTGGCGATCACCGTGCCATGCCGCGCCGCGTTTGCACTCGAGAACAACGACGCGCCAGCGACACCCGGCCCCGCGGAGCAAACGTCGCAGGCGGAAAGCAATCCCCGACGCGACGACGCCGGCGCCACGAAGGAGCGTGAGGGCACGCGTCGCGTCGATCACTTCCGCGTCGGCGTGCTCGGGAGCGTCGCCTTCCCGAGGCCCCTTGCCATCGAGGGGCTCGTGAAGCTCGAGCAGATGGTCGGCCTGGGCGTCGAGTACAGCATGCTTCCCCAGCTCACCATCGAAAGTGTGCAGACGCATTTCTGGGCCATCGCGGCCGATGCTCGGCTCTTCCCCTTCAAGAACGCCTTCTTCGTCGGCCTCCGGGCGGGACGGCAGCACCTGGGCGGCGAAGGAACGGTCACGGCCGCCGGACTGGGCTCGCTGAGCGAGACGGTCTCCGTCGACACCACGTTCATCAACCCGAGGATCGGTTTCCTGTGGACGTGGGATCCCGGCGTGACGCTCGGGGTGAACCTCGGCGTCCAGGTCCCTCTTTCGACTTCGTCGTCGAGCTCGCTCCCCACGGGCATCAGCGGCGTCACCGTCTCTCAGGACGTGACGCGGGTCACCAATTCGCTCGGCCGCAACGTCCTGCCGACCGTCGATCTGCTGCAGATCGGCGTCCTGCTCTGAACCGCCTCGGCGTCACGCAGGCGCAGGGATCGCCGCGCGCACCGTGGTGCCGACGGCTCTCTCGCTCTCCACCGCGATCCGTCCGCCGTGAGCTTCGACGATGCGCTTCGCCAGAGTGAGACCGAGCCCCACTCCTCCGGTGCCTCGCGAGCGACTGCGCTCGCTTCGAAAGAAAGGGTCGAAGATGCGCGGCAGATCCTCCTCGGGGATGCCGATCCCGCGATCGGTCACCTCGAAGAGGACCTCCGCGCCGTCGGCACGCGCCCGGAGCACGATGCAGTCCGGGGGCTCCCGTGAGTACTTATGCGCGTTCTCGAGCAGGTTGTCGAGCACGCGACGCAGAAGGGTCGGATCGGCGAGAACGAAGGGAAGCTCGCCGTCGATGACCACCGAAAGGGGTCTGCCGGGGTGCTGCGCGCGGAAGCGCTCGGCGGCACGTTCACACAGCGCGCGCGGCGCGACCTCCTCTCGGCGCAGCGCGAAGCCCGCCGGCGCGGCCTGCCGCGACTGCACGGCGAGCCGTGTCGCGGCGAGCACGTCGTCGATGAGCGTCTCGAGCTCGGCCAGGTCCACCGCGATCTCGCCGAGCGACGCGCGCGCCGCCTCCGCGTCGCCCTCGGAGGCGATCTCCAGAGCAACCCGGATGCGAGCGAGCGGAGTCCGGAGCTCATGCGACAGGTTGGCGAGCAGCTCCTTCTCCGCCAGCAAGAGGTCGTTCATTCGACTCGCCATCTCGTCGAAGACGCCTCCGAGCTCACCGAGCTCGTCGGCGCGCTTCAGGTTCGCGCGCGCGGAGAGATCTCCGCGGCCGAGCGCCCGCGCGGCGCGCGACAGCTCACCCAGGGGCCGCGTGATGAAGCGGGTCGTGAGGTACGTTCCCACTCCGACCACCACGAGACCGCTGAGCAGCGTGAGCAGCGGCGGCAGCGGGCTCGGACCGTGGTGCGGCGGGCGGCACACGAGCACGCCGTCACCGCCGCCGAACTCGAGCTTCGTGTACATGTCCGGCGGCGGCCGTCCGTCGGGCGGTGGTGGGAGATGCTCGCCGAAGAGCGGCGGAGGACCGAGGGGCGGCAGCATCAGCGGCGGCGGTCCCCGGAACGGCGGCTCCTCCGTGTAGCGATTGTCCCTCGAACGCACGGGTTTGCCCCAGCGCGGCGGCGGTAGCGCGGGAGTCGTGTTGGTGGCGACGAGACGGTCGGACTCGTCGTACGCCGACAGGAGCAGCCCCTGCCGCTTCCGGAGCTCCTCGAGCTCCTTCGTCAGCGCGCTCGGGTTCGCGAGGAGCGGCCGCAGCCGCACGGCGACGGCGCGAGGGTCCGCGCGCTCGGGCAACCGGGAGACGACGTACCCGATGAGCCAGGCGGCGCACGCCACCAGGACAAGCTGGACGACGCCCACGACGTAGAGGCGAACGCCGAGGCTGCTCCGCAGGGTCTTCATCGATCGTCGGGAGTGAGCACGTAGCCCACGCCGCGGATCGTCTTCAGCAGCCGCGGGCTCCGCGGATCCTCTTCGAGCTTGTGGCGCAGGCGCGAGACGTGCACGTCGATGGAGCGGTCGAAGGCGTCCTCGGCGGAGCCGTGCATCAGCTCGAGCAGCTGCTCGCGACCGAGGACGCGCCCGGGCCGCTCGGCGAGCGCGCGGAGCAGCGCGAACTCGTAGGACGTCAGCTCGAGACGCCGACCCTTCAACGTCGCCGTCATCGTGACCGAATCCACCACGAGATCCCCGACCTCGATGCGGGGCGAGTCCGGCCCGACCTTGCCTCGTGCACGACGAGCTTGCGCGCGACCGCGGGCGAGCAGCTCGCGCGAGGAGAACGGCTTGCTGACGTAGTCGTCGGCGCCGCCCTCGAGCCCCATCACGCGGTCGGCCTCCTCGGTCCGGGCGGTGACCATGATGACCGGGACGTCGGCGCGCTGCCGGAGCTTGCGGCACACCTCGAGGCCGTCTTCACCGGGCAGCATCAGGTCGAGGAGAACGACGTCGGGGCGCACCCGCAGCGTCTCGGCGACGGCAAGATCGCCCCGCGGAACGACCGTCACCTCGACGCCGTGCGACCTCAGGTACTGCGACGTCAGCCGGGCCAGGCGCTCGTCGTCCTCGACGTAGAGCACGGTGAGCCTCTCGTCCCCGCCGGAGTCGCCAGACGAATTCATCGTCGAAGAGAATGACATCGCAGGCACGCGCCGGTCTCCTTTCCGTCCACGCCCTCAGGCTGACCCTCCGGCCCGGCGCGCTCGTTGCGCGCATATTTCGATTTGTTACGAGCCGCCTGCTCGCGACGACGCGCATCGACGCCGACGTCGTCCCCGAAGCATCAAAGACGCGGAACAACGCGAGCGAAGCGAGCGCGCCGAAGGCGGCGGGGGGAGCAGTTCGC
>CAYUAW010000081.1:0-23003 GCA_964442485.1 uncultured Polyangiaceae bacterium
CGGCGCGCTCGCTCCGCTCGCGTAGTTTCGGATTTTGATGCCTCGGGGACGACGTGGGCGTCGATGGCGATCTGCTAACAACCGATGCCCGGTCTCGCCCGTTCCTATGGCCTAGATTCTCTGGCTCGAAGACATCCAGGTGATCGTTCCATGCGCACGAGGGCGAGCTGCCTCACGTGCGACAAACGGATCAGGGTGCGCCACGGAAGCGGGCGACGAGTCGAGGGTGCGCCACCTGCACGACGCGCATCGATGTGGGCGCTGGCGCTCGACTTTTCGACGAGTCGGGCGGGGTGGGGGCTTTTTGGTACGCGGCGTGCTTACTCCAGACAAGCGTCTCGGGCTTTCTTGGCTTTGGCACCTCTTACGCGAGCTGGGTCACTTTCGAGGCTCGGTGTCGTCGCTCCCGCTCCGGGCGCGTGCGGCGACACCGAGCCCTCGGGTTCGTTTCGCTTCCCGTGGCTAGGCTTGCGGCGGCGCGCAACCGGTTGCGCGCCGCCACGACCGCTGCATGATGCGGCGGCTTGCAGACGCCCGAGCACGTCGTCGGTATCGACCTGGGAACGACACACACGGTCGTCGCGCGCGCCCTGCGAAGCGCGGGCGGCCGCGCCGAGATCGTTGCTCTCGCACAGCTGATCGGTGACGGCGCCATCGGCGAGCAGCCACTGCTGCCGTCGGTCCTCTTCGCGCCGCTACCGGAAGAAGGCGTCGTGGACTTGTGGGGCGACGCGCCGTGGATCATCGGCGAGCACGCGCGCGTCCGCGGTCAGCGGCTGTCCTCGCGCGCCGTCACATCGCCGAAGAGCTGGCTCTGCCACCCTGGCGTGGATCGTCTCGCGAAGACGCTGCCGTGGGGGGAGAGCGAGAGCGACACCCCGAAGCTCTCTCCGGTTGAAGCGAGCCGGAGGATCCTCCAGCACGTCCGCGCCGCCTACGACGCCGAGCACCCGCGAGAGCCGCTCGCCGAGCAGGTCCTCGTGCTCACCGTGCCGGCGTCCTTCGACGAGGTGGCGCGCGAGCTCACCGTGCGTGCCGCGACGGAAGCGGGGCTCCGGGTGCGGCTCCTGGAAGAGCCGCTCGCGGCGTTCTACGGATACCTCGCGGCCCAGGGCGACTCCGCGTTGCTCGCACTCATTCCGGAGGACTCGGAGCAGGCCTTCGTGCTCGTCGCGGACGTCGGCGGCGGCACGACGGATCTCACACTGGTGCGGGTGCGGCCCCCCGAGAACGGCGCAGACGGCGTTCGACTGGAGCGAGTCGCCGTCGGCCGCCACCTCCTGCTCGGCGGTGACAACATGGATCTGGCGCTCGCGCACGCGGTCGAGCAGGGAATGCCGGAGGAGTCGCGCCTGCCGCCGTCGCTCTTCGCGGAGCTTCAGCTCGCATGCCGGGCGGCGAAGGAACGTCTCCTCGGTGACGCGCCGCCCGACGAACAGACGATCCGTGTGCTCGCCCGCGGCTCGGCGCTCGTCGGGGCCGTGCACACGGCCAGGCTCACGCGGGAAGAGGCGGAGCGCATCGTCGTCGAAGGCTTCTTTCCGACGGTGGAGAAGGGTGAAGCGCCGCCCGCCGCGCGCTCGGCGCTCGTCGGCTTCGGGCTCCCCTACGAGCGCGACCCCGCGATCACGCGTCACGTCGCCGCCTTCGTCCGGCGGCACCTGCCGGACGGCACACAGCCCGACGCAGTGCTGCTGAACGGCGGCGTCTTTCGCGCGCCTCTCGTCAGGCGTCGCTTCCTCGACACGCTCTCCCCCGACGGCCATCGCCCGGCGGAGCTCGTGGCGGAGGATCCGGACCTGGCGGTCGCGCGCGGCGCTGCGGCGTTCGGGCTCGCGCTCTCCGGGTGGGGGCCGCGTATCGGCGGTGGCTCGGCGAGAGGCTACTTCATCGGGCTCGCGCGCGAAGGAGACCAGCGGCGCGCGATCTGCGTGGTCCCGCGCGGCGCCAGCGAGGGGGAACATCACGTCGTGCGCGTACCGGGGCTCGCCCTGGTCGTCGGGCAGCCCGTCCGGTTCGAGCTGTACTCGTCCGATTCCGGCGCGGAGGCGCCCGGCGACGTCGTGGCGCTGACACCGGATTTCGACGCGCTCCCTCCCATGACCGCATCGTTCGACACCAGCAGCGGCACCAGCGGTGGCCGGATCCCGGTGCACCTCGAAGGAGAGCTGACCGCGATCGGCACCGTTGACGTCGCCTGTGTGGAGAGCAGCGATGGGGCGAGGGGCGGTTCGCCGATGCGATTCCGCCTGGCCTTCGATCTCCGTCCGAAGGCCCCCGCGTCCTCCGCCGCGCCACCGTCGATGCGGCCCGCGAGCCGTCGCCCCTCGGCGCGCCCCGACGACGCCAAGGTGAACGCAGCCCTCGCGCTCGTCCAGCGAGTCTTCGGCAAGGGCCGCGCCGACGTCGATCCACGCGAGGCGCGCCACTTGCTGCGCGAGCTCGAGAAGGTGCTCGGCGAGCGAGCGCTGTGGACCACCGACGTCTCGCGCACGCTCGCCGACACCGTGATCGCGGAGCCGAAGTCGCGGAAGCGCTCGGTCGACCACGAGCGCACGTTCTGGATGCTCGCCGGCTACGGACTCCGCCCCGGCTACGGCCATCCCCTCGACGAACGCCGCGTGGGCAAGCTCGTCCCTCTGATCCCGGAGCTCGTCGTGTTCCCCGACGAGACGCGCACCTGGCCGCAGCTCTGGATCGCGTGGCGGCGGGTGGCTGGCGGACTGCTCGAGCCTGCACAGACGAGGCTCCGCGACTTGCTCGATCCGTTCCTCTCCACCGACGAACCCAGGCCGAAACGCCCGAAGAACGTCCGCCCCCAGGGCGCGCCCGAGATGCTGGATCTCGCCGCCTCGCTCGAGCGAGTGCCGGCGGCGCGGCGCGCGGAGCTCGGAAAGTGGATCGTTGAGCGCACCTTTCGCGAGCGCGATCCGCGGCTCTGGACGGCGCTATCCCGCGTCGGCGCTCGGGTCCCGACGTACGCGAGCGCTCACCACGTCGTCGCTCCGTTCACGGTGGAGCGCTGGCTCGACCACCTGCTCCGCGAGCGCTGGGAAGAGGTGCCGTCAGCGGCGCGCGCCGCCGCGCAGATGGCCCGCGTCACCGGCGACCGCGCGCGCGACGTCTCCGAGCCCGTGCGCGCCGAAGTCGCGAAGCGACTCGAAGCGACGAGTGCCCCCGCGGAGTGGATCCACGCCGTGCGCGAGCACGTCGCCGTCGACGACAGAGAGCGCGTCGAGTTCTTCGGAGAGTCGTTGCCGGTCGGGCTCGTGCTCGCCGGCTGACGACGATCGCGCCTTCGACCCTGTCATGAGCGAGCGGCGCGGCGTGGCCTCCGACCGGCATCAAAGCTTTACCGACAGCTCGACGTCCTCCGCGAACGGCACCGAGAGATAGCCGCCGTCTGCGGCCCGTACGCGCATGACGTAGTCGGGGCTCGCGTCCGCGTTGTCCGCGACGAGGCACGCGCCCGGGCGCAGCCGCGGGGCGACCAGGGCGAGGATCTCGGGATAGAGCGCCTTGTGGCCATCGAGCAGGACCACGTCGATGGAGTCCGGTAAGTCGCGGGACAGCGTCTCGAGCGCGTCTCCCTCACGGATCTCGACGAGGTCGGCGAGGCCGGCGCGCGCGAGGTTACCGCGCGCGTGCGCGAGCTTCGTCGGCTCGAACTCCGTGCCGATCAGGAGACCACCGCCGTTGTCACGCAGCGCCGCGGCGAGGTGCAGCGTCGAGAGGCCGAAGGACGTTCCATACTCGACGATGGTCCGCGCCCGCGTTGCGCGCGCGAGCATGTAGAGAAGCTTGCCGGTCGCGGGGGACACCGGCATGTGGATCTCCTTCGCCAGATGGTAAAAGCCGCGGTAGTCGGCGTTTCGGTCGGCCATGCGCGCGACGCGCTCCTCGGGCGTCAGCTGACCGAACATCCGACGAAGCGTGGCGCTGGTCGCGTCGGCGTCGGCGTAGAGCTGGGTCAGGAGGTCCGAGACGGGGGGGGAGGCCAGGGTGTTCATTGAGCTTCTCTTTCGATGTGGCGTGCCTTCGCGCCTTCGCTTGCTGTCGCGGACAAAATACGAATAATCATTCGTATTCGCAATTCGCGTTCGGAGACGCCCGATGCCGAGACGCCGCCCACCCCCCACCGCCCCGAGAAAATTGCCGATCCAGGCACGCTCGACGGAGCTCGTCGCCACCATCCTGCAAGCGGCGATTCGTGTTCTGGAGCGCGAGGGCGCTCAGCGGTTCACGACCATCCGTGTCGCGAAGGAGGCCGGCGTCAGCGTCGGCTCTCTCTACCAGTACTTCCCCAACAAGCAGGCGATTCTCTTTCGACTGCAGACGGACGAATGGGAGGCGACCGGGGCGACGCTCGACGCGATCCTCGGCGATACCGCGCGCTCGACCGAGCAACGGCTGCGCGACGCCATTCGAGCCTTCTTCCACTCGGAGTGCGACGAGGCGCCGCTGCGCCTTGCACTGGACGACGCAGCGCCGGTATATCGCGACGCACCCGAGTCGCGTGCGGGGCGGCAGCGCAGCCAGGGGATCGTCAACGCCTTCGTGGCGGCCGCGGCTCCACGGGCAAGCGTTCGGCAGCGAGATTTCGCCGCCGATCTGATCTTCACGACCACGACGGCTCTTGGTGAACAGGTCTCCGAGCGACGTCTCACGCGTAACGAGGTCGACGGCTGGGCTGAAGCCGTCGCCGACATGCTGAGCGGTTATCTGGCGCAGCTCGCTCCCCGAGGGCAGAAACGTTCGCGGCCTTGAACGTTCACGATATGGCCTGGAACGTTCGTCATGGTCACCCTCACCTCCGAGCGAGCTTCGCCATGAGCCGCGACTTCACGTCGGGCCATTCGCTCGCGATGATGCTGAAGTACACCGAGTCGCGCAGGTGGCCGTCCCAGCAGATCATGTGCGAGCGCAGCGTGCCCTCTTCCCTTGCGCCGATCCGGAGGATGGCGTCGCGAGAGCGCGTGTTGCGAGCGTCGGTCTTGAACTCGACGCGGATCGCCCCCGACGCTTCGAAGGCTTGCGTCAGCTGGAGGAGCTTCGCCTCGGTGTTCGCCGCCGTGCGCTGTGCCCTGGGCAGCAGCCAGGTGAACCCGATCTCGATGCGGCGGTGCGCGGCATCGGTGACCATGGAGCTCGTGCTACCGACGACCTCGCCTGTCTTCGCGAGCCGGGTCAGGAAGAAGACTACCTTGCCGCCCTCCATCAGCTGCTCCGCCATGGAGAAGCGCGCACGCAGGTCGCCCATGTCCTGCATGCGCGAGGGGATGAAGCGGAAGATCTCCGGCGCCGTGAGCGCTGCGCGCGCCACCTCGTCGAAATCCTTGGGCTGGTACGGCTCCAGTCGGACGACTTCGCCCTGAAGGACGGTCCGGTCGATCGTCAGCGGTGCGCTCATGATGTCTGTCGAGCCTCCTTTGCGTGGGCATGAGCCTAGGTCCGGAAACGCCTCGACGGGAGCTCCATTCCCGCGGTCGTGGTAGACGGCTGGACAGGATGCGGGTTCACGACGCCTGGCTCGTCGATCTCGACGGAACACTGTATTTTCAGCTCCCCGTCCGCCTAGCAATGGCGGCGGAGCTCGTCACGTTCGGGCGCCACGCGGTCACCACGCTGCGGCAGTTCAGGAAGCAGCACGAGCTCTTGCGCGAGAACCCGCCCGACGCCATGGATCCGTACCGGACTCAGCTCGAGCGAACCGCGGAGGCACTCGAGCACGACCTCGAGGCCGTCGCGGGAGTCGTCACGGAATGGATGCATGTCCGGCCCGGGCGCTGGATCCGCATGTTCCGCCGTCGCACGCTGCTCGCCGAGATTGAGGAACACCGGAACGGCGGCGGCAAGACGGCGCTCGTCAGCGATTACCCCGCCACGAAGAAGCTCGACGCCCTCGGCCTCACGTCGTTCTTCGACGTCGTGGTCGCGAGCGGCGAAGCGAACGGACCGCGCCGCCTGAAGCCGGACCCGGAGGGCTATCTGCTCGCGGCGAAGGCGCTCTCCGTCGATCCGTCACGCTGCCTGGTCATCGGCGACCGAGAGGACGCCGACGGCGCCGCCGCACGCGCCGCCAGCATGTCGTTCAGGCTGATCGGATGACGCTTTCGTCCTAAGCGGCGACGACGCCGCGCAGCTTCGGGTTCCACTGGGTCACGCGGTTGCGGCCCGCGTGCTTGGACGCGTAGAGAGCCTCGTCGGTGGACTTGAACACGGTTTCCCAGTCGGTGCCGGCGCGCGGGAACGTCGCGATGCCGATGGAGCACGTGACGCGGATGGGTTGCTCCCTGGCGTGAAACGTCGTCGCCTCCATCTGCTCGCGGATCCGCTCGGCAAGGAGCTCTGCGCCCGCGGCGTCGGTCTCCTCGCAGACGACCACGAACTCCTCGCCGCCGAAGCGACCCACCGCGTCGGTGGTGCGCTTGGTACGACGCAGGATCTCCGCGAAACCCTTGATGACGACGTCTCCGACGTCGTGGCCGTGCGAGTCGTTGATCTTCTTGAAATGATCCAGGTCGCAGACGAGCACGCTGAGCGGCTTCTCGAAGCGTTCCGCCGACTTCAGCTTCTGCTTCGCCACCTCGATGAGCGTGCGCTTGTTGTAGAGGTTCGTGAGTCCATCGGTGGTCGCGAGATCCTCGAGGCGCTTGACCATGCGGGCGTTCGCGAGCGACACGGCGACATGGCGCGCCAGCACTTCCAGGGTGGTGCGCACGGAGTCGCCGAACGCGCCCTTGTGGCTCGAGCCGAGGACCAGCGTACCGAGGGCGCTGTCGTGCACGAGGAGGGGAAGCACGACCAGCGAGGGCATCTCCGGCGGACGGATACGCCGCGTGAAGACGACCTGACGCTCCGGGTCGTAGTCGCCGCGATAGGGGAGTGGATGCTTGTTGGCGATGACCATCGCGACGAGGCCGCCGTTGTGCCGGAAGCTCTGGCCCACGAGCTCGGCCGCGCCCTCGCCGGCCGCAGCGCAGATCTCGTGCGTGCCCTGCTGTCCGTCGCGATGAAACAGCGTGACGACGGCGAAGTCGAAGGCCGCGAACTCCCGCGCGCTGCTGACGCCGGCCTCGATCACCTCGGCCTCCGTCGTCGCGAGAGCGAGCTGGTCGACGGCGCGATAGAGCTTCCCCTGCTCTACCTTGGCGCGCTCGAGCTGCACGAAGACGCGCTCGTTCTCGATGGTACGCAGGACGAACTCCGTGACGCCCGAGAGCAGCGCGACGTCCTCCTTCGTGAATGGCTCGGCCTTCTCGCGATCGGCGATGAGGAGCCCGCGCGACGTCCCGTGCTCGCGGATGGGGACGGCACACACCGACTCCACCGCGGGGAGCGTCTTGTAGAAGGGAAGGACCTTGCGCGCCCGGCCGTCGGTGAGCGAGACGGCCTCGCCGGTGCGCAGCGCGGCCGCGAAGAGCCCCTCGGCGGTCGAGAACGGCCCTCGCTCGATCTCCAGGTCGTCGGTCGCGATCTCGCGCACGCTGAGCGTCGTTCCCCCCTCGCCCGCCCACAGGATGGCCGCCGTGCGCAGACCGAGGGCGCGGCGCAGCAGGCGCAGCGTGACGTGCACGGAGCCGTGGATCTGGTCGACGCTCGACCTGAGCATCCGCTCCGGATCGCCCTTCGGCGGAGCCGCCATCGGGCTCGAGACGGGCTCGACTGCGGACGTCGGCGCACCGATGAGACGGTAGGAGCGGGCGTCGTCGCGCATGCGGCGGAGCTCGCCGTCGACGCGCGCGCGGGAGAGGCGACGCACCCGCGCGATCTCCGCGCGGAAGACGACCAGGTTCAGCGCGGCGAACGACACGATGAGGGCCGCGTGCGGCAGGAGATCCGGCCCCGGCCGCCCCAGCCGCGCCTCGTCCACCGCCCACTCGAGCGCCACCGCGAAGAGCACCGTCGCGACCGCGGCAGGCGGCCGCGCGAAGGCCGCCGTCAGCATCATGAGCGAGTAGACGAGCGGGTAGTACGCGCCGCCGAAGCCCCCGGGCGCGCACGAGACGAGCAGATAGACGAACACCGTGAGGTGCGTGAAGAGCTCGACGTCGAGACGGACGGTATCGCGCGGCGCCACGCGTCCGAGTCGCCGGCGGGCGCGTATCGATAAGGAGATGAAGAAGAGAGAGAACGCGACCGTCGACCAGACGAGCGGCAAAGGCCCCGACGCGAAGTACGCCAGGTACGCGCCGGCGGCGAGCGCCGCGGCCGTACCCATGCTCCGGAGCGCGAGCTGCTGCAGCGTCAGCGCGGCGCGCACGAGCGGGTCCATCCGTAGGGGGCCGTAACAGACGGCAATCCGGGCGGCCCACTTTCCGGAATGACGCCGATGTGGGACACGTCATGGGAGTGCGACCCGGGCTGCGTCTCCAGATCCTGCTCCTGCTGGGCGCACTGCTCGTGACGGCGTTCTTGCCGCTGTTCTTCGCCGTCTCGACCTACACGCGCTTCACGCTGCGCGAGGTGCGCGAGACGTCGGCGCGGGCCCTCGGGCGCGCCATCGCCGGGCAGGTCTCGGAAGCGCGCGCACGGAGATCCGACGAGGACCTCGAACCGCTGCTGGGCGCTCACGTCGGCGTGACCGGGGTGGCGGTGATAGCGCTCCTCGACTCGGAGGGTCGCAGACAGACGGTGGTGGGCGACGCGAGCGCCCTCGCGCCCCTCGGAGCGGTGGACGCAACGAGGGAGGCGATCCGCCACTACGCGACGCCGCACGGCCGCGTGCTCGCCATCGTCGTCCCTGACGCGCGCGGCGCAGTCGTCGCCGTCCTGCGCACCGACGAGGAATCGACCCGCGTGGAGCCGCTCGTGCGGCTCTCTGCGCTCTACATGGGGCTCGTCGCGCTCGCGCTGCTCGTGCTGTCGTACTTCGCGTTGACGCGCTTCATCGTGACTCCGATGGTCGAGCTGTCGCGCGCCGCGGAGCGCGTCGCGGGCGGCGCCCGGCGCCTCGACGTCCCGCGAGGAGGCGCGCGCGAGCTCGTGGAGCTCGGCGAGAGCCTGCGCGCCATGACGGACCGGCTCATCAGCGAGGAGCAAGCGCTGCGCAGCAAGGTGGAAGAAGTGGAGCGGACGACGGAGAGCCTCCGCGAAGCGCAGGATCGTCTGGTGAGATCCGAGCAGCTCGCGTCGGTGGGCCGGCTCGCGGCCGGCATCGCCCACGAGATCGGAAACCCCATCGCGGCGATCATGGGGATGCAGGATCTCATCCTCGAGGGCGGGCTCGAGGAGACCGAGGTGCGCGATTTTCTGGTGCGCATGCGCAAGGAGACCGACCGCATCAACGCGATCGTGCGCGATTTGCTGGACTTCGCGCGACCGACGACGAAGAGCGTGTCGTTGCCGACAGAGCCCACGAATGTGGAGACCGCCGTCCACGACACCGTGGCGCTGGTGACGCCGCAGAAGTCGCTCCGAGAAGTGGCGCTGACCGTCGACCTGAAACCGGATCTTCCGGTCGTCCTGCTGTCGCGCGAGCACCTCGTCCAGGTGCTGCTGAACCTGCTCTTGAACGCGACCGACGCCTGCGGGCCGGGCGGTCATGTCGTCGTGCGAGCCGAAGCCGACGGCGACTTCGTCAAGGTCACCGTGGAAGACGACGGGCCAGGCGTCCGCCCCGATGTGCGTCCCCGTCTCTTCGAGCCGTTCGTGACGACGAAGGACGTGGGAAAGGGCACCGGGCTCGGGCTCGCGGTCTGCCGTGGTCTCGTCGAAGCGTCCGGGGGTAGCATTGCGCTCGATGCGACGCACTCGCCCGGCGCGCGCTTCGTCGTGCTCCTGCGCACCGCTCCCCCGTCGAAGAGCGGGACGCCGGGCGAGCGCACGCACGCTGATGGCGAAGCGTAGGTGCGTCGCGCTCGGTGTTCTGTGCGCGTCGTTCGTCGGCTGCGGAGCCCATGCGCGGGGCGATGCCGCGCCCGGCGGGAAGCGATTCGACGGCTTTCCACCGGGAGACGTCATCGCCCCCTCCGCGCCGACTGCGACGCGCACGGCGCCCCCACAAATCGAGACACCGGAAGCAAGCGACGCTCGTCCTCGGCCGCCTCCCTTCGCGGAGCTCGATGTCCCCGGCTTCGACCGAGCCGTCGTGTCCTTCCCACCATCGGCGCCGCTGCCGCAACCCCTGCTCGTCTCGACGCACGGCGCGGGCGATTCACCGGCGCAGATGTGCGAGCTCTGGCGCGGCATCCTCGGCGATCGCGGCGTCGTGCTGTGCCCGGCGGGGCCGCGGATGCGCGCACACGAGGAGGGCCGCTACTATCCGGACCATCACGCGCTCGAGAAGATCACGCTCGCGTCGATCCGCGCGCTCGCTGAAAAGTATCCCGCGCTCGTCGATGCGCGTCGCGCCGTCTACAGCGGGTATTCCCAGGGAGCGACGATGGGGGCGCTCATGATCCCACCGTACGGCGCGGAGTGCCCGCGGCTCGTCCTCGCAGAGGGCGGCTTCGATGACTGGTCGCTGGAGCGCGCGTCCACGTTCAGGAAGTCGGGCGGCGAACGAGTGCTCTTCATCTGCGGACGACAGCGCTGCAAGGATGCTGCAAGGCGTTCGGCTGCCTATCTGGAGAACGTCGGCGTGACCGCACATGTCGTCTCGCACGTCGGGGAGGGCCACGTCGTGCGGATCGCGGAGCTTGCGACGCCGGAGCTCGACTGGCTCCTGGAAGACGACCCGCGATGGGGGACGCCCAGCGCCGATCACGACTGAGCAGTGGCGTCCTCGGCGGAGCCGCCGTCGATGAGCTCGTCCAGCGTCACCGTCGCGAGACCCTTCTCGACGAGGGCCGCGAGCACCCGGGGCAGCGCCGCGATCGACGCCGGCTCGAAGTCCTCGTGCTCGGCTGCGTCGTGCATGAGCACGATGGCGCCCGGCGCGAGGCCCCGCGTGATGCGCGCGACGACCTGCTCCGGCGTCCGGCGCCGGAGACCGTCCAGCCCGCGTACCGACCACGCCACGATGGACAAGCCCGCGCGGCGCGCACCCGCGGCGGTGCGCGGGCTCACCTGCCCCACGGGCGGACGGAACCACCTCGGGCGCAGCCCCGCTTCACGCTCGATCACGGCGCTCGCGCGCTCGATGTCCGCGGCGACGGCGCTCGGCGTGAGGAGCGCGTAGAGCCGCTGATGATCGTAGCCGTGGACGCCGACGGCGTGACCCGCGGCGACGATGGCGCGCAGCACGTCCGGATGCGCCGCGGCCTTCGCGCCGAGGACGAAGAACGTCGCCTTCGCGCTCGCCGCTGCCAGCGCCTCGAGGACGCGCGGCGTCGTGAGGGGGCTCGGCCCGTCGTCGAAGGTGAGCGCGACGGCGCGCGTGCCGGGATCTCCGCGGGAGATCACCTCGCCGAACATCTCGAGCTGCGGGACGAGCACGCCCGTCACGGCGATGGCGACGTAGCCGGCGAACGCCACCCACGCGACGAGCGGCGGAACCGGCCCGAGCACGAAGGAGCGCACGCACAGCGCGATCGCGCCGATGCTCGCCACCCATAGCACGACACGACCGAGCGGCATGACGAACGTTTGCGCGACGGCTCAGGCGAGCCGCAGCGTGGTGGCCCCTTCAACCCTTGCGCCGTGCGTGCGCGACATCGCTCTCCTCGGAGTCGTCGGACGATTCGAGACGGCTTTCCGGCTTGCCTCCCTCTGGCGAGACGCGGCGGCGAACGGGCGCAGTCGGCTCTGCGCCGAACGCGTCGTCCACCTCGAGCACCGTGGCGAGCGCGACGCCGATGCCCGGCAGGGCGACCCACGGCACGGTGCCGACGGGGCCCGTGCCGAGCTCCGCGAGGTCGACGCGAAACCCGGGAAGCCATTTACGCAGAGCGTAGAGGACGACCACCGAGATGAACGCCCCCGCGACGGCCTTCAGGAGCCCCTCGATCTTCGCGGCTTTCGCCCAGATGGGCCGCCCGGCGACGAGCCCGGTGAGGACGCCGACCAGCGCGGCTGCGGCATACATCGCACCCGCGCCGTCCACGCCGAGCTTCGACAGGCCGAACGCAACGGCCGCGCCCGGGACGGCGCCCTCGAGCAGGGCGGCGAGTGTTCGCTTCAACATGACGCTCTTCCCATAGCATAGTGCGGGAAGCTGCCCCGACGAGCCCCCACGCGTGCTCTTCAACACCCTCCTCTACGCCGAGTTCTTCGCCGCCGTCTTCGTGGTGTCCTGGCTGCTCGCGCGCGCGGGCAAGCTCCGTGTGCTGTTCCTGCTCGTGGCGAGCTACGCGTTCTACGCGCGCTTCAGCGTGCGTCTTTTGCCGCTCATCTTCGCCTCGTCGTCGGTCGACTTCCTGCTCGGCCGCGCGATCGGCGACGCCACGGACCCGCGGAAGCGAAAGGCTCTCCTCGCCGTGACGGTCGCACTGAACCTCGGGCTGCTCGGTGTCTTCAAGTACCTGCGGTTCGGCGTCGACACGGCGCGCGCGGTGCTCTCGTCTCTCGGCTATCACCCGCCCGAGCTCGCGCTGCAGATCGCGCTGCCAGTGGGGATCAGCTTTTTCACGTTCGAGTCGATGAGCTACGTCATCGACGTCTACCGCAGGGACATCGAGCCGCACCCGAGCTACCTCGAATACCTGACGTTCGTGGCGTTCTTTCCGCACCTCGTCGCGGGCCCCATCGTCCGCCCACGGGATCTGCTGCCCCAGCTCGCGCGCGCGCCGCGCTTCGACACCGTCGCCGCGAGCCAGGCGCTGTTCCTCGTCGCGGTCGGCCTGGTGAAGAAGATCGCCATCAGCGACTATCTCTCGGTAAATCTCGTGGATCGCGTTTTCGACGCGCCCTCGCAGTTCTCCGCGCTCGAGTGCTACGCGGCCGTGCTGGGCTACGCCGTCCAGATCTACTGCGATTTCTCGGGATACACGGACATCGCGATCGGCTCGGCGGCGCTCCTCGGCGTGCGGTTTCCGAAGAACTTCGACAGCCCTTACAAGTCCGCGAGCATCCAGGAATTCTGGCGCCGCTGGCACATCTCGCTGTCGACCTGGCTGCGCGATTATCTCTACATCCCGCTCGGCGGAAGCCGGAAGGGCCCCGGGCGCACCAGCGTGAACCTGATGCTCACGATGCTGCTCGGCGGCCTGTGGCACGGCGCGAACTGGACCTTCGTTGCCTGGGGCGGTCTGCACGGCGCGGCGCTCGCGGTGGGGCGGGCCCGCGAGCGCGCGCGAGAGCGGCGCGGCGAGCTCGGCGAGCCGTCGAGGGCCGTTCGCGTGCTCGCGACGTTGATCACGTTCCACTTCGTGTGCTTCGCGTGGATCTTCTTCCGCGCCGATTCGTTCACCGGCGCGTCGCGCATGCTCTCCCAGCTCGCGACGTTCACGACGTTCCACCCCAACTTGCCGCCCCTGCTCGTCGCGGTGCTCGCCGTCGGGCTCGCGAGCCACTACGTGCCGGGCCGCTGGTACTTCTTCCTCCGCGACGGCTTCGTCCGGCTTCCTGCGGCGGCGCAGGGGCTCGCTCTGTTCGCGACGGCCATCTTGCTCCGTCGCTTCGAGAGCGCCGACGCGGTGCCGTTCGTGTATTTTCAGTTCTGACTCAGGGCCTCGGGTGCACGTGCCGGTGCTCGGACGGCCTCGATCTGAGGCTCTTCTCGCGCAGGGAAAGCAGCCAGGACACCCAGGCCGCCATCCCCTGCTCGTCGACCGTGGACAGGTATATTGCCTGCGGGGCGGGCATGACGCGGGAGAGGGCGTCGCGAAGTGCGTCCAGCGAGACGCCGGGAAGGTGCGGCAAGAGATCCATCTTCGTGACGACGACCAGATCGGCGTGACGGAACATCACCGGGTACTTGAGCGGCTTGTCCACGCCTTCGGTGATGGACAGCGCCACGACGTTCGCGGTCTGGCCCAGATCGTAGATGGCGGGGCAGACGAGGTTGCCGACGTTCTCGATGAAGAAGAAGTCGCTCGCGGCGATGCTCGGACCGAGGCTCTCGCCGTGCAGCACGTGCTCGATCATCTTCGCCTCCAGGTGGCAGGCGCTGCCCGTCGTGATCGTCTCCGCCGGGATGCCGGCTCGCGCGAGCCGCTCGCCGTCGTTCGTGGTGGCGAGGTCCCCGCTGACCGCGACGAGGCGACGTCGCGCTCCGAGCGCACGCGCCGTCGCCTCGAGCAGGGCCGTCTTCCCGGCACCGGGAGAACCCATCAGATTGATGGCCGTCACGCCGTCCTCGCGAAAATGAGCGCGCAAATGCGCGGCTCGGGCGTCGTTGTCCGAGAGCAGGCTCTGGTGCACCTCGAGGCTCACGTGCTCCGTATCCCCGCAGCCGCACACGTCACACATGCTGTACCTCCGCCTCGACCCTGTCCAAGAAGATGTCGCCACCCTGAGCCAGGTGCGGCGTACCGCCGCATCGGTCGCACGCGAGGACGCTGCCGCGCGCGATTTCGCTCTCGCACGACGAGCAGCGCCACACTGCTGGTTCCACGGTCAAGGAGAGCTCGGCAGCGGCGAGAGGCCCCGCGACGCGGCAGACGTCGTACGCGCTCCGGAAGAGCTCCGTCTCCACTCCTGCAAGCTCCCCCACGCGCACGTGGATGGCGCGGATGGTAGCGCCCTCGTGGGGCGCCACTACGCGCTCGACCTCGTCGAAGAGGGCCTGGATGAGTGAGAGCTCGTGCATGATCGCCTTTTTGCTCCGTCACGGGGCCGGGGCAAGGTCGACCCCGAAGCGAAGCAAGTGTCGCACGATCTCGTCGAGCGCGCGCGGAACGGCCTCCGATACTCGAGGCGAGAGCTCGACGCCCACCTCCGTGTTACCCGGGACGATTCCTACGAGCAGTGCCTCGCTCGGCCCCCGGCCGGCCATATTCACCAGCGCGAGAGCGTCGCAGATCGCGGGTTCGTGAGGGGCGAGACGCGGTCCGGTGGAGCGAGCCTCGAGCAGCTCGTCGTGGCCGACGGTCCGGACCGTACCCGGTGGGGCGGAATCCACCAGCGCATCGACGAAGATGACCTGCTCGCGGTCGAGCAGATAGCTCCCGAGGTCGAGCCCCGAGGAGCCGGCGTCGACGAGCGCGACGGAATCCGGAATGACGTAGGACCGCTCGAGCGCCGCGACGACGGCGACGCCGACGGCGTCATCCCCGAGCAAGGCGTGGCCGAGGCCGATCACGGCGATCCGCGCTTCGCTCAAAACACCCTGATCTCTGCGAGAGGGCGGCGCCTGGCGTCGAAGGCGTGACACGCACACGCCATGCAAGGATCGAACGAGTGCACAGTGCGCAGCACCTCGAGCGGCCGCGCGGGATCGGCGATGGGCGTGCCGATGAGCGATGCTTCGTAGGGGCCCCGGACGCCATGCTCGTCGCGCGGGCTCGCGTTCCACGTGGTCGGCACGACGGCCTGGTAGTTCTTCACGATGCCGCCCTCGATCACGACCCAGTGGGAGAGTGAACCGCGCGGTGCCTCGTGGAGGCCGAGGCCTTCCACGGCGTGCGCCGGAAAGGACGGCGTGCGGTACGTCTCGACGTCGCCCGACATCACGCGGTCCGATAGCAGCTTCCAGTGCTTGACCGCGAGATCCGCGAGCATCGCACAGCGGATCGCCCGCGCCACGTAGCGGCCCATGGTGGAGTGCATCCGCCCGATGAACGCCTCCGGCTTCGTTCCGGGCGCGATGCGCGCGAAGGCGTCCGTCGCCCACTGCCTGGTGAGCGCGTGGCCCTTTGCCCAGCCGACGAGGACGTTCGCCAGCGGGCCCACCTGCATGGGTTTGCCGCCCAGGCGGGGAGCCTTCACCCACGAGTACTTGCTGTCCAGGTCGACCGCGGTCTTGTCCGGCTCGGTGCGGCCCTGAAAGGGACGCTCCGGCGCGCTCCCCTTGTACCAGGCGCGCCGCACGTCCTCCGTGACGTTTGCGCGAAAGGATTCGTCCCGTGGCCCTTCGAGCGGGCGCACGCTCGCGAGATCGCCGGCCTGTATCACGCCGCCCGGCAGATCATGCTCGGAAGCCTTCTCGTCGGTCGGAAGGTCCGGAACGGAGAAATATCCGTCGATGCCGCGCCCGTATTCGAACGCCTCCGGATACGACCGAGCGAGCGCACAGGCGTCCGGCAGGTACACCTCGTGCGTGAACGTCTTCACCTCGTCGAGGAGCGACTTCATCTGCCACAGTCGATCGACGTTCATCACGCTGGGCCCGTCCGGGTCGATGGCATTCATGACGCCGCCCACTGCCAGGTTCTGGATGTGCGGAGTCTTGCCGCCCAGCATCGCGACCACCTGGTTCGATTTTCGCTGGAACTCGAGGGCGTGAAAGTAGTGCGCCATCAGGGCCAGGTTCACCTCTGGCGAGAGGCGCATCGCCGCGTGACCCCAGTAGCCGTGGGCGAAGATCCCGTACTGCCCGCTCGAGACGAGCCCTGTCACGCGGTCCTTCACGCGCTGCATCTCGCCGACCGAGTTCATCGACCACGGCGAGAGCGACGCAGCGAAGTCAGCTGCCTTCCTGGCGTCCGCGCGCGGGATGGTGGTCACGTCGACCCAGTCGAGGGCCGACAGCTGGTAGAAGTGAACGATGTGATCGTGAAGCGCGTGCGCGATGAGGATGACGTTGCGGATCGCCTGCGCGTTCATGGGGATCTCGAGCGACAGCGCGTCCTCCATGGCGCGCACCGACGCCATGGCGTGCACGGTCGTGCACACGCCGCAGAACCGCTGGGCGAACAGCCACGCCTCGCGCGCGTCCCGCTTCTGGAGCACGTTCTCGAGCCCGCGCCACATGGTGCAGCTCGCCCAGGCGTCGTTCACGTGGCCGCCGTCGATCTGCACGTCCACGCGGAGGTGGCCCTCGATGCGCGTGATGGGGTCAATCGTCAATCGGGTTGCCATGGGGGTCTCTCGCAATGCCAGGCGTCTCCCGGCGTAGGTGCTCGATAGAGGAAAACCAGCTGGAAAGGGGGCCCGGCAGGATCGCGAGGGTCTTCACGGTGAGGCTGAAGGCTCCGAGCGCCAGGCTGATGAAGCCCATGCTGATGAAGAGCTCGGCGAGGCTCGGGAAGTAGATCGACGTGCGACCCGCGTTGAACGTCAGAGTGGTCGGCGTGAACCGGTAGAGCATCCCGCCCACGCACGCCGCGACCGCCATCTTGAAGGCGACGCGCGGCGAGCTGCGTAAGGCGGAGCTCCGCAGGACGATTGCCGGCACGGCCACCAGCACGTTCTCGAGCCAGAACAGCAGGCCTATCGTGTCGAAGCGGACGACGTTCGCGAGCCGTCCGCGTGCGAGCAGATCGAGGAACCGGACCGCGAGCCACACGAAGCTCGTCCACGACAGCAAGCTCCCGAGCTCGCTGATGACTTCCATGTCGAGCGGCCTGCGCCAGGTGATGCAGGACGCCATCAGGATGAACATGACGAACGCGAAGCCGCAGGCGAACGCCTGCAGCAGATAGAGAAGAGGAAGAATTGGCGTCTGCCACAGCGGATCGAGCTTGTTCCCGGCGAGCAGGAGCAGCGCACCGAGCGACGACTGGTGCCCGAGCGGGAAGAGGTATGCGCCGCCGAGCATGTACGGATAGATGCGCCGCATCCGCGGCTGCCACGTGCGGATCACGCGACGCGCGCGGGGCGAGCCGCGATACCAGAAGTGCTCCACGACGGCGGGCGAGTTCTCGAAGGCCAGGAAGAGCGCGCAGTAGATCGGCATCGCGAGCGCGACCTCGAAGAGCGCCGAATGCACGTTCCAGTGCGAAGGGACCAGGAGGTTCCAGAAGTTCCACGGCCGCCCCACGTCGATGGTGAGCGCGGTGAGGCCCGTCGCGTAGAAGAGGAAGCTCGTGACGAGCGCCGTCCGCATCACCACGTGGAGGTTCTTCCGGTCGAGGACCCACGCCGCGAACCCGACGGCGAGCCCCCCCGAACCCAGCGCCGTGAGCGTCATGACGTTGAACGTCTTCCACACGCCCCAGGCGTAGACGTCGTTCATCCCGCTGAACGGTCGGAGCGCCGCGCCGAGGCGCATGCCCGAAAGCGTGAGCCCGATGGCGCCCAGCCCGAAGAGCGCCAGCGTCGAGCGAGTGATCATCGGCGTGTCGACCGGCACCCCGCGCTGCCACAGATTGGTCGCGGAGTGCGGGTGCTCGCTCGCGCTCACAGCTGCTCCTTCAGGCCGTGCTGCTTCTCCAGCTCCGTCACCTCGGCGTCGTGCTCGCGCCAGCGCCGGCGGATCACTCTCATGAGCAGCGCATAGATAGCGAACGGCAGGAGGAGCCACTTGTAGAGCAACACCTGGAACCGCATCTCCCGCCCGGGCCTCTGATCCGGGGAGAGAGCCGGTAGCCCGATGTTCGCGAACGGCAGATGAGACAGGTAGAGGACCTGTGTGCCACCCGCGTCGAATTCACCGTAGACCCGCTTCTCGGCGTAGTCGCCGGGCCTCTTCTGCAGCCGAGCATGAGCGTCGCGCAAGAGATCCACACGCGAGCCGAAGATGACAGCGTCGGTCGGACACACGTCCGTGCAGGCGGGTTCCTGGCCCTTGTCGAGCCTTTGCTCGTGACAGAACTCGCACTTGACGACCTTCGGGTTGAAGGCGTCCCACTCGAACTTCGGCACCTCGAAGGGACACGACACCTCGCAGTACCGGCACCCGATGCACGCCGAGGGATTCCAGGTCACGACGCCGCGGTTGCCCTTCTGCAGCGCTCCGAAGGGACACCCCGCGACGCACGCGGGATCGAGGCAGTGCATGCACTGTCTCTTGACGAAGGACGTCTCGCCGTTGCCTCCCTCGCAGAGCTTGATGATGTTCTTCGTGTGGGGATTCAGGTCGAGCGGCATCTGCCAAAGACCGCCGGAGAGCACGGTGTCCGGCTTGAGCCCGTTCGTCTCCGCGCAGGCCACGACGCACGCCTTGCAACCGATGCACAGAGTCGTGTCGTAGAGCATCGCGACCGCGTCGGGCGCGGGGCTCACCGTCTCCTCGCTAGCGCGGGCGTCGGCTGCGATGAAAGGGATCGCGAGCGGCGCGCCGGTGCCGATGCTTCGCAGAAGCTCGCGACGCGTGACCGCGCTCACGGTTTCTGCTCCTCGTCGCCCTTCGGCGCGGGCCCAGGGGGCGGCGGCCGCTGCGACCAAGTGCGTTGCGAACGTTCCGAGGCTCCGGCCATGGGCAGCCGTCGCGACGCGATGTACGTCGCGCCGGCGACCGCCCCCGCGACCAGACCGACGGCACCCGTCGCGCGCGGATCGATCGACCCTTGCGGCGCGTTCACCGGCGGATACGTCGTGGGCGGCACTGCGCGGTCGATCGCCGCGAGCTCGAACATCGGCTTGCGGAAGGCGACGTGCTTCTCCGTGCAGCCCACACAGGGCGCGCCGATGCCGATCGGCCAGGCGTCGACGACCTCGTTGAAGTGCCGCGTGGAGCAGCCCGCGTGCGTTTCGGGGCCCTTGCACCCGAGCCGGTACAGGCAGTGGCCCTTGCGGTGACCCTCGTCGCCGAACTTCTCCGCGAAGCGACCGGCGTCGAAATGCGCGCGACGCGGGCAGTGGTCGTGAATGGTGCGATCGAAGGCGAACCTGGGGCGTCGCTCCTCGTCGAGCGCAGGGAGCTTGCCGTAGACGGCGTACTCGAGGACGGTTGCGAGGAAGGTGTAAGGGTTGGGCGGGCAACCCGGAATGTTCACGATCGGCTTCCCTCGGAGGATGCTGTCGACGCCAGTCGCGCCCGTCGGGTTCGGCTCTGCCGAAGGGATGCCGCCCCAGGATGCGCAGGAGCCGATTGCGATGACGGCCGCTGCGTGCCCTCCGATGTCGTGCAGCACCTCGACCGCCGGGCGCCCAGCCAGCGTCATGTACTGCCCGCTCTCGCCCTCGGGAACGGAGCCTTCCACCACCAGGACGAACTTGCCGTCGTTGCCTGCCACGGCTTCGGTGAGCGCGCGCTCGGCGTCGGCGCCAGAGGCCGCCATCAGCGTCTCGTGGTAGTCGAGCGAGATCAGATCGAAGATGAGCGTGCCGACGTCCGGCTGGCTCGTTCGGAGCAGCGTCTCCGTGCACCCCGTGCAGTCCTGGAAGTGGAGCCAGATGACCGAAGGCCGGCGCGCCTTCTTGAGCTCTACCGCGACCTCGCTCGCCCGGGCGCGATCGGTCAAGGTCAGCCCGAACGGGGCCGCCACCATCAGCTTGGTGCAGAACTCGAGGAACGATCGCCGCGACACGCGTCCCCGGCTCAGGGATTGCCCGATGTAATCCGCCGCTCTAGACATTGACGCCATCCTTCTGTCGGGGGAGCCGGGTGCCTTCGTTCGCGCAACCGCAGAGCTAGACACCACCTTCCGACCCGCGGCGTTAAAATCTCCCCAAAAGGTCGTCGCCACGTCCAGGAGCGAGGGAATGCAGCTACTTCGCGACCGCGGACGCCACCCCTTCGTGTAGTTTTCGTTCCCATGACCGCCGAAGAGAGCCCACGGACTTCCGCCGAGAACGCGGAGAAGGCCGCGCCCGAGGGCGAGGGCAACGACTCCGCGGCGGCTGCGAAGGAGCACAAGCGAGCTCCGCTCGATCCGAGCGGCATGGAGCGACCGACGTTCCTGCTCGACTACCCCGAGGACCCGGCGCTCGAGCGTCTCATCACCGCATTCGAGCGCGGCAACTATGCGTTGATTCGCCGTGAGGCGGAGGCCGTGGCGAAGGCCGCGGAAGATCCCGCCGTGCGTGACGCAGCCCTCGAACTACGTCGCCGCATCGAGCCCGACCCACTCGCGAAGTACCTGCTCCTCATCGCCACGCTGCTTCTCGTCTATCTGGTGGCCTGGGCGTACCGTCAGGGGAGGTAGCCGCACGAGTCGCTCGCACACACTGCGGACCCCGGAAACACTACCGTGCATCGCTAGAAGCGATACCTATGTGACCGTTCTGGTGCGTCGCGAGAGCGAGCGGAAGTGCGCGCAAGTCGCGTGTTTTCCGCGGGATCCGTCGCGGGGTCTGTGCGGCGAGTTGGAAGGGGCGTAACGTTCGGGATCCGATGCAGAGACCCCCAGTCGACCCACTCCGCATCAAGGACGTCGCCCCGACGACCGCCGATGCGCTAGAGGACATCCCCGCGCCCGTCTCCAGTCATTTCCCGAGGGCCGCGAGGCTCACCGCTCTGCGGCCGAGCTCCGTGCCCCCACCCCCGGAGCAAGAGCTCATGAAGGCGCTCGCCGGCACGCTGCTCGCCGCTGCCGCTGCCGACGGCGAGATCTGCAGCCGCGAGCTGCGCTCCGTGCGACGCATCCTGAGACGCCTCCACGGCGAGGAAGAGCTGCCGATGTGGCTCGAGCAGCACCTCGAGTCGTTCGACTCGAAGGAGTTCGATCTCGGCCGCACCATCGAGCTGCTTCGAGGCCTGCCGTCCGAGCAGCGACGTCACGTCGCAGAGCTCGTGCGCGAGGTGTGTGACGCGAACAACGCCTTCGACCTCGCCGAGGAGCGATACCTGGTGAGCCTCGCGGTCGCACTCTCGCTCTGCCAGGAAGACATCGCGGATCTCGTCGTGCACGCTGCGACGAGCGTCGACGGATTCGCCAAGCGGGTGTTCGACGTCGTGTTCGCGGGGGGCTTCCTCGCGTGTGCATGGCCTCTGCTCGTCCTGATCGGAGCTGCAGTGAAGCTCGAGTCGAAAGGGCCGGCCATCTTCAAGCAGCGTCGCTACGGCCGCGACGGGCAGGAGATCGAGGTGTGGAAGTTTCGCACGATGCGCACGACCGAGGACGGTGCGAACGTCCGTCAAGCGACCCGAGACGATCCGCGGCTCACGCGCCTCGGCGCCTTCCTGCGACGCACGTCGCTCGACGAGCTACCTCAGTTCATCAACGTCCTCATGGGCGACATGTCGGTGGTCGGCCCGCGACCTCATGCGGTGGCACACAACATGGAATATCGAACTCGCATCCTCGAGTACATGCTGCGGCACAAGGTGAAACCCGGCATCACCGGTTGGGCCCAGGTGAACGGCTTCAGGGGCGAGACCGACACCCTCGACAAGATGATCCACCGAGTGGTGCACGACCTCGAATACATCCGCCGCCACACATTGTGGCTCGATGTCGAGATCGTGGCTCGCACGGCGCTCGGCGGAAAAGCACGAGCCAACGCTTACTGATTCCCCTTGTCCCGGCCGTCAGGCCTCCGCTATGTGATGGAGCGATGGAGAGCGCGCTCTTCCGGGCGAGCACCCTGGCCGCCGTGTTCGCCTGCTGGGGCGTCGCGGCTTGCCAGCCCAAGGCCGAAGCGCCGGCCCCGGCGCTGGGCCCGACCCAGGCGGATGCAACGCCCGAGATCGAGCGCTACTTGCCGCTCGAAGACGGAACGGTGTTCTCGTACGACACGCAGTCGGAGCAGAACAGCTCGCGCGGGCTCCTGATCGTGCAGGTGTCGCGGCCCCGCACCGGGCGGGTCGATCTGCGCATGGGCTCGCGCACCGAGCGGCTACAGTTCGTGCCGGACGGCATCGCTTACGTGGAGGGTGGGTATCTCCTGAAGGTGCCTCTCGCGAAGGGCGCCACCTGGCGCAGCCGCACCGGCACGGTGCGCATCGAGAGCACGGAGGAGCCCGCCAGCGTCCCTGCCGGAAAGTTCGAGGGCTGCCTGCGAACGGTCGAGGAGGCGAAGGACGCTGGCCTCGCGCGGACGGTCTCTCAGGTGTACTGCCCGCACGTCGGGCTCGTGATGGTCGACGTGGAAGGCATGACCCCGGAGGGACACAACCGCGAGACGGCCGTCCTGCGTTCCTTCGGTCCCCGCGTCGATCTCACGCAGCAGAACGTGACGACGACGACCGACGACTAGCTCCCTCGCTACAGCCCGGCGTCGCCGTGTACGAGGACGATGCGCTCGTCGAGCGTCTGCACGCCGCAGCGCGGATCGGGAACGAATGCATTGAACGGCGTGGTGGTCGTCACGTACCCGGCACCGGCGACAGTCACGTAGGTGGGGCCGTTCGTCCAGAGGTCACACAGGATCGCGGTCGTGCCCGACCCGCTCGCCGTTGGTTTGCCGGTGGGCGC
>CAYUAW010000082.1:0-15293 GCA_964442485.1 uncultured Polyangiaceae bacterium
GCATGCTCCTCATCGGCGTCGGCGGCGACGTCGTGCTCGGCCGCGACATGTGAGCGGGCGCGGAATCAGTAAGCGTAGCGAGCGGCGTCCGAGTCCACGCTGTAACTCACGCGGCGGGGAATCGGAGTGCGCTCGACCGGTTCGATGACGACGAGGTCGGCGAGCTCGCACGATTGCAGCAGGCAGCGTGCGCTCGGGACCGGGACACCGCACGACTCGCCGAGCAAGCGCGCCGCCGCCTCGAGCTCTCTCACGGTTGGATGCGCCGTGGGAATGGAGCGCGTGCGGCCGTGGGCGCGCGCGAGACGGTGCGCCGCGACGGCGAGGCTGCCCGCGTCGGCCAGGAGCCACTCATGGCCGCCATCGTCCTGCATTGCTTCGAGCCACTCGGCGGGTCGTTCTTGCTCTGCGGTACTGGGCATGCGGGCCATGTGCGGGTCTCCTATGCTCTTCAAGAACGGCTGCCTTGCGGCGAGCTCTAGGGCCAACTTTTCTGCAATCTGGATGCCGACGGCGCAGCGGCGGCGCCTCGGTGGGGAGCTTGAGGACGACAATCGATGATTTTCCGCCGCTGACGGACCCGCCGTCGGGGCGTCGCGCCACAGGTGTGCGATTTACTTGGCCCATTGCCGGCAGGCTCCTCATGTTTTGGGCATGAACCGGACGTGTGAAGTCTGCGCACACCTTGCCCCGGCTCTGCGCACCCGGGATCCCTCACGAAGGCCGCGCCCGCTCCTCTTGCAAGACCGGATCATGTGGCTGTGCGACCCGCACGGCGAGATGGTGGTCGGCACGGGCGCCAGCACGCCCGAGCATATCCAGGCGCTCTGCAGCGTCGCCGGAGCCGAACAATCTGCGACCGCGCCGCCCGCATGAGCTGTTGTACGCTCGCGGCCCTCGACCGGAGCGTCCCATGAAGATCCGCTTTTCTCTGCTGCTCTCGACGGCACTCGCTGCGTCCACCGCTTGCGTCCCCCACGACCGCTACGACGCGGCCCTGAAGGACGCGAAGAGCGCGCACACCTCTGCCGACAAGCTCTCCGCCGATCTCGCCGCGGCGCGCGCGGAGATCGCGCGCCTCACCGATTCCTTGAAGGGCTCGCAGAACGACGTCGACCAGCGTGACCGCAGCCTGGCCGACAACCAGATCGCCGCGCACGACCTGCAGACGAAGCTGGATGACGCGACGGCTCAGAACGAGCAGCTCCGCGTCGAGCTCGAGCGCCTCGGCAAGAACGCCGACCAGCTCCTCGCCGAGAAGGGCACCTTGGCGAACGCCTTGAACGAGGCCAAGGCCCGGCTCGAGGAGCTCAGGAAGGCACAGGCTGCCGCCGATCAGCGAGCGGCTCTCTTCCGGCAGCTCGCCCTGAAGTTCCAGAAGATGATCGACTCGGGTCAGCTGAAGATCTCGCTTCGTGACGGCCGCATGGTCATCGCCCTCGCCAACGACGTGCTCTTCGACTCGGGCCAGACGGTGGTCAAGCCGGACGGACAGAAGGCGATCGCTCAGGTCGCGACCGTGCTGCGCAGCATTCCGAATCGTCGCTACCAGGTCGCCGGGCACACCGACAACGTCCCCATCCAGACGGGCCGCTTTCGCTCGAACTGGGATCTTTCCACGGCACGCGCAGTCGAGGTCGTGCGATTCCTCGTCGCGCAGGGGCTCAAGCCCGAGCTCGTGTCCGCCGCTGGCTACGGTGAGTTCGACCCCGTCGCGCCGAACGATTCGCCCCAGGATCGCGCGAAGAATCGTCGCATCGAGATCACGCTGCAGCCGAACATCGATGAGCTGGTGGCGGTCCCCGAAGGGAAGTGAGCCTGGCCCGTCAGCAGCCGCAGGCCTGGAGGCAGGGCGGCGAGCCGGCGCAGTCCATGGCGCAGCCGTCGTCGCAGGTCGGTGAACGCGTAGGGGTCGCAGGGGCCGCTCCTGCCGCAGGCTGTGCCTTCTCGACGTCCGTGCACATGCCGTCGGCCGCCTGATTGCAGATATCGGCGAGCGACTTCTTCGCAAAGAGGCCCGGAAGCTCGTCACAGCTCGACGCGACTCCAACGGGGCAGAGCGCGTTGCCGTTGCACACGCACTCGAGGTCGTAGCTGCCCTTGGTGGTGCGGAAGCCGCAGTCCGGGAAGTCGTCGAGGTTGAGCTTCGTGTCTGGGCACTCCGTGGTGCCCAGACACAGGTTCACCCCCGACTGCGGATCGGTGCCGCAGCTGACGCCGGTGTCCGCGCTTGCCGCCGAGGTCGACGACTGCGACGTCCCGTCGTCGCCGAGCGGATGCACGAGGCCACAGGCGTCGACCGTCCCGGCGAGCGAAAGGAGTAGGGTGCCGAGCACGGCGCGCGTGCGCGCCGCGTCCCTTCCACGAGCGAGATTGACGGAATTCTGCTTCACCGAGGCTCCTCGTGGCTCGGTGCCATGCGCGCAGCGAAACGGCCAAGAACGCCGCGTCTTCCCGGGCGCGCCTCCCCGTGGGCGCGCACAATCGTGGAGCGAACGTTACGGGCTCAACGGTTCGTGGGCCGCGACCCGAGCCGGCTCGTGTCGATGATCTCCTCGGCGATGTCTTCGCTGCCGAGGGAGTAGCCGACGAGTGGCCGGGTGGACGGATCCGGCTTCTGGCGCAGTGCGGGCTTCGAATCGTGGCGTGGCGGCGCTTCGTCGCCTGCCGAAAGCGGCTCGGCCGCGACGGCGTCCGGCGCCGTCGTCTCTTCCGCTGTCGCGTCCGGGGTGGGGGAGGCGGCGGCGGCGAGTGGCGGCGCGGCAGGGCCGATGGAGATCGTGCGGAGCGTGAGCATCGCGATGCGGCTCGAGTCGTGGCTGCGCGGCGGCGGCGGATCGGTCGAAGCGACGACGAGCGGCTGCGAAGGCGGCGACAGCTCGGGTTCGAAACCGGGTGGCGGCGGCATCGTCGAGATCCGACCGAGCGCCGCATCGGCCTCGAACTCCGGGGGCGGCGGCATCGTCGAGATGGGGACGACGGTCGACTCGCGCTGTTCCTCGCGCTCGAAGCCGGGCAGCTCGCTGCCGTCCAGCGCGAGCTCGTCGAGGGTGTGCATCAGATCCCGGACGTCGCTGCGAGGCGGGACGTTCACGCCGTCAGGTGCCTGAGGGAGCGCAGGAGGCGGCGCCGATTGCACCTCGAGCAACCGGCGCTCGAGCGCCTCGAGCTCGCGTTCGTGATCCGTGAGCAACTCGGCGAGGAAGAGATCCTCTTGTTCGATGAGCAGGGCACGCGCGAGGGCGGCATCGCGTTCGGCGTTCTCGAGCGCCTGCTCCAGTGCGCGAACCCGGGTGCGCAGGCTCAGCTCGTGCTCGTTGCTGCGCCCGAGGAGTTGCCGGATCGTGTCGAGTTCCTGAAGCAGAGCCTCGTTGGCTTCTCGCGCCGCCGTCGCGCCTGCCGTGAGGTGCGTCAGGCCGCGTAGCAGGGAACCGAGGTTTGCCTCGGTGCGCGTGCACTCCGCGAGCGCGGCCTCGATGTGGCCGCCCGCTTCCGCGGCGACGGTCGGCGCGGCCCAGGTGCGTTCGTGCGCAGGTGGGATACCGCTCTCGCGGAGCCGTTGCTGCGCCAAGAGCCACCTGCTCGACTCGGAAGTATGCGCTTGAGTGACGCTAGACCCTGCACCCTGCGGACTCGACATGGTTCGCACTTTTTGTCGGCTGGCCCGAGTCCGCTTGCAAGCATCCCCCGGCGAGCCAGTCCTTCCCGGGGCTTGGCCGAGGGGTGTGGGGAGAGCTCCCACCGCCCGGGCGCGTCAAACCCGTTTTCCTCGAGGTTTCGAGGGGTCACGGTGGCCGGCCATTTGGTCGACCCCGACTACGACGGGGGAAGCGTCTTGAAGAAGTCGAGGAGCAGCGCGTTGAGCTTCTCGGGAACGTCCAGCGGCACCCAGTGCCCCGCGCCTTCGACCCTCTCGTAGCGGAAGGGCGCGCCTTGCACCATCGCTCGAGAGCGCACCATTCCCTCCTCGATGAGAAAGACGTCGCCGTCGCTCCAGACGCCCATCGTCGGGACGGAGACAGGCGGCATGAGCGGCGTCTCGATGAGCTGCGCGGCAGGCGGAACGTTTGCGCGGTACCACGACAGCGCGGACGTCAGCGCGCCGGGCCGCGAGAGCTCTGCGATTGCATATTCCACGTCGCCCTGATTGCGCATCCACTCGCGCATGAAGGCCCAGTCGTGTCGCGACAGCAGCGTCTCGGCAACGCCCTCGAACTGGAAGAGGAGCATGTACCACGAGCGTTCGCGTTGCTCGATCGGCAGTCTGGAGAACACGCCGGGATGTCCCACCGAGATGGCCGTCAAGCTCCTGGTGCGCTGGGGCAGGATGGCCGCGACAGCCCACGCGAGCGCTGCGCCCCAGTCATGCCCCACCACGTGTGCCTTCTCGATCACGAGCGTGTCGAGGATCTCGGCAACGTCATTGACGAGCGTCGGAATCGCATAATGTTCCACACCGACCGGACGCGACGACTCTCCGAAGCCGCGCAAATCCGGCGCCACGACGCGGTACCCGGCCTCGACGAGCGCGGGGATCTGGTGACGCCACAGGTGCGACGAATCCGGGAAACCGTGAAGCAGCAGCACGACAGGCCCCTTCCCTTCGTCGACCACGTGAAAGTCGAGCGCGCCGAGCTTCATCAATCTGCTCTTTGGGCCCCCACTGACGAGTCGTCAAGGCGCCTGGCACGCTTCGGTGCGTGAGGGCGACGTCGATTGCCGGCCAGCGCGGGCTTCCGCGCTATAGTGTACCGTGGGACTCCGCGGCTCCGTCCGGTGGGGTGCTTGCTTCGAGCGCATGATCATCAAGAGCGTCTCACCGCACGCGCGAACGGTTCGCAGACATTCGCGGCTGGGCGGCGGAGGACTGTACGCGGCGTTCTACGGGGCCTTTCTCTCGCCGGTGTGGGACAGCGTCATTCGTCGTCGCGACACGCTCAGGTACCTCGCCGAGCTCGAGCAAAGCCAGTGGCTCTCGTCCGAAGAGCGCGCGGAGGCGGACGTTGCGGCGCTGCGGAAGCTCCTCACCTATGCCGGTCAGAACATCCCCTATTACCGTGACACCTTCGCCGCGGCTCGCTTCGAGCCGCGCGCGGTCACGTCCCGCGCGGATCTCGCGCAGCTGCCGCTTCTGACGCGAGACATCATCCGCGAGCGCTACCACGACCTCGTCGATCCGGCGCACCGCGGCAGGAACCTGAAGAAGGGCACGAGCGGTTCCACCGGCACGCCGCTGAAGTTCGAGTATTCCGTGGACAGCGAGTGCTGGCGCCAGGCGGTGAAGCTCCGTGGATACGGCTGGGCCGGGCATCGGCCCGGTACGAAGACTTTCTACTACTGGGCTGCGGTCTCCGGCGCACCGCCGGGGCTCAAGATCCGGATCGATCGGGCGCTCCGCCGTGAAGTGTTCGTCGATTCGATGCGGCAGGACGAAGCGTCGCGCCAGGCCGCGCTCGCGGCGTTCCGTCGCATGCGCCCGGAGGTCGTCATCTGCTACACGCAGTCCTGCGCGCAATTCGCGCGCTGGATCCTCGACCGCGGGCTCCGCGACTGGCACGACGTTCGCGTCATCTGTGGCGCGGAAGGTGTCCTGCCCGCCGATCGCGCGGTGCTGGCGAAGGCGTTCGGTCCGGACATCTACGAGACATATGGGTCGCGCGAGACGATGCTCATCGCCGCCGAGTGCGAGGCGCACGCGGGCATGCATCTGTCGGAAGAGAACCTCCAGGTGGAGATCCTGAAGGGAGACAGACCTGCGGCGCCCGGCGAGGCCGGCGACGTCGTCATCACCGATCTTCACAACCTGGGCATGCCGATGATTCGCTACGTGAACGGCGACGTCGCAATCCCCGCGGGAGATGCGCGCTGCGCATGCGGCCGCGGGCTCCTTCGCCTCGAGCGCGTGGACGGGCGCCGCGCCGACACCATGCACGATCGCGACGGGAACGTCGTTCCCGGCATCGTCTTCCACGTGCTCTTCAGCGACGCGCGTCAGGAGATCGTGAGTCAGTTCCAGGCCATCCAGAGCGAGAACGGCGCGGTCCGGCTGAAGGTCGTCCGCGGGCGCGACTTCAACGAGGACGCCTTCGAGTCGGTAACGCGCCGCTTCGCGAGCTACCTCCGCGGGCTGCCGTTCTCCGTGGAGTTTCATGACTCCATCGAGCCGCACTACAAGAGCGGCAAGCTGAAGACCATCGTGGTCGAGCGAACGGGCGCGACCACGGATGCGGCGGACCCAGAGCGCGGCTGACCGATCGCGGCTCGCTCAGCCTTGATCGCTGGGGCTAGGCGCGGTCGTGGGCTCGGCGGTGCGGCGCCGCTTCCTGCGGCGACCGGCGACGAGCGCGCCGATACAGCTCGCGGCCGCAACCGGCGCGGAGGCGTTGCGCGGAGCGCCGCGTCGGATCGAGCAGCCCCCGGTCAGCGGGGTCGTCGGATCGATGTTGTTCGTTCCTGCCGCCGACGCGCCGCTACCGGGCGTCGTCGTCAGGCCGTTTGCGCCGCCGACGTCCGGTGACGACGCCGCGCCGCCCGTGCCTGTCGCGACGGTCGTGGTGCCGGGGACCGCTACGGTGCCGCCGTCTTCCGTGCCCGTCGCCATGCCGCCTGCGCCGCTCGGCGAGGTCATCGCGGAAGGGCTGGTCGTCGTGCTCGGTGACGTGGAGAGCGCCTGCACGACGCCGTCGTCGGTGACGCCGCAGGTGCTCGAGACGCGGACGACGAGGCCGTGCGCGTCGAAGCCGCCCGAGGAGCCCGACCGCGGCGTGACCGTCACCTTGCAGTCGCTTCCGTCGGCGACGGCCGTCACGTCGCTGCGGCCGCCGTCGCCGCCCGGTGCGTCCACCACCACGTGCAGGACGCCAGTGCCGGCGGGCACGCTGTACGTGAGAGACGAAGGCGTCGCAGCGTCCGCGGAGTCGCCAGCGACGACCGCGGTGCTGCCGCTCGCGCGCGTGACGAGCACGCCGCGGTATCCCGTGCCGGAGAGCAGCGTGGACTTCGGTGCAGACGCCGACGCGGCGTGGCCGTCCATCACGTGAATCGCCACGGCCTGGGGACCCGCGACGTCGATGCGGTACTCCTGTCCGGAAGGAAGCCGCGACGTGTCGCACGTCCCTCGGTTCGTCGACGAGCACTCGGGCGTCGTCGGCATGTCGCGGACGGTGCCGGAGCCGCTCGACGAGTACACTCGCTGGATCGACAGCCCGGAGGCGCCGACCGTCGCCGTCGCCACGTCATTGTCGAGCGAGAGCTTCGCCGGGGTGCGCATGCGGAGATGCAGCGCCCGCGTCGCGTCGCCGGTGACGACGCGATCGACGATCACGACCGTTCCGTCGCCCTGGGAAGGAACCATCACGTAGTCGCGGAGCGCGTGCGACACGTCGCTCGCTACGTCCTCCTTCCGGAACTGATCCGCGTAGTCGCAGCGCGCGACGGCGACACCGGAGCCCGACTGCTTCGACCACACGAGCTTCGTCGATTGACCCCAGCCGGCCTGGCTCGGCGAGTAGCCGTCCGGCAGCACCGCCGAGTCGACCGCCGGAGCGTTCCCGGTGAGCGTCGACAGGCTACCGTATGGAGAGGGATCCACGACGAGGTCGTCGGCGCCGCGGGTGAGGACGAAGTTGCCTGCGTCGTTGTGCTGATGATCGTCGACGAGGCGGCGTGAGCACTGGAAGACGGACCACGCCGTGTCCTTGCTCCAGTCACCCCGCGAGTAGAAGTTGCCGGTGCCCTTCGCCACGTAGCTGGTCGGCACGTTCGCAGGAACGGCGCTCGCTCCGGCGCGCGCGGCGGCGAGCGCGTCGAAGAGCGGGTTCTCGTTCGACAGCGCGAGGTCGGCATCGAGCTTCCGCGCCCAGGCCCTCGCCGTGTCACTCGCGGGTCCTGCGATGACGGCAAGGAGCGGCCCATTGTCCGGCGCGATGTTCGTCGTCGTAGCCTCCGTGTCGCCGGCCGCGAACACTTGCTGAGTCTGCGGCGTGAGGCCATTCGCGAAACGCTGGACTAGCGAATCGGCCCAGGCGGAGGCGCCCGGAATGGGCGCCCCGTTGTCCTGCATCGCGCGCGCTGCGAGCGCGTGCTCGAGGACGCTTAGCGGGCCGTATTGCCAGCCCTCCGGCCAATCGCCACCTTCCAGGACGCCGCCCGGCGCGAGAGCCGGGGCGAGATCCGTTCCCCAGAGCTGGTCTCGCGCAGTCGCCCAGTGCGAATCGCCGGTAGCACCGGCCTCGCCGCCTTCCGCGATCGCGATCAGCGTCGTTGCGAACTCGAAGCCCGCCTCGTAGTTGGCGCCCGGCATGTGGCGCAGATACCCGCTGGCGGCGTAGAAGCTCACCCAGGCGTTGAAACGCTCGCGAGCGTGGGCACGGAGATCCTCCGTCACGCCCGGCGCGTCGTGCAGCCAGTCGTACGCGATGGCGGAATACGGCGCGAACGTGCGCATCGCGTAGCCCGTGTCGTGAGTGACGACGTCGTCGCCGCCGCCGCCGTCACCGACGTTCTGGTAGTCGTCGAGCAGCACGTTCCAGTACTTGATCGCCGTCGCGAGGTCGTCTGCGCTCCCCGACGCTTCCCACGAAGCCAGGCAGCCGGAGAGCGTCGTCACGAACTCGAATCCTTGCCATCCTCCCGTCGTGTAGCTCGCGGGATCATTTCGCGCGGCCGCGCAGCGCGTGGCGCCTTTTGCGACGGCGCCTTTCGCCCCGTCGGACTTGAGTCCGGCGCGCGTCGCTGAATCGAGGAAGAGACGCGGATGGGGGCCAGTGGGTGCCGGTGCCGCAGCGTTTGCAACGTGGGACGTGGCGAGGAGGAACGGAAGCGCGGCGATACGCGCGCGGTTTCGCAGAGAACGCATCGGTGTGTCGTAGCATCCCTGTTGTGTCGAAAAGCATCAGAAATATTTTAGCTACGCTTGCCTAACGGCCGGTCGAAGCGTGATGAAGCGACGGGCACATGTGTTGCTCTGCACCGTGTGAGCAATGACCGCTGTTCGATTCGTTGGTTCCTTGACGATCGTGTTCGCGACCAGCGCATGCGCAGATGTCGGCGTCGGTGGGATGGATGTGTTGACGCTCGGATCTCTCCAGACGGCGAATGCACCGAGCGGGAATGTCACACATGATCCGGCAGGATTGTCGGTGGATACGCAGCAGCGGGCGGATCCCACGGCGTGCGAGCAAGGCGATCGAAACGTCGAGCTGTGGCGAAAAGGAATCGGCGAGGCAGATCCGATCCTTCCAATGAGCGCGGACACTGACGCGATGCGGAATGTCTTCGTCGCCAGCGCGAGCGGCGAGCTTCGCAAGCTCGATGCGGCCGGTAGTCCGGTGTGGATTCGTTCATTCGGCTCGCTCGTCGACCTCGACGAGAGCCTGTCGATTTTCGTCGCGGGGACCTTCGAAGGGCAGCTCGAGCTCGATTCGTCCCGGTCGATCTCCGCGGCCGGGGGCACGGACGCCTTCGTCGCGAAGCTCGACGAGGACGGCAACGTGCTCGCTGCGGTCGCCCTCGGCGGCGCAGGCGACGAAACCGCGACGAGCATCGCGGCCGCGAGCGACGGCGTCGTCGTGTCTGGCGCGGGTCTCGGCGTCGTGAAGCTCACGGGGTCCGATCTGCACACGGCGTGGCAGCGCCCGCTCGAGGGCGCCGTCGCGGTGGACGCCGGCGACGACGTGCTCGTCACAGGAGCGCTCGTGGGGAGCGTCACGTTCGATCGCACGCTCACGAGCGCAGGAGGAGAAGACGTCCTCGTCGTGAAGCTGTCGCCAGCGGGCGACTACCTGTGGAGTCGGAGCTTCGGTGATTCAGGGAAATCGCAGCGCGGTCAGGCCATCACGGTGGCGCCGTCGGGTGCCGTGCTCGTGGGCGGCGTCGTCGACGGAGCCGTCGATTTCGGCGGAGGCCCGATCACCGTGTCCCCCGGCAGCTGTCCCAGCGAAGCCCGGTGCGGCAGCGCGGGCTTCCTGCTCGCGCTCGACGCCGCGGGTACGTTCTCGTGGAGCCGCGGCATCGTGCCAGCCGTGGAGATCTCGGGAATCGCCACCGACGCTGCCGGGAACGTCTACGCGACGGGAAGCAATCCCGGCAACGCCGCTCCTCCGTATCGAACGCCGCTCTTCGTCGGGTTCGACGCGGAGGGAAGGTCGCGCAAGGTTCCCGCGTACGACAGCGCGCCCGGCGCGGGACACGCCATCGCGACGGACGGATGCGGCGACGTGGTCCTCGCGTTCGCGACCTCCCTTTCGCCCGACGAGCCCGGCGGTTCCTACGTGGCCAAGCTGCTTCTTCCTTGAGTCCGTCGTTTCTTCTCGGTTTCCTCTCTTCAACTTCTGCCAACGTCAGTGGAGCACAAGCATGTGTGGAATAATGGGGTACGTCGGCGCCAGGAATGCGGCGCCCATCTTGCTCGACGGCCTGAGGCGACTCGAGTACCGGGGGTACGACAGCGCAGGAGTGGCGCTGCAATATCGCGATGGCACGGTGGAGGTGACGCGTGCCGCGGGGCGCCTCGTCGGTCTCGAGGGTAAGCTCGAGAAGCTCAACGGCCACGCGCTGGACTCCTCGGTCGGCATCGGTCACACGCGCTGGGCGACACACGGCGCGCCCACGGAAGACAACGCGCACCCCCACAGCAGCACCGACGGCAAGATCGTCGTCGTCCACAACGGCATCTTCGAGAACTTCCAGGAGCTCCGCGTGGAGCTCGCGGGTCACGGCTTCCTCACGCGGACGCAGACGGACACAGAGTGCTTTCCGCTGCTCGTCTCCCACCTCATGAAGGCGGGCGAGAGCTTCGAGCGAGCCTTCTGCACGGCGGTCGGGAGCGTGCGGGGCAAGTACGCGCTCGCGTGCGTCCACGCCGATCAGCCGGGAAAGATCCTCGTCGCGCGCTCGGGACCGCCGCTGGTCATCGGCATCGGGAAGGGCGAGTACTTCATCGCCTCCGACGTCGCACCGCTCCTCGCCTACACGCGCGAGATCGTCTATCTCGACGACGGCGACATGGCCGAGCTCACGCGCGAGGGCCTCCGGGTGCTCGGGGGCGACGGTCGCCCCGTGACGCGCGAGGTTCAGCACATCGACTGGGACTCCAGCGCCATCGAGCTTGGCAGCTCGCCGCACTTCATGCACAAGGAGATCTTCGAGCAGCCGGAAGCGCTCTCGCGCACGGTGGAGGCTCATCTCTCGGGAGAGGACGTGAGGCTCGGAGAGCTCGCCAACGGCGTCCTGTCGAGCACCGATCGCGTCTCGATCCTCGCCTGCGGCACCTCGTGGCACGCGGGCCTGGTGGGCAAGTTCCTGATCGAGCAGCTCGCCCGCATTCCGGTCGACGTCGACTACGCGTCGGAGTACCGCTACCGCGATCCCATCGTTTCGCCTACCACGCTCGCCATCGCGATCACCCAGAGCGGTGAGACGGCGGACACCGTTGCCGCGCTCGGAGAAGCGAAGTCACGGGGCGCGCGTACGCTCGCCATCACGAACACGCACGGCTCCCAGGCCACGCGCCTCGCCGAGGCGTCGCTAGTCACGCGTGCCGGTCCGGAGATCGGCGTCGCCTCGACGAAGGCCTTCACGACGCAGCTCGGTATCCTGACATTGCTCGCCCTCGAGATGGGCCGTCTGAACGGCGCTCTCTCCCCGGACGCACATCGAAAGCTCGTGCAGAGCCTGCGCGAGCTCCCCGCGAAGCTCGAGCGGTTGCGCGCGCTGGAGGGTCGTATCGAGTCGATCGCGCAGAGCTGGTTCCTGTCGGAGAGCGCCCTCTTTCTCGGCCGTGGCCCCCTCTATCCGGTGGCGCTCGAGGGCGCGCTCAAGCTGAAGGAGATCTCCTACATCCACGCGCAGGGCTACCCCGCCGGCGAGATGAAGCACGGCCCCATCGCTCTCATCGACGACGCCATGCCCGTCATCGCGCTGGTCGCGGACGATGGGCATCGTGACCGCGTTCTCAGCAACCTGCAGGAGGCCGCGGCGCGAGGAGCACCCATCCTGGCCGTGGTCCCGGAGGGTGACACGGCGCTCGACTCGCTAGCCCGCGAGGTCGTGTACGTCCCCCACGTCCATCCGATCCTCGCCCCCATCCTGTACACGGTGCCGCTCCAGCTCTTCGCGTATCACATCGCGGTGCGTCGGGGCTGCGACGTGGACCGGCCAAGGAACCTGGCGAAGTCGGTCACCGTCGAGTAGCCCCCGACGGGCTTCTCGGCCCCGAGCTCGAGGGGTACAATTCGGCCAGGCGGGCGCGGAAGGCCTTCTCTCGCGTCGCGCGAAGAAAGGGGAAATCCCATGGCCGAATGGAAGCGTCTCGTCGTGGTGGGTGTCGGTTCGCTGCTCCTCGCAGGCTGTGCACGGTCGGAGACCTGCGAGCGCGGGCGGATGGCGCTCGACAAGATGTGGGAGACCGTGCAGACCCAGGCGGCACAGCTCAAGCTGTCCACCGCCGAGACCGCGGGCTCTCAGGTGCGGGTATGGAGCGGAATCGAGGGCGACGTCGATCTACTCCAGAGCTCGTTCGCGACGGAGCAGATCACCTGGGAGAGCGCCAAGCGGAAGGTCGGCGAGCTCCAGCAATCCATCCAGGAGCTCGGCGTCCCTCCCACGAGCTCCTTCCAGTCCTTCCGCGACACCATCTCGCGAGCAGCATCCATGCAGGGTGATCTCGAAAAGAGCTGTCGCTGAGCGACCGCGCGTGACCTCGATGGGTCCCCTGCCCTCCATGATGGGGTCCATGCCTTCCATATGCCCTCCATGATGGGGTCCATGCCCTCCATCACACGTCCACGCCCTCCATTGTAGGAGGAGGAGCGGCAGCCGTGAGTGGCGGAGATCATTCCCTAAAAAGGCGGTTCTTTCCTTCGGGATGTAGTATGTCGATGGATAGCAGCGCTCCATCCGGTGCTGTCCATTCCATCGTCTCGCATGAATCAGGCAGCAGGCTGCGCGGTAGTAACCGCCCCCCATGAATCCGATCGAGAAACCAGGGACGCCACTACCGAGGGGGGCCGCAGGCCTCCCTGGGCATTCGTCCCCCGCGTGCGTCTCTACATGGAGCAGCTCACGGTGGACAAGGGGGAGTTCCTCCGCACGGAGCTGCACGATTTCGAGACGCCCGTCCTCTCGGTGACCTTCGACTACGGAGGGGGCGCGGCCTTTCGCGCCTGCCCCCCGGACGTCGTCTACGGGGACGACGACCCGGACGCGGACGGCTTCTTCGTTGGCGGCGACGCGCCCGTCGTCTCTCGTGACGTGAAGCGCGACCACTCCGGGGAGGCCCGAGCCGCGGCGATGCTCGAGTCGTTCGGCGTCGTCGAGCTCTCGCGCCTGGACGATTTCCTCGCCGGTCCGGAGTCTCTCGCCGATTACCTGGTGCACATCGACGCCGACGTGCACGCCTTGTGCTCCTTCACCGCGCACGCCGTTCCGAAGCTCCGAGAGCACGGCTTCGTCGTGGAGATCGACGAAGCGTACCCGTACCGCGTCGCGCCGCCTGGTGCGCCCTGGTACGCCGCCCTGAGCGACGAAGAGAACGGCGACTGGTTCAGCCTGGAGCTAGGCGTGGAGGTGGACGGTGAGCGGATCAACCTCCTGCCCGCGCTCGTCGAGATCCTCGAGCGCGCTCCCGACGACGCTCCGCTCTCCACGTTGAAGCGCCTGCCAGCGCGTTACCGCGCGGTTCCGGTCGGCCAGGGGAAGTACCTTGCGCTCGATCCGGACAGGCTCATCGCGCTCCTCGAGATCCTCGTCGATCTCTACGACGGTGCGCCTTCGGTCGACATGGAAGCGCGTTTCCGCAAGGAGCGAGCCCTGTGTCTGGCCCCGATCGACGCGGTGCTCGGCAGCGAGCGCCCGGTCCGTTGGCAGAGCGGCGAAGATCACGTGCAGCGCGCCCGCGCCATCGTCGAGCGCTCGAGCGACGTGCCGCCTCTGGGTCCCGAGCTCCGCGGCCTGCTCCGTCCATACCAGGTCGAGGGCGTCGCCTGGCTGCAGCACCTCGCCAAGAACGACATCGGCGGCGTCCTCGCCGACGACATGGGGCTCGGGAAGACGCTCCAGACGATCGCGCATCTTTCGATCGAGAAGGAGGCCGGGCGCCTCGACGTGCCGGCGCTCATCGTCATGCCGACGAGCCTCATCGGCGGCTGGCAGCGCGAGCTCCGGAAGTTCGCGCCCAAGCTGAAGGTCGCGACGTTCCACGGTCCCGACCGTCGCCTCGCGGAGCGGTGGCTCCCGCGCTTCGACGTCGTCCTGACGACGTACCCGGTGCTCGTGCGCGACGTCGAGTCATTGAAGAAGGAACGCTACTCGGTGCTCGTGCTGGACGAGGCGCAGGCCGTGAAGAACCCGCGCAGCCGTGCGCACCAGGCCGTGTCGGAGCTCGACGCCCGTCAGCGCATCTGTTTGAGCGGCACCCCGGTGGAGAACAACCTGGACGAGCTCTGGGCGCTGCTCGAGGCAGCGGCCCCCGGCATGCTCGGCAGCGCCGAGGAGTTCCGCACGCGCTTCCGGCACCCCATCGAGCGCGACGGCAACGAACAGCGGCTCGGGCTCCTGCGCCAGCGCGTCGCGCCCTTCGTGCTCCGGCGCACGAAGGAGCAGGTGCTGAAGGAGCTCCCGCCGAAGACCTTCCTCATCCGGCACATCGAGCTGCTCGGCGCGGAGCGCGAGCTCTACGAGAGCATCCGCGTGGCCGCGCACGCGGAGGTGCGGGGCATCATCCGCAAGAAGGGCCTCGGTGCCTCGACGGTGGCGATCCTGGACGCGCTCATGAAGCTGCGGCAGGTGTGCTGCCATCCGAAGCTCGTCGCGGTCGATCGCGCGCGGCACGTGCGCGACTCGTCCAAGCTCGACACGTTCCTGACGATGCTCGAGACGCAGCTCGCCGAGGGCAGGCGCGTTCTCGTCTTCTCGCAGTTCGCCCGCATGCTCGCGATGATCTCCGAGGAGCTCCTGAAGCGCGGGCGAAGGCACGCGCTGCTGACCGGCGCCACGCGAGATCGGCAGGCGGCCATCGACTCGTTCCAGGGCGGTAAGGTGGACGTCTTCCTCATCAGCCTGAAGGCGGGCGGCACGGGCCTCACCCTGACACGCGCCGACACCGTGATTCACTACGAGCCCTGGTGGAACCCTGCCGCGCAGGCGCAGGCGACGGATCGCGCGCACCGCGTTGGCCAGACGAAGCCCGTCTTCGTTCACAGCTTGATCGTCGCCGGCAGCGTGGAAGAACGCATGCTCCGCCTCCAGGAGAAGAAGAGCCGCCTCGCCGAGGCGATCCTGGCGAACGGCCCAGC
>CAYUAW010000082.1:15393-22866 GCA_964442485.1 uncultured Polyangiaceae bacterium
ACGAAGCGGAAGAGGCCGGCTACGGCGGCGGCGTTGAGGACTGTGAAGGTTCGGGCTAGCGAGCCGAGGCGGCCGAGGCGGGCACCGGCCGCCGCGCAGGCGTAGAGCACGAGCTGCGTGAGCGCGACGGTCCGCCAGAGCAGGAGCTGGGCGATGGGCAGGTCCGCCCGGAACGAGAGCGCGATGGACGCGAAGAACAGGCCCGCGAGCGCCCAGGGGCAGGCGAGGCGCAGGAGCTTGTGCGAGACCATCTGGACCCACATGGGGTTCATGCGCGGGACGAGCAGCCAGGGCATCTTGGCGACGAGCTGAAAATTCCCCGCCAGGGTGCGGACCTTGCGCTGAAACTCGCGGCCGTCGTCGCAGGCCTCGTCGAAGATGCGCGCCTGCTCCGAGAAGACGACGGATTTGCCGGACGCTCGCGCGATGGAGAGCGGCACGAACATGTCGTCGAGCAGGACGTCGGTCGGCAGCTTCGGCATCTCCGTTCGCCGCAAGGCATACAGGCTGCCGCTCACGCCGACGAGCGACCCGAGCCGTGCCTCCGAGCCGCGGATGAGCTTCTCGTAGCGCCAGTAGGCGCCGGCGCCCGTGTCGCCGGAGAGCATCAGGTTGCCCGAGACGCAGCCCACGCTGGCGTCTGCGAGTGGCGGCAGGATGCTGCGAAGGGCGTCCCGCGCGAGCGGCTGGCGAACGTCGCACATCAGGAGCACGTCTCCGCGCGCCACCGCGGACAGCACGTTGAGCGCACTCGGCTTTCCGAGGCGCGCTCCGGTCGAGAGAAACCCGATGCGCGGATCGTTCCAGGCGTATTCGCGCACGATTCGCTCGGTGCCGTCGGTCGAGCCGTCGGAGCACACCAGGATCTCGAGCTTGTCCTTCGGGTAGTCGAGCGCCTGGAGGCTCTCGAGCTTCGACGCGATGAAGCGCTCCCCGTTGTAGACGGCCATGCAGATGGTCACGGTCGGCTCGAAGGCGGTGCTCGACTGCACGGTCCGCGGGGCGAGGTGCGCCCAGGTCGCAACCATGAGCGGATAGCCGACATAGGTGTAGACGATGACGACGATGCAGAAGAGCGCGAGCGCGGTCATGTGAAGGCGGCGCTCGGCGTCTGGGCGGCTCTCGGCCTCACACCTCCGTCATGCTCGCGGAGCAGGCTCGAGTAGAGTGACTCGTACTCGCTCGCCATCCGGTCGAGGGAGTAGCGGGCCAGCACCTGCCGGCGTCCGGCCTCACCGACCTGGCGGGACAGGGTGAAGTCGCTCGATAGCGCAGAAAGCTGGCGTGACAGACGGGCCACGTCCCCCGACGGCAGCAAGAAGCCCGTCACCCGATGCTCGATCAGATCCGGGATGCCTCCGACGGCCGTCGACACGACCGGGAGCCCCATCCCCATCGCCTCGAGGAGCACCAGCGGCAGCCCCTCGGTGCGCGAGGTGAGGGCGAAGACATCGAACGCCGCCAGGAGGTTCTGCACATCCGAGCGTGCGCCGGTCATGTGAATGTGCCGAGCGTGGCCGGTGGCGGCGACGCGCGCGGAGAGCATCGCGCGCTCGGGGCCGTCGCCGACCACCACGAGCTGCATGCGATCGCCGACCTGGCCTGCCATCGCGTCCACGAGCAGACCCTGATTCTTTTCCGGGGACAGGCGGCCGACGGTCCCGACGACCCATGCGTCGCCGGGGATGCCGAGCTCGAGACGCGCTTCGGCGCGGGCCCGGCGGCTCGGCTTGAAGCGCGTGAGGTCCACCCCGTTCGCCACGACGTGAAGTCGCGGACCATCGCAGTCACCGGCCTTCAGTGCGACGCGCGCCAGCGCCGGAGTCACCGCCACGTGGGCGCCCGCGAGGCGCCCAGCAGTGCGGCGGAGCCACAAGCGTCGCGGCGTGTCCGGGTTCATGCCGTGCTTCGTGTGCACGGAAACCGCGCCCGCGATGGCCGCCGCGGGGGCGCCGTAGATGAGAGCGTGCGGATTGTGCGTGTGCACGACCGACACACCTGCTCGCGCGAGGTAGCGCCCGAGACGGAGCGGAAGGGTGGGGTCGATCCGGAGCTTCTTCGCGACGGTGTCGGCGCGCACACCGTGCTCGCGGAACTGCGCGGCGCAGGGGCCTTCCGGGCCGCGCGCGAGCGAGATGGCGAGCACCTGGTGTCCGGCTGCCACCTGCGTGCGAGCCAGATCGACGGCGACCCGCTCTTGCCCACCCATGTCGAAGGACGACAGGATGTGAGCGATCACCATGGGTGCGCTCATCGACCGAGCCCTCGCAGCATGACCCACGGCGTTCGTACGATGATGAGCAGCTCGACGCACAGGAACGTCCAGAAGTGCTCGAGGGCGGCCACGTAGGCGACGTCGTAGAGGAGCTTCGTGCGGGCGTCGTCGGCGTCGGCGCCATCTGCCTCCGCCATCCTGAAGGGGTTCAAGAGCGCCGTGCTGTGCGCCATGACGGGGCTGTCCGCGGCGGCCTTACCCGTGTAGCCGAGCGAGACCTGAGCTAGCCCGGTGATACCCGGCTTCACGTCGCGCAGACGCTCCTCGAAGAAGGGGACCGCCAGCGCCAGATTCCGAAACAATTCGGGCCGCTCCGGGCGAGGCCCGACCAGGCTCATCTGCCCGATGAACACGTTCCAGAGCTGGGGTAGCTCGTCGAGGCGCGTCTTTCTGAGTATCCTGCCGACGCGCGTGATCCGGGGGTCGTCCTCGGCGGCGAGAACGGCTCCAGTGAACTTTTCGGCGTCCGTACGCATGGTGCGAAACTTCAGCATGTCGAACGTCGAGAACTCGCAGCGTCCGTTCGTGTGCTTGAACCCCGCCGCGCGCCGCTGCCGGTAGAAGATGGGTCCGGGTGAGTCCAGGTAGATGGCCAGCACCAGGATGGGAAACAACGCTAAGGTGAGCAGCAGCCCGCACAGCGACATCACGATGTCGATCGTCCTCTTTGCGACGAGCACTGCGCGGGGCCGACGAGCGGCGAGCGTGGCGGCGGTCGAGCGTCGCCCCGCTTGAAATGAAGTGAGTTCGTCGAGGTTCTCTACTGGAAGAGACAACATGGACATGATTCGAGTCTCCGTGCCGGGCACGTTGCGTTATCGGGATGTCGTTCTTCGGGTCGTCGCATCCGTATGCCGAATCGTGCGTAGCGATCCTGAAGTGCAGCAAGAAGCAGGCCACAGGGCTCAGGTCGCCAATTTCGAGGAGACGCTCGTGTCAGCGGTGAGCGAGGCATTCAACAACGTGGCACTTCATGCCTATGCGGGGCGCGCAGCGGGCATCGCGGAACTGGAGGCTCAGATCTCCCGCGAGACCGTGATCATCCGGCTGTCCGATTTCGGGCGCCCTTTCGATCCGGCCGAGCAGACCTCGCCAGATCTGGATGGATTGCACGAATCGAAAATGGGGCTTTACCTCATCCGCTCATGCGTTGATGCATTCAGCTACGCTCGCGGCAATCCACCGCAGTCACCGAACGTGATGACGCTCAAGAAGAGCTATTTTGCCGCAAGAAACGACGGCTCTGGGTGAGACGTCGACGCACGGGCGTGGCTCACCGCGCGCTCGAAAACGGCCGCGAACTCGCCGGCCAGCCGCTGCCGATGGAATCGCCCGATCCGGGCGTCTCGCGCGGCCGGTTCGGGCGCGGGGGCTTCCGTCGCCCAGCGCCCGTCCCGGAATGCATTCAACCAACCGACGAGCGTGCTCACGATCATGTCGGGATCGCGTGGTGATGCGACCGGTCCAAGGTCGTACTCGCGAGCGAGGGACGAAAGCGCCCCTTCGGGCGCGATGGTGAGGCACGGCTTGCCGAGGTACATCAGCTCGAAGATCTTGGCGGGATAGATGCGCTCCACGCCTGCGGCGTCGTCGAGCATGCAGAGCACGGCGTGGCTCGCGCCCAGCTCCTCGAGCGCGCGGTCGTGTTCGAGGTAGTCGATGCACCGGACGCCGCGCGTTTCCATGCCCTCGAAGGCAGCGGCCTCGGTCTCGACGATCCGACCGATGAAGCGGACCTCGAGCAGCCTCGCCAGCTCCGGCTCCCGCGCATGGAGGCGGCGCACGGCCTCGAGCAGCGGGCGGGCGCTCGTCAGCTTGAACACGGTGCCCACGTAAGTGAGGACGAAGCGATCGACCGGGGGTGACGCTGACGTCGCGGGAAAGTCGTCCGGATCGTAGCCGTTCGGGATCGCCGTGACGCGCTCCGGGTCGAGGAAGTCGAAGCGACGGAGGAGCTCGCGGCGAAACGGGTCCGTCGCGGTGACCACCCCATGGGAGGCGCGCAAGACGGCCTCTTCGAGGAACTCTCCGGCGCGCGCGGCGCCGCCCATCTCGTACACCGTCCGGGTGGTCGCCCATTCATCACGGTAGTCGAGGACAACCGCCGTGCCCGCGTGCAACCGCGCCACGAACGCGAGCAGGAACTGGGAGAAGGGCGGGCCGCTGATGAGAACGACGTGATCGTTCTTCGCGCGCAGGCGCGCGAGCAGCATCTTGCTCGCGAGCGGGAGCCAAAGGATCTGCGGATCCGGCACGAGTAGGCTCTTGCCGAGAGCGACGGCGCGCCTCCGCAGCGCGCCGAGCCCGGAAGGGGCCGTGCTCGCGGCTGCCTTCCAGGCCATCTGCTTCGCACGGTAGCCGGGCTCGAGCGTGCGTGCTCGCAGCACTTCGACGTCCGCCGGGATGCCGCGCTCGAGTGACGCGTCCGCGAGCGGCACGGACGGGTTCGCGACCGTCAAGACCGAGGGCGTGACGCCGTGCGCAGGCAGGTATTTCGTGAGCTTCAGCACGCGCTGCACGCCCGCACCGCCCACCGGAGGGAACGCGTAGGAGACGATGAGAGCTCGCATCACGAGCCACCACACCCCGGCGTGGCGAGGCGTACGAAGCCGCCCGGCCCCGCCGCGAGCGCGTCCGCGCCGCCGGACGCGACCCTCACGGTGCAGCTCGCAGCGGAATCTGCCGAGACGCGGTATCGTCGTCCCGGTTCGAGGCCGGCGATGACGACCAGCGCCGTCGGTCCACCGAGCTGCACCTCGCCGGCGCCATCCTTGTCGGCGAAGAGCACGGCCGTCGCACGCCCGTCCGTACGCACCACTGCGCCGCGGAGCCCCTTGCCGGAGACGGCGCGGGCCGGCGGCGCCTGCGCTTCCGCCCGATCCGCGGTGATCACGTTGAGAAAACCGCGCTTCTCGGTGCCGCCTGTGCCGCGCACCTCCAGGCGCCACATCGGCCCCCAGGGATGATCGGCGCGGTGCGGGCCGTCGCCGGACGGTGTCGGCTCCCGCAGGGCCTCCGCGCGGGCGCCCTCGGGCTCGAGGGTCTGCACGTCGACGCGCGAGCCTCCGACCACCGAGCTTGCCGTACCACGATCGATGGTGGGCGCCGCGGTCAGGTGTACGGCCCACGCGACCGCGTACTCGGGGCGCTCGAGCTCGACGCGATCGTCCATGACGAGGAGCGACGGGCGCACGTACACGATGGTTCGCACAGCGCGTTCGACGGAGCGTGTCTTGCACCCGTCGGCCGCGCACGAGGGCGCGTACGCCTCGCCGATGTCGCCGGCCACCGACGCCACGGTGCCGTCGTCGCCGAAGCGAGTGGTCCGCACGCCCTTGCCCCACACGCCCTGGTTCGGCGGATAGTTCATGTGACGCCCCTGATCGTCGATGAGGAGCGTGTTGTGATTGATGGTTGCCGAGCCCTCCGAGTCGCCGCCGTCGACGAGCAGGGAGTCCGCACCGCGCACGAACTCGAAGTGCCCCTGATCCGCGTCCTGGTGATCCTCGGCGAGGGGAGGGCCCGCCTGGAACGATACCCATGTCGCCGACGGCGACCAGTCGCTGCGAAAGAAGCTCAGGCCCTGGCCGTCGAGGTGCAGTGACGCGGGCGCGCGCGCACGCGGCGAGCTCTCCTTCCCGTGCGGGCGCTCCGCGAGGAGGCCGATGAACGCCTGCTCCCGCCGGAGCGGCGGCAGGGCGTGAGCGATCATCCAGCGTGCCTCCTCGACGCGCGTGTCGTCCACGCCTTCGAGCGCGACCGAGATGGCGGAGAGTCCGAGCGCGGACGGCTTCGCCGGGTGCTCGCCCCACGTCCCGCCGTCGTAAACCGAGCGGCCGTCGGGCAGCAGCGCATGGACGTGGTGCGTGACGGTCTCGGAGAGCCACGGCAGGTGCCGCACCAGATCGATTCCGGCGCCAGTGGCGAAGGCGCGCGCCACGAGCGCAATCTCCGCCGTGGTGTACTCGCCGTACTGCCATCCCTCCGGCCAGCCGCCGCCCTTGAGCTCCTCGCGGAACGTGGGGAGCACGCGTTTCGACCATTCGTCGCGCGCCTTGACGAGCCAGGCGTCGGCCTCCGCCGACTCGCCCGACGCGGCGAGGCCCGCGAAGCTCAGCGTGGTCAGGTACCCCCAGTAGTAGTTCGCAGTCGGGTGGTCGCGCAGATAGCCCTCGCGACCGTACCAGTCGAGCCACTGCCCGAGCCGCTCGAGGACGTGGGCTCGAAGCCCTGGCGTCATGGCGGGTGCATCACGGAGCCAGTCGTAGGCGAGCGCGGAGTATGCGCCGAAGGTGCGGATGCCATAGCCGGAGTCGTACGTCACGACCGCGGCGCCGCCCTTGCCGTCGCCTACCGCGTAACGGTCGTCCAGGAGCGCGTTCAGGTAACGAACCGCGGCGTCGGCATACTTCGCGTCTCCCGTGGCGTGCCAGGCGAGCGAGAGGCTCGCCACGTCGTCCGCCCACTCGAACCCCTGGTAGCCGGAGTCCACGGGGTGCTCGAGGGCATCCGCGCAGCGCTGTATCAGGTCCTGGAAGGCCGGTGTCCGTTCCCTCGCTGCGTCTCGCAGTCGTTCGAGCGCCGCGCGGTCGAGCAGGATGCGACGCGCGGGCCCCGCGGGGCGGTCGAGGTGCAGGTTCTCCGGACCGAGGCCGGCGACGGCTGTGTAGCGAGGCATCTCGTCGTGCTGCCGTTCGCGTGCGCCGGCGAGGCGGTGCGCTCCGTAGCGAACGCACGCGAGCGCCAGGCCGAGGATCGAGAACGAGCCGAGAGCGACGGCGAACCGCCGGAGCCAGATTCGAATGGTCATCTGAGGACCCACCGGGTGTAGAGGAAGACGAAGAGGATGATCGCGACGTCGACCGCCACGATCAGCGCAAGGTCGCGCCCGCCGAACTTCACCCTGAACGACGGGTGGTGCGCGCGGATGGCGGAGTAGAACGCACCCGAGAGCCCGATGTAGATCCAGAGCACGTAGTGGTACGTGAACGACAGGAAGAAGATGCCGATCGCGAGGCCGGCGAAGGCCGAGAGCATCGCCATCGCCCACGGGCGCGTGAGCGGCGCGCCGGTCGAAAGGTCGTCGCCGGTATCCGGCGTGATCGTCTGCAGAGCGGTGAGCGGGATCTTCGCCGATAGGTACAGGATGATGCTGAAGAGCACCATGCCCGGGAACCCGAGCTCGGCGAGCGCGAGCA
>CAYUAW010000083.1:0-19165 GCA_964442485.1 uncultured Polyangiaceae bacterium
GCATCCTGAACCTCGTCTTCTTCAGCGCGGAAAAATAGCCGAACGTGAAGCTCCGTGGCAAGGACGCGGCCGCCGTGTGTACGCTGAAGCATGCGCCGACGGCCCCGCGCCACGTGGCGACGTGCAGCGGCGTGGCTCGTCTGCGCGGTGCTGCTCGTCGTGGCGAGCGCACGCGACGCGTTCGCGCAGCCCGGCGCGTCGCCTCCCGAGTGCCCAGCCGGCAATCTCCTGCGCCTGGCGACGCAGACGGAGAATCCACTCGCTGGCGACAAGTGGGCGCTCCTGACGGACGGCTCCGTCGCTCCCGAGGGCGCGCCGTGGCCGAGCGACGCGGTACTCGCGGTCCTGCGCCAGCGGCTCTCGTTCGACCTGGGAAGGACGATCGCCGTCCATCAGCTCTTCCTGCAGGCAGACGCCGATCAGAAGATCATGCTCGAGCTGTCCGCGGACGGCGCGACGTGGACGCGTCTCGAGGTGCCGCCCCACGAGACGGCGTCCGGAATGCTGTCGCGGTCGACCCGTCTCCCCGGGCTCGCCACTCGGTACGTCCGAGTATCGTCGCCCGACCCTGGCGCGCCGGTCACGCTGAGCGAGCTCGGCCTCTACTGTGAACGCGTCGAGAAACTCCGGCGCTCCCTGGTCGTTGTCGGCGCCCACGGCGATGCGAACCCCGACTCCTTCAGCCGATGGACGCGCGCCCACCCGGTGTCGCCCGCGGAGGACGACGTCATCAAGCTCGTCGTCGTGCTGTGCGCGGCGCTCTGGGTCGTCGTTCATCGGCGGAAGCAAGGGCGCCTCCTCGACGGCGTCCTGGGCCTGCTCGGCGTGGTCGCGGCGCTCGCGTACACGAACTTCGGCTCCTATCGCTACCCGGATTTCCTGCACGAGCACGACGTCTTCCACTATTTCGTCGGCGCGAAGTACTTCCCGGAGCTCGGCTACGACGGGCTCTACGCCTGCGCGGCCGTCGCCGAATCGGACGCCGGCTTCCGGCAGCGCGTCGAGCTGCGCGCCCAGCGCGATCTACGCACGAATCGGCTGGTGAGCGGCGCCGAGATCCTGTCATTGGCCGGCGAGTGTCGCGCGCGGTTCACGCCGGCCCGCTGGCGCGCGTTTGCGAGCGACGTCGAGTACTTCGCCGACGGCCGCACGGTGGACGACTGGCACAGGATCCTGAAAGATCACGGGTTCAACGCGAGCCCCACCTGGGTCGCGTTCGGCGCGGCCGTGGCGCGGCCCCTCCCGGCCACGGCTTCCACCATCGGACGCGGCGATTCGCTCTTCGGCGGCATCGTCGGTCCGCTGGATCCCCTGCTCCTGCTCGGTGCGTTCGGCGCGATCGCGTGGGCCTTCGGGTTCCGCGCAGCGGCAATCGTGGCGATCGTGTTCGGGTGCAATCCGCTGTCGGAGTACTCGTGGGTCGGCGGCGGCTTTCTCCGCGAGCTGTGGATCGCGACGCTGGTCGTAGGAGTCTGCCTGCTGCGGAAGGAGCACTTCGCGCTCGGGGGCGCGACGCTCTGCCTCTCGGCGCTGCTCCAGCTCTTCCCCGGCGCCTGCCTCTTCGCGATCTTCGCTGCCGCCGGGGTCGGCTTCGTGACGGAGAGAGCGCTCGACCGCCGTGCGATCCGCGTCTTTTCAGGCGCGCTCGCGGCGCTGGTGGTGCTCGTCCCTCTGTCCACGATCATGGTCGGAAGAGGCGACGCCTGGTTCGTCTTCGCGACGAACACGGAGAAGCACGCGGCGACTCCGTCGGGAAACCTGGTGGGGCTGCCGACGGCGCTGTCGTTTCGCATGTCGACACGCGCGAGCCTCCTGTTCGACGAAAGCGCTGTCGACCCCTTTGCCCGGGTGCGAGAGGCGCGCAGGGAGAACCTCGGCCACCTGCGCGTCCTCCGCTGGCTCGGCGTCGGCCTCGGGCTCTTCGGGCTATACCGTTCGGTCCGCGCGCGGCCGCCTCCGTGGTTCTCGGCGGTGCTCGGCCTCACGCTGGTCCCGCTCTTCATCGAGACGTCGTGCTACTACGCGGCCTGGCTCGCGCCGCTCGCGCTGGTCTTCGCGCAGCGTAGCGAGCTCTCGCTGCCGCTCTTCGGGGTGCTCGCGACGTCGCTCTGCCTGGTCCTCGGCGTGAACGAGCTCGACGTCAGTTCGGCCTTCGCGAGCTTCGCGCTGGTCGCCGGCGCGTTTGCGGTGCTCGCCATCGCCGCCCGGGCCCCGGCTCAGGCCTGAATCGCGCGGCGCCCCTTCAGGCGATACACGAAGGCCAGCACCTCCGCGACGGCTTTGTAGAGATCCGCCGGGATGGCGCGGCCCACCTTCACCCGTGCCTCGAGAGCGCGCGCCAGGGCCACGTTCTCGACGAGCGGTACGTTGAACTCCTTCGCGATGGTCCGGATGAAGAGCGCGACGTCGTCGAGGCCCTTCGCGACCACGACTGGCGCACCGTCCTGCGCGCGGTACCGGAGCGCGACCGAGACGTGCGTCGGGTTCACGACGACCACGTCGGCTCGCTTGAGCTGCTTGCGCAGACCGCGGCGCAGGTTGTCGCGGGCACGAGCACGGAGCTTGTGCTTGACGGCGGGGTCGCCGTCGCTCTGCTTCATCTCGTCCTTGATCTCCTGGCGCGACATCATCAGCCGCTTCTCGTTCGACCACCAGCTGTGGCCATACTCGATCGCGGCGATCACCACGAGCGCGAGGCTCGCCCACATCCCGAGCCGGAAGATGGAGCCGGCGGCGGCGGTGGCGGCGGTGGGAAGGCTCGCGCGCGACAGCTTCGTCAGCCTCGGGAACTCGTCCCTCAGGATCTTGTAGGCGATGAAGCCGACGACGGTCACGCGCATCAAGAGGAGCGTGATGGTCGACGCCATCTCCTTCGGTGAGAACATCTTGCCGAGCTTGCTCAGCGGGTCCAGGCGCTCCCACTTGGGGCTGACGATGTCGAGGTTCGGGTGGAAGCCCGCCTCCGCGAAGCCGATGGCGAGCGCCGTGACCACACCGACGACCGCGGTCGGCAGACAGATCGTGATGAGGGCCGGAACCACCAGGGCGACCATCGCCCGCGGGTCGCCGCGAAGGAAGATCCCGGAGTCCGCGAAGGTCCGCTGCGACAGCTCGCGCAGGGTGTCGGTGAGCGTCCCGGCCATGCCGGCGAGACACACCAGCACGCCGACGGAGCCGACGGTCGCGCCGGCGTCCTTTGCACGCGGAAACTGCCCCTCTTCGCGCGCCTTGCGCCGCCGTTCTGGGGTGGCTGACTCTGTCTTCTCGGTATCGTCGTCGGCCACGCCGTCACCCTCCTCGGGCGAGGGCCAGCACCGCTTCCATGCGCGTGCCGACGTAGGAGAACTCCACGGCGAGCTCCCTGCTGAAATCGGGGAGCATCAGGACCAGCACCACGCCGCCCGTCACGAGCGTGAACGCGAAGCCCACGCTGAAGATCTGCATGGCCGGCGCGGCGCGCGAGACGAAGCCGAGCGCGATCTGCACCATGAAGATCACCGCCATGAGCGGCAGCGCGAGGCGGACGCCGGTCGAGAGCACGTTGGCACTCGCCTCGAGGATCATGGGGTAGACGCGCGACGGCGCGATGATGGTCCCCACCGGGACGGCCTGGAACGACGCGAGGAGCGTACCGATGACGACGTGATGCAGCCCCGTGATGAGCGCCATGAGCAGCGCGACCTTCTGCAAGAGGGCGTTCAGCACGGTGTCCTCGTCACCCGTCGCGGGGTTGAACACCTGGGCGATGCCGAACCCGATGAGCGGGGACGCCGCGTTGGCGGCGACCTCGGCGATCGCGAGCACCAGCCGGACGATGAACCCCATGGCGCCGCCCAGGGCGAGCTCCCCGAAGATGCCGAGCACGGCGAGCTCCGGTGCGCCGACGATGCCCGGGGCGACCTTCCCCTGCCCGTGCACGAGGAACGTGAGCAGCACGACGAGCGCCGCACGCACGCGCTTCGGGACGTCCGACCACAGGAGCGGTGACACCACGACGAGGCCCGTGATACGCGCCATCTCCAGGGCGAGCGCCCCGAGCTCACTGCGGAAGATGGCGTCGAACTCGATCACTTCACGACGTCCGCGATGCTTCCGATCGTGCGGCCCGTGTACTCGACCAGGGTGCGCATGGTCCAGGAGCCGAGAGCGAGGACCGTGAGGCCCATCGCGATGAGCTTCGTGAGAAAGCTGACGCTGGCCTCGTTTACCTGTGTGGCGGCCTGCAGGATGCCGATGACGACGCCCACCAGCAGCGCGGCGATCAGGAGCGGCCCGGCGACCTTGCCCCAGCAGAGCAGCGCGTTCACGATGAGCTCGATGGCTCCCTCGCTCGTCACGCGTAGCTCCGGAGCAGCGAACCGCAGACCAGGTTCCACCCGTCGACCAGTACGAAGAGCAGAAGCTTGATGGGAAGGCTGAGTGTCGTGGGGGGCACCATCATCATGCCCATGCTCATCAGGAGCGACGCGACCGCGAGATCCACCACCAGGAACGGCAGAAGAACGATGACGCCCATCTGGAACGCCGTCGTGAGCTCGGAGACGACGAACGCCGGGACCGTCATGCGCAGCGAAACGTCGGACGGCGACCGGGGCAGCGCGGTATTCGTGGCGTCGTAGAAGAGCTTGAGATCCGCTTCACGGGTCTGGCGAAGCATGAACTCGCGCATCGGGCCGGCAGCCTTCTCGAGCGCGTCCATGTCGTTGAGCTGGCCGGCGAGGTAGGGGTCGATGGCCTGCTCCTTCACCTGATCCATGACCGGGGCCATGATGAACATGGTGAGGAAGATGGCGAGGCCGACGATGATCTGCGTCGGGGGCGTCTGCGGTGAGCCGACGCCGTGACGCACGAACGACAGCACGACGACGGTGCGGACGAACGAGGTCATCGTCAGCACGAGCGCCGGCAGGAGCGACAGCAGCGTGAGGACGAAGAGGATCTTCAGCGAGCCCGACGCCGGGTAGCCGCCGAGCACTCTGTTCGCGACCTCGTTCACGAGCGCCTCCGCTGGCGCTTCAAGCCGGCGACCTGTTCCTCGACGACGACGCCGGGTTTCGAGCCCATGCGCGCGGTGGTGCGCGGCGTGCCCCTCGCCTCGACCACGTCTTCCACGCCCGCGGCGAGCAGCGCGGCGACACCGGGGTTCGCCCGGAACTCGTGCCGGCCGGAAGGAGGCTTCACGCCGAGCGCGCGGTCCAGCACCTCGCCGAAGCGCGACGCCATGCCGCGCTCGGGCGGAGGCTCGAGTTCTGCATCCGCGGTCTCGACGGGCTCGCTCGAGATGCGCGGCCGCTCCGCGCGCGCGGGCGGGGCTTCGAGCCTCGGCGTGGCGCGCACGGCGTCGCGGTCGAGGAAGGCCAGCCGCGCGACGTTCGTCTCGGTGACTCCGAGCAGGATGACCCTGCCGCCCACCTCGGCCACGACGGCGTTCGCCTTCGGCCCGATGCGCGCCGTCGACAGGACGCGGACGCGCGTCGAGGACTCCGGCAGGACGGAGACTGTCGCGCGCTTCTTGCGCATCACCATGGCAGCGCCCGCGAGCGAGCCGAGCACGACGAGGACGCCGAGAGCTCTCCACGGCGACGAGCTGTCCCGCGCGGGGGCGGCGATCACGGCGGCGACCGGCTTCGTCGCGCGGAGCCAGGGGCGGAGTGTGCTCGTGTACGCCACGGAAGCGTCGGGGGCCTGTGCGGCGGGAGCCGCGGCAGGCGCCGCTGCGGGTCCGGCGGGCGCCTCGTCGACGGCTTGCTCCGCGCCGATCGCGGTGCTCGCGAGGAGCAGCGCGAGGAGCCCGAGCGTCAAGGAACCAGCGGCCCGCAGTCGGCGGCTTGTCACGAGTTGCCGCGCCGGTTCGAGAGCTCGTCCATCACCAGCACCTCGGTGAGGCGCACGCCGTAGCGTTCACCGACGACCACGGCTTCACCGCGTGCGATGAGCCGGCCGTTGGCGAAGATGTCCAGCGGCTCCCCGCTGGCCTTGTCGAGCTCGAGGACCGAACCGGGGCCGACACGGAGAATCTCGCCGATCTTCATCGACTTACGGCCGATGACGACCGTCAGCTCCACCGGTACGTCCATGACGAACCCGAGGGAGTCGATCCCGCGCAGGGCGTTGGGGGCGGGGGAATCGGCCGAGCCTGCCGGCATCGGAGAGACGCCTTCTGAAGGCGGCCTGGAGGGTCGGGTGCTGGTTTCGCTCATGATGATGCAGAGGTCCTATTCACTTGTCGTGCCGACCCGTGACCTGCACCGAAACCTGCCCGCGCGACAGCACTGGAACCCCGTAAAGCTTGGCGAGCCCGCCGACGCGAACCTGGATGGGGTCGTCGGTCGCGGTCGTCAGCCGCAGCACCTCGCCGGGCCGGAGCGACAGCACCCTGCGTAGCCCGATGCTCACCCTGCCGAGCTCGGCGACGACGTCGACGGGCACCTCGGCCATGGCCTGCACCATGCGCGGGTCGCCCGTGGCGCTCGTCGCCGCAGCGCGACCCCGGAGCGCGGCCTCCAGCACCTCACCGCTCGCGAAGAGCCAGATCACGGCGCGCTGCGGAAGTCCGTCGAAGACGCATTCGGCTGCGACCGCGTCCTTCGCCAGCGGCGGTTCCTCGCCGGCGCGCAGGCACTCCGCGCGCGTCACCTGGACGCTGATTCCCGTTGCCTCACGGATGGACTCCGCGAGGTCGGCGCCGAGCGCGCGCGCGACGCGCGTCACGAGCGCCCGCTGAGCGAGCGAGATCTGTGTCATGGGGATGGGCTCTGGCTCCTCCCCTTCTTCGGGAGCCGCGCCCCCGAGAGACCCGTCGACGATGAGCTGGATCGCGCCTGTATCGATACGCAGGGCGGCCCAGCCGGGCTTTCCCGACGACTCGAGCGTGATCTGGCAGAACGGACCGACACTCGGCTCGGCGAGTGCGATCGAGGCGTCTCCGACCTGGCTTGCCACCAGCCGGCAGCGACGCTTGACCAGGAACGGGAGCGATCGCCGCGCACCGCGCGTGAACTGCTCCGCGACCTTCTGCATCGACGCGGTGCGCGCCCCCAGGCGGCGCTCGTTACCGGTGATGTCTACTGGGCGAACCGACGACCCGCGCTTGCTGCCTTCGGCTCTCATGGGTTGTTTCCGCTCGGCGCATCCGCCGTCATTGCACGACGAAGTCGGTAACGATCACCGCTCCGATGTGCTTCTCACCGACGGCCTCGACGATGCGCTTTCCGAGCTCCGCCTTGATCTTCTCGAAGCTACCGGCGGCGGTTGCCTCTTCGTACGTGAGGGATCTCAGGTAGCCGATGGCCGCTTCGCGACCACGCGGCGTCAGGTTCTGGACTTCTTCCTTCACGACCTTCTCCGGTACCTCTGCCGCGAGCGACACCCGGAGATGGTGCGACTGGTTGTCCTGGCCGTGGATGTCGACGACGATCGACGCGAAGTCCACCGTACCGAGCACCTTCTCCTCCGCCGAGGCGGTGGGAGCTGGAGCGGCTGACTGTGGTGTCCCGACCTTCATCGCGACGACGGCGCCCGCCGCCGCAGCCCCCCCCCCGAGGACCACGGCGGCAAGTAACACCACCACAACCAATCCCTTGCTCGATTTTCCCGATGGCGCTTCCTTGGCGTCGGCAGTCTTTTCTTCTTCTTCGGCCATGGGGCGCTTTCAGGATGAAACGTGTCTACTTGTCGAGGCGAGAACTACCGCTTGATGTTGATGAGCTCTTGCAGCATCTCGTCGGCGGTCGTGATCGTCTTCGAGTTCGCCGAGAACGCGCGCTGATGCTGGATCATGCCGACGAACTCGGTTGCTAGATCGACGTTCGAGGCTTCGAGAGCGCCAGCGGTCACCGCTGCACGGCCGCCCGTGCCTGCCGCACCGACCGCGGCCGTGCCGCTGTCGCGCGTCTCGATCCACACGTTCTGGCCGGCGCGGCCGAGGCCGTCGTTCGACCGGAACTTGGCGACCGCGAGCTGACCGATCGCGATCTTCTGGCCGTTCGTGTAGAGGCCCTGGACGAGCCCGGTGCCGTCGATCGCGACGCCCGAGAAGTCACCCGAGGCGTAGCCGTCTTGCGACTGCGACGAGACGGAGGACGCCGACGCGAACTGCGTCGTGCCGTCGAGGCCGGTGCCGCCGGCGGTGATCGACTTGCCGAAGTCGAGGTTGATGGTCTGCGCGGCCGTCGCACCGTTGAACGACACCGAGATCGGGGTCGTCGTGGTGACGTCGTTGAGCGCGCCGTCCGTGGTGAAGTTCAGCGTCCCCGTACCGACCTCGACGTTCGTCCCCGGAGCCGGGGGGTTCACGTCGTTGCCGTTCACGAGGGCGTGGAAGTCGTACGTGTTCGCCGCGGTCTTGCGGAAGTACACGTCCATGGTGTGCGCGTTGCCGACCGAGTCGTACACCGTCATGGTGGTCGAGTAGTTGGCCGTCTTCGACGGGTTCTGTGCATCCCACGCAGCCGCGATGACCGAGCCATCGGAGGCCGTCATCGAAGCGTCGAGGTTTGCGGTGACCGTCGCCGTGGAGGTTGCATGCGGCGCGAGCGCCGATGTCGGGACCTTGAGCGACGTGATGGCGGCTTGCAGCGTTCCGTCTGCATTCGCCGCGTATCCCTGTACCTGGAGACCCGTCGTGCTGACCAGGTTGCCGTCCTGGTTGATGTTCATCTGGCCTGAGCGGGTGTAGAAGTTCCCGCTGACGCCATCGACCGTGCCCTTGACGACGAAGAATCCGTCGCCGTTCAGCGCGACGTCCGTCGAGACGCCGGTGTTCGAGATCGAACCCTGCGTGAACATCTGTTGGACGGATCCGACGCGGACACCGCTGCCGGGGAGCCCCGACGAGGTGCCAGCGAGGATCGAGTGTCCGAGGACGTCCTCGAAGACCGCGCGCTGACTCTTGAAGCCGACCGTGTCGACGTTTGCGATATTGTCGCCGACTACGCCGAGAGCTTGATCCTCGGCTTGTAGACCAGAGACGCCTGTGTTCATTGCTGAAAGTACCATGTGAGTCCTCCTGACTCTTCGTTGCTAGGGTGCGGTTGTGGGTGTGGGAGACGTTTGTACGTCGAGCAGATCCGAGAGCGGGGCGGTGAGGCCGTTGTCGAGCAGAAGCTCGGGGGAGCCCGTGGCGAAGGAAACGGCCTGGACGACGCCCGTGCCGTTCTGGGTGACGGGGATCGGCGCGCCCGAGGACGACTTCGCGGCGACGGTCACCGAATACGTGCCGGCGAGCTGCGTCGTGCCGGCGTCGTTCTTCCCGTCCCAGGCGCCCTGGACGAGACCGGCGGCGTGGGAACCGTTGTCCATCGTGCGAACGACCTTGCCGGTCGAGTCGGTGATCGTGACGGTCGTCTGAGCGCTCGGGGCAGCCAGCGTGAAGCCGAAGGGAGCCGCCGCACCCGAACCGTCGATGCTCACCGACGAGCCGTTCACGGAAACCGTCTTGCCGACGAGGCCCGCGACCTGGGTGTTCTGCAGGCCTTGCCCTTGTGCCGTCAAGGTGTCGAGCCGCGTGTTGATGCCCATCACCTGCTCGAGATTCGAGAACTGGGCGAGCTGCGCGACGAACTCGGTGTTGTCCATCGGCTTCAGCGGATCCTGGTTCTTCATCTGAGCGACGAGGAGCTTCAGGAAGGCGTTCTTGTCGAGGCCCTGGTCGTTTCCGAGCGCCGAAGCGAGCTGGTTCGTAGTCGCCGGCGAGGTCTGGGTGACGTTACTTACGGTCATGACGATCCTCCATCAGCCGACGACATCGACGTTCTCGGGGTCGTCCTCTTCGAGAGGCTCTTGCCCGTATCGTGTCCGTCCCGCCGAAACGCCCTTCGCATGTTGACCATTGGCCCTATGAGCAAGCGGAGTGCCAGAACCAGCTCTGAGGAGGACCCGGAACGACAGCACAGTGAGTCCGGCGACCCTCAAGGTGCGCAGGAGTGTCATGCGCTCCGCCTCGACGGCAGCGGCCGCGGAATCGCTCGCCACCTCGACGACGATGGAAAGCCCTGCATTCGAACGATCCACGACGAACGACACCCGCCCGAGCTCACCTGTGTTCACCACCGTCTCGAGCCGGCTCGCGATTGCGAGGGACGGTTGCGACGATGTGCGTACAGGGCGCCCCCCGGCGCGCACGACTTCGTCGCTCATTTCCGTCATGGACACGTCGCTCGGCCGCCAGCCACCCGACGACCCGGACTCTTCCAGTGCCAGCGGCCGTGCGAGCGGCTCGGCCGGCACCGACGCCGAAAGCGCCGCGGCCCAGGCCCGTCGCACGTCGTCATCCACGGCGCGCGGCTCTGCTGCCTCGTTTTCGCGACTCTGCTCGGCCTCGAGCGAACTTAGGGGACGACCGTTCATCTCTCGATTCCTCCGCTGATCCTGCGCTGCGCGATCCGTGCCCCGGCCTCGTCGTCGCGGCGGCGCTCGCGGCGGTCGGCGAGCTTCTTCTCGACGAGCTCGACGCGCGCAGCGATCTGCTCGGCCTGCTTCACCTTGGTGCGCGCCTGTGCGACGACCACCTGCACCTTCTCCACCTCGCCGCGAATGTTGCTCAGGATGGCCCACGAGCGCTCGGCGCGGCGCGCAGTCGAGTAGAGCCACTCCTCGGCCTCGATGAACTCCATCACGCCCGAGCCTTTCTCGGCGAGCTTGCGCCTGGCCTCCGCTGCCTCCTTCGTGCACGCGTCGGCGGCATCGGCCTCGGCGGCGGCCACGGCCTCGCGGGCCCGGACCGCGGCCATGACCGCGCTCGCGTCGTCGAGCTCCTTCTTCCGGTGGTCGAGGATGCGCTCGATGCGGCGACGCCGCGGCGTCATCTTCTAGCCCCGGGCTGGAGCGTCATGGGCGCGTTCAGGGCAAGGAGGCGCGCGCGGGTCTCCTCGGGCCGCGTCGGCTCGCCGACGGCTTGTCTCACGAAGGTGTCGATGCGCGGCATCGCGCCGACGGCGTGATCCACGCGCGGATCGGTGCCCGGCGTGTATGCGCCCACCTGGATCAGGTCGAGCGCGTCGCGATAGGTGCCGAGCATGTCGCGCACCCGGGAGGCGGCATCGATCACCTCCTTCGGCGCCACCTCGGTGGCGAGACGAGAGACGCTCTGGAGCACGTCGACCGCGGGGAAATGGCCTTTCCCGGCGAGCTGCCGCGACAGCACGATGTGACCGTCGAGGATACCCATCACGGCGTCGGCGACCGGGTCGCTGAGATCGTCGCCCTCGACGAACACCGTGTAGAGCGCGGTGATGACGCCCTGCCCGGCGTCGGTGCCGGCGCGCTCGAGGAGCCGCGGGAGCGCCGCGAACACCGACGGCGGGTACCCCTTCGTGGCGGGGGGCTCACCGGCAGCGAGGGCGCTCTCGCGGAGTGCCATCGCGTAGCGCGTGACGGAGTCCATCACGAGGAGGACGCTCTTGCCCTGGTCGCGAAAGTGCTCGGCAATCGCCGTCGCGGCGTCCGCTCCACGCGCTCGCACCAGCGGCGGCTGATCGCTCGTGGCCGCCACGACCACCGACCGCTTCAGGCCCTCGGGGCCGAGGGTATTTCGAATGAAGTCGTTGAGCTCGCGTCCTCGCTCGCCGACGAGGCCGACCACGTTCACGTCGGCGGCCGACGAACGGCAGATCATGCCGAGGAGGGTGCTCTTGCCCACACCGGCGCCGGCGAAGATGCCGACGCGCTGCCCGACGCCGAGCGTCAGGAGCCCGTCGATGACGCGTACGCCGGTGCTGAAAGGCTTGCACACCGGCTTCCGCGCGAAGGGCGGGGGCGGCGCGGCGTGAATCGGCACCCGTTCGTCGATATCGAGGGGCGCAAGGCCGTCGAGCGGAACGCCGAAGGGGTCGACGACCCTGCCGAGCAGCGCGTCGCCCACCGGGATCTCCGAGCCGCGCAGGGACGTGGTGACGACCGCGCCGGCACGGATCCCCTTCAGCGGCCCGAGCGGCGTGCCGAGCACGCGCCCGGAGCGGAACCCGACGACCTCGACGGCCAGGCGCTCGCCGGCCTCCGAGAGCACGTCGAGCGTGTCGCCGACGGCAGCCCGGATCCCGCCGACTTCCACGACCAGGCCGACCACGTCGAGAACGACGCCGCTCGGACGGTGCACGGGCGCACGCTCGAGCGCGGCCATCGCGCGATCCAGGGTGTTCGGTCCCACGCGGCTCACTTCGACCCAGCGCGCTTGCTGCCAGCCGTGAGCGCTTCGAGCAGGGTTTCGAGGCGGGCATCCACCGATTCGTCGACGCGGCCGAGGTCCGTCTCCACGACGCAGCCCGAGCGACCGAGCGACGGATCGATCACGACCTCGCAGCGGAGCTTGGTGCTGCCGAGCTTCTGCTGGAGCTCCTCGCGCATGTCGCGGAAGAACGTGCCGACGCGGACCACGAGGCGATCGCGCTCGCCGAGCGCGCTCATGCCCTCGCGCACGAGACCGATGACGAGCCCCGGATCGATGGAGATCTCGCGAGCGATCACCCGCCGGGCCACGAGGATGGCGAGGTCGACGAGGCGCCCTTCCGTGTCGGAGAATTGCTGCTCGCGCGTCGCCTCGGCGCGCGCCACCGCCTCGCGGATGGCAACGAAGGCCTCTTCCTCCGCGCGGGGGACGATCTCGTCGATCATCGTGTCCACGCGGCGCGGCTGCTCGAGCTCGAGCTGATGCTGCCCGCTGTCGTGCGTGCGCAGGCCATCGAGATCGACCGACGGCGGCGGCGCCACGGAGAGCCCGGAGATGCCTTCCAGCTCGCGGGGCCCGTCGTTCTGCTCGAGGCCCATCGACGGCACGCGAGGCGGCCTGAGGCTGCTCTCGTCGGGATCGGTGGCGGGGCGAGCCCAGGAGAGATCGGCGGGCTTCGGGGCCGTGACGTCGCGGAAGCGCGCGGCCTGGGTCAGCTCGTCGGATTCCTCAAACCATGGCATCGGCGTCGCCCCCCCCGAGCGAGAGGACCCCTTCCGACTCGAGCCGCAGCGCGATCTCGACGATCTCCCGCTGCGCCTCTTCCACGTCGCTCAGGCGGACGGCACCGAGCAGATCGAGATCCTCCTTCACGCGATCGGCGGCGCGCTTCGACATGCCGCTGAAGAGGTGGTTTCTGAGCTGTTCGCTCGCCGTCTTCAGGGCGAGCGTCAGGCGGTCTCCCGGCACCGCCTTCAGGAGCTCGCGCATCGCGCGCTGGTCGATGGCCGAGAGATCCTCGAACGAGTACATGTTTCGCCGGATGGCCGCGACGAGCTGCGAATCCTGACCCTCGATCTCGGTGAGCAGGCTCTCGCTCGTCTCTTTCTTGAGCTTCCGGACGAGCTGCGCGGAGCGGCCGACGCCGTCGACCGACAGCGACGCCTCGACGCCGGGCGGCGGCAGATCCGCGCTCAGAGCCGTCGCGACTTCCTCGAGGAGCCCCGCCGGCACCTCGGTCATCGTGCCGAGGCGGGTGAGCGCCGCGGCACGGACGCCCTCGGGCAGCGCCTCCACGAGCTTGGCGGCGCGATCGGCGGGCAGCTGCGAGAGGATCGCTGCGATGACCTGCGGGTGCTCGTTCTCGAGGACGCCGGCGAGGGCGATGGGGTCCATGTTCGCGATGCGATCCATGGCGGTTGCAGGGGATTCGTCGAAGAGCTCCTGCGTGCGCACCTCGCCAAGCGCGCGCGTCGCGACGCGGCGCAGGTAACGGATGCCGCCGCGGGGGACCGCGATGGCCTGGTGCGTCTCATCGACGAACTCCGAGTAGACTCGATCGAGGGCGCTCGCGGGCACCGCGCGCATCAGCGACGCGACCTCGCGCAGCTTGCGGACGTCGCTCGGGTCAAGCTCGCTCATGATGGGCGCCGCCGTGCCTTCGTCGAGCGATAGCAGGAGCAGAACGGCCTTCTCGGGTCCGGTCAGCTGGGTCGTCTTGTCAGCCATCGTCTTCTTCCCTCGGATCAGGCAGCCGCTGCAGGACTAGCGGGCGCGTTGAGCCACTTCTTAAGGATGATGGCTGCGGTAGCAGGGTCGCGTGATGCGATCTGCAGTGCCTCCGCTCGCAGCTCGGCGCTCGTCGGCACGGATTCGCGCGCGCCTTCGGGCAGCGCGCCCGCTGGCATGTCGCCCGGCCCGAGAGCGCCCAGGGGCGACGGGTGCGCGGCGAGCTGCGCAGCCTCGAGACGTGCCTTGACGGTCTTTCGACGCTTCGCGACGAGGAGCCAGGCGACCCCGATGAACGCCGCGAGGCCGAGCGCCACGCCGGCGAGGATCGCGGGAGACTTCTTCACGAGCGCCGCCAGGCCCTTCGGCTCCGGGGGCGCCTCCGGCTCTTCCAGGTGGGCGAACTGGGTGCCCTCGACGCGGACGGCGTCTCCGCGCTTCTCGTCGAACCCGACGGCGTTCTTGACGATCGCCTCGAGCTGCTCGAGCTGCTCCTTCGGGCGCGGGACGAACACGGCCTTGCCTGCCTTCGTCACGTACGAGCCGTCGATGAGAACGGCCACCGAGAGCCGATCGGTGCCACCCGCGGGCATCATCGTCTTTTCCGTGACGCGATCGACCTCCCAGTTGCGGGTCTGGGTCTTGCGGAAGACGTTGCCGCCGGCGGCAGCCGTCTCTTCCGTCGCGGCGGCAGGATCGGTGTGCGGCAGGTTCGTCTGTGCGCCGGGCACCCCCGCGACGCTGGCGCCCTCTGCGCCCGTCGACTCTTCCGTCTTGTGCTCGCTCCGCAGAGCCGTCTTGGTCGGCTCGTAGTGCTCCTCCGTTCGCTCGCGCGAAGCGGTCATGAGATCGAGGTGGATGCGCACGTCAGTGTTGCCCGGGCCGACGACGCGCTCGAGCAGTGAACGGACGTGGCTCTCCATCGCGGTCGCCATGTCGCGCGCTTGCTCGTTCTCGCCGTCGCCGCCGGTACCGGCCCCCTCCTCGTCGGTGATGGGACGGTGCAGCGTCACGCCCTCGGTGCTGACGACCGAGACGCGGTCGTGGGAGAGCCCTGGAACGGCCGCGGCGACGAGGTGCACGATGCCGGCGACCTCGCGGCGGCCGAACTCCTTCGACGGCCGGATCTTCAGGACCACCGACGCCGACGACTGCTCCTTTCGAGCTGCAAACAGCCTGTTTTCGGGCATCACCAGGTGAACGCGTGCCGACTGCACGCCGTCGATGGTTCCGATGGACCGCGCGAGCTCGCCCTCGAGGGCGCGCCGCAGGTTGATGTGCTGCTCGAACTCGGTCTCGCCCAGGTTCGAGCGGTCGAAGATCTCGAACCCGACTCCGCCGCCACGCGGCAAACCCGCCGACGCGAGCTCGAGCCGGAGCTGGGCGACGCGCTCTTCCGGCACCTGAACCGCCGTCCCGCCCGCCTCGATGCGGTACGGCACCTTCATGCCCTTGAGCTTCTCGGCGATGGCGGCGGCGTCCTCGGTGGACAGATCGGTGAAGAGGTAGCCGTACTCCACGCGCGAGCTCATCGCCGCCGCAGAGAGGACCCCGACCAGCACCGCGGCCGTCGCCACGATGAGCGAAATGCGCTTCACGAGGGAGAGGCTCCCCCAAAATTCCCCGAGCTGCTTCAGGAACGCGCGCACTTTATCCACGAGCGAAGGACCTCCCGATCGACCCAATTGAAAGACTCTTCATCACACGCTCATCCGCCAGAGTTCGTAGAAGGCGTCGATGACCTTGTTGCGGACGTTGCCGACCAGCTTGAACTCGATGTTCGCCTTCTGCGCCTCGATCATCGTGCCGTGAATGTCGTCGGTGCGGCCCGCGGCCAGGTCCAGCGCCGCGTTGTGCGCGACGGTATCGGCCGCGTTCGCGCGTCCCACCGCATCGGCGAACATCCCGGCGAACCCGCCCGTGTCCTTCGCCTGCGAGTCCGGGGTGAGCCCGCCAATCGCGCCCGAGTCCTCGAGCGACGAGACGCCGTCGAAGGGCTTGTGCGGCTGGGCGAGCGAGACCGCCGAGGGATCGATGGGACCGACGGCCATGGTCAGCGACCGATGTCGATGGCGCTCTTCGCCATCCCCTTCACGGATTCAATCGAAGTGACGCCCGCCTCGTAGGCGCGCGACGCCTGGAGCATGTTCACCATCTCCTCGACGACGTTGACGTTCGGGTACTCCACGTAGCCTTGCGGGTTCGCGTCCGGGTGGCCCGGCTCGTAGACGAGCTGCCCCTGGCGGGTGTCCTCCACGATGCGCGACACTTTCACGGTCGAAACGGCGCCCGACGCCGCCCCCCCCGAGTGCGTGCGGTCGAGCAGCGCCGCCTCGAAGACGGGGTCGATGCGCTTGTAAGGGCCGCCGCTCGCCGTCCGCGTGGTGTGGGCGTTCGCCAGGTTCGAAGCGATCGTGTTCATCCGGGTCCGCTCTGCGGAGAGGCCGGACGCCGAGACTTCCATCGCACTGAAGATGCCGAGTGCCATCGATTTCCTCCGTTATCCAGCCTTGCCGTCGTTCGCGGCCCAGAGCAGGCCCTTGAGCTCGCTCGAGACGAGAACGGAGACGATGTCGTAACGAATCTGATTCGTCGCGAGCTTGCCCGCCTCGCGCTCGAGCGAGACGTAGTTGCCGTCGGCGCTGCCGCCTGCGGTGCTGTCCGTGAAGACGCGCCCGACGTCGTCGGCGCCGCCGTCCCCGGACGACGACAGATGCGCGGCCTGAGTGCGCTCCATCGCGACGCCGAGCGCCTGATCGAACGTGCCCTCCTCGACCCTCGCCAGATCCTTCGGCTTGTAGCCTGGGGTATCGACGTGTGCGATGTTGGACGACAGGACGTTGTGGCGCTCGAGGTGGTAGTCGAGTGCCTGATGAAGAGGCATGACTCCCGAGAACAAGTCGACCACGCGGTCTGGCGGAGCATGCCGCGTGCCACCCTTCGTCGATTTTCTTCTCAAGGGTTCGCGGAGCGTGCCGGTCAGGGGTTTGACCTGGATCGGCGAGCACGCTTCCGGATGCGCCAGCTCCGCTTGGGGTCCACTCGGACCCACCAGGGTTTCCTACTACCCCGACGCCGGACGCCACTATTCGACCCTGTTTGCGACTAACGCTCGCGCAATCACACTTGTGACCGCCGCAATTGTGACGGGGGTGGATGGGTAGCGAAACACCCCTCCCGGCTCTAGACCGTTCGGACGACCGCCACGGTTCCGACGCAAAAAAGCCAATGTTTCGACGCATGGACTACGGCTTGCACAAGCCCCTCTCGCCAAGCGACACGGCGCCAATCGCGGCGCCCCGCGGGGAGGAGCAAGCCGATGACCACTTCTACTATCGCGACCACTCTCGAGCCTGTGAACGGTACCGCCTCTGCCGATAAGGCGGCCGGGGATATCGCGTCGGGTATCAGCGAGATGAGCGCGGTGGTGGCGATCCCGGTGGGCCCGGTGACGGTCACCTCGGAGTCGCTGGGTGTGCCCCGCAGCATGCGCGGCGTGATCGGCAACGCCGAAACGTTCCTCGACATCTATCGTGTCATCGACCGCGTCGCGGACACCAGCTGCACCGTACTGGTCACCGGCGAGAGCGGCACCGGCAAGGAGCTCGTCGCGCGCGCCGTCCACTTCGCGAGCAAGCGCGCAGCGGCTCCCTTCGTCGCCGTCAACTGCGGCGCCATCCCCGAGGCGCTCCTCGAGAGCGAGCTCTTCGGTCATGCCCGCGGCGCGTTCACCGGCGCCCACGCAACGAAGGCCGGGCGCATCGCGCTCGCGCAGGGCGGCACCCTCTTCCTCGACGAGATCGGGGAGCTCCCCCTCTCTCTACAGGTGAAGCTGCTCCGGATCCTCCAGACGCACGAGTACTCGCCGGTCGGCGACACGCGCACGATGAAGGCCGACGTCCGCATCGTCGCCGCGACGAACATCGACCTCGAGCAGGCGGTGGCGTCCGGCGCGTTCCGCGAGGATCTCTACTACCGCCTGAACGTGATTCATCTGACGGTCCCCGCCCTCCGCGACCGCCGCGAAGACATCCCGATGCTCGTCCACCACTTCATGGCGAAGGCGCGCGCCAAGACGGGCCGCCCCGTCACCGAGGTATCGCGCGCGGCCGCGGAGCTCCTCACCACCTACGACTGGCCCGGTAACGTCCGGGAGCTCGAGAACACCATCGAGCGCGCCATGCTGCTCTGCCCGAGCGATCGCATCCAGCCGAGCGACCTGCCGACACGAGTCCGCGGGCTCGGCAGCGAACGCCGCGTGGTCGCGAAGCTCCCCGACGCGGGCATCGATCTTCGCGCGGCCGTCGAGAGCTTCGAGAACGATCTCATCCGCCAGGCTCTCGACCGCACGGGGTGGAACAAGAACCAGGCCGCGAATCTCCTCGGGCTGAACCGCACGACGCTCGTCGAGATGCTGAAGCGCAAGCGGCTCAGCAAGGCGCAGACGGCGGCCTGAGGTCACGACGCGCCCCACGCCTGACCGGGCACGGATATTGGATCATGCCCGGCGTCACTTGAAGCCCACTCGATTCACTCGCGCTCTTCGACGGACTCTCGCCGTACTCCTCGCCCTCGGATTCTTCACGTTCGCACGCGCCGCAGCGGCGCAGAGCTGGAAGATGGACGGCGAGTTCGGGGCAGGAACGGGACTCGAAGGCGGCAGCCCGCGCGACGGCGGCGTCTCGTGGCACCGTGCCAGGACGCGCGCGATGGTCGGGCTCGACCTGGCGGTGGACGAGGAGGCCTACCAGTCCTTCGGCTTCCGCGCCTTCGTCGAGCTCGAGCGCACGACGACAGTCGGCGCGAGCCTCCGCTACAACTTCTGGCCTGCGAAGTCGCTGTCGCTCTTCGCGGGCTTCACGGGCGTCATCGCGCCGGAGACGCTCGCCGGCGTCGAGGCAGGAAGCACCTTCGTGATCCCTTTCGGCAAGAAATTCGGGCTCTTCATCGAGCCTTCGCTCGCGGCCTTGCCGCTCGGCAGCGACCTGCCGAAAGGCTCGGTCGTGGTGTGGGCGCTTCTCTCCGCAGGCTTGAGGTTCGGTCTATGAAAAACGTCGTTCGCGCAGTGGTCCTCTTCGCGCTTTCCTCCGGCGTCTTTCAGCTGGAAGGCTGCTCGTCGGCGTGTCTCCGACATTCGGATTGCAACAGCTCGGAGCGATGCATCGACGGCACCTGCATCGTCATCACCGTGAGTGATGGAGGCAAGACCGTCGATGGCATGACGGCGTTACCGTCAGCCACGGCCACGGCGACGTCCACGAGCAGCGCGCCGCC
>CAYUAW010000083.1:19265-22551 GCA_964442485.1 uncultured Polyangiaceae bacterium
TTCCAGGACCTCCTCTACCAGACCATCCGCGCATCCGGCACGCAGACCTCCGCGACGGCGACCACGCCGGGCGGGCTCCAGGTCGGCAACGGGGTGCGCGTCGTCGGCATGTCGAGGAGCTTCTCGCAGGGCTCCACCCTGGTGACGAACAACCCGCTCGACCTCGCGATCGAAGGCAACGGCTTCTTCGTCGTGCAGCAGGCGGACGGCACGCCCGCCTACACCCGCGCCGGCAACTTCCAGACGAACGCGCAGGGCCAGATCGTGACAGGCGAGGGCTATCCGCTCGACCCCGCGATCACCATCCCGCCCGACGCGACCAGCGTGTCGATCGGCGCCGACGGCACCGTGAGCGTCACCCTGGCGAGCCAGACGGCGCCGACGCAGGTGGGCCAGATCACGACGGCGAGCTTCGTGAACCCCGCCGGCCTCAACTCGCTCGGGCACAACCTCTACAAGGAGTCGGCGGCGAGCGGCAATCCGCAGATCGGCGTCGCGGGCACGGACAGCCGCGGCAGCCTCCTTCAGGGCTCCCTCGAGAACTCCAACGTCGACGTCGTCGAAGAGATGGTCGGCCTCATCAACGCGCAGCGAGGGTACGAGATCAACTCCAAGGTCATCTCGGCGGCGGACGAGATGCTACAGGCGGCGACGCAGCTCAGATGAGCGCGCGTCACCTCTTCCGCCTGCTCGGGGTTGCGACCTTCGCCTCGCTCGCCGGCATCGCGCACGCGGACGAGCCGCTCGTGGTCACCGGTGGGCGCATCGAGCTCGTCGAGCTCTGCCCGACCGTGCCGGATGCAATCCGGAACATCGACGTCGGGCCGGCGCCTCCGCCCGGAGGTTCGATGCTGCTCGACCGCGATCGCGTCGTTCAGGGGCTCCGGGCCGCCGGCGTCGACGCGAAGACCATCGCGCTGCCGAAGCTTCTTCGCGTCACTGGCGCGTCACGGAAGTGGTCACCTCTGGAGCTCGTGGCCTTCGTGCGCGGCTCGGTGGAGACGGCGCTGCCCACAGGCGTCACGCTCGCGCACCTGGAGGCCAGGGTGCCACTCGTCGCGGCTCCGGACGCCGCTGTCGGGCACGCAGAGATCCCGAGGCTACCCAAGCGCGCCGGCGTGTTCCGTACCAGCGTCGTGGTTCCCATCATCGCTGACGGTGCGGTCGCCAGCCGCGTGACACTCTCCGCGACGCTCGAGATCTCCGACGCCGCCGCGCGTCCGGACATCTCCCGCGGGTCGCGAGTGACGCTCGTCATCGAGCGCCGATCGGCGCGAATCGGCGCCGCGGGCGTCGCCCTGAACGACAGCGACATAGGGGACGTGAGTGAGTTCCGTGTCGACAAGACGGGCCGCATCGTGAAGGCCCGGCTCGACGCACCGGATCTTGCAAGTGTGGTGTCCCCGTGAAGACGCTTGCCGTGATCGCCCTGCTCGCCCTCGAGCTCGTCGCTTGCGGCCCACCGCACATTGCGCCATTCACCCCAAGGAACCGCAAGTACGAGGAGGGCGCCTACGCGACGCGCGCGGCAAGCGCGAAGCCAGCGGAAGGCTCGATCTACTCCGAAGCCGTGGCCGGCTACCTGGAAGATACGCGGGCCGTCCGCACCGGCGACGTCGTGCACATCATCATCGACGAGAAGGCGGACGCAAAAGGCAATGCAACGACTCAGCTGTCGAAGAGCAACTCGGATTCGATGGGTATCCAGAACCTGCTCGGCCTGGTGCCGGCGATCCAGAAGGCTCACCCCGACATCGACCCGGCGCACCTCATCCAGCTCGCGGCGGAAGCCGACTTCAAGGGCGACGGACAGACGGCACGCGCCGGCACGCTGTCGGGCTCGATCGCCGTCCGCGTGAAGAAGGACCTGCCGAACGGCGACCTCTTCATCGAGGGCACGAAGGTCGTGATGATCAATCACGAGGAGTACCATCTCTACGTCTCCGGCGTGGTGCGCCCGGCCGACATCGACGAGACGAACTCGGTCGTTTCGTCGGCCATGGCCGACGCGCAAGTCGAGTTCACCGGCCGCGGCGACGTCGCGGACACGGTCGACCGCGGCTGGCTGAAGAAGATCCTCGACTCGATAAGCCCGTTCTGATCATGAAGAAGACCCTCAAACACGTCCTGGCGAGCACCCTCCTCGTACTCGGGTGCTGCCTGTCGTCGTCGGCGAAGGCCGAGGGTTTGCTCGATCTGTGCGACGTGGTCGGCGTGCGCGAGAACCAGCTCGTCGGGTACGGCGTGGTCACGGGCCTCAACGGTACCGGTGACGACGTGATCGCGGCGCCCTTCGCCGCCCAGTCGCTGCGCGCGCTTCTCCGCCGGCTCGGCGTGCAGATCTCGCCGGGCCAGCTCCGGCTCCGCAACGTCGCAGCCGTCCTGGTCACCGCGAATCTTCCGCCCTTCGCGCGCTCGGGCGCGCGGCTGGACGTCACCGTCTCCTCCATCGGCAACGCGAAGTCGCTGCGCGGCGGCGTCCTCATCCAGACGCCGCTCCGCGGCGCGGACCGCCGCGTCTACGCAGTCGGGCAGGGCGCGCTGCTGGTCGGCGGTTTCAGCGCGAGCGGCGCGTCGGGCTCGAGCGTGCAGGACGGCATCACCACCACGGCGCGAATCCCGGGCGGGTCGCTCGTCGAGCGCGAGATTCCGACCTCGTACTCGAAGGAGGGCGAGCTGCTCCTCGCGCTGCGCAGCGAGAGCTTCGTCACTGCGAACAAGATCGTCGTCGCGCTGGAGGCCGCGCTCGGCAAGGGCAGCGCCTTCGCCGTCGACGGGGGCGCCATCAGGGTGAAGGTCCCCGCGGAGCTCCGCGATCAACCCGTCGCGCTGCTCGCAAAGATCAGCGAGGTGAAGGTCGACCCCGTGTCGGTCGCTCGCGTCGTCGTGAACGAGCGCACTGGCACCATCGTTGCAGGCGGAGACGTCAGGCTCATGCCCGTCGCCATCGCTCAAGGAGGAATCACCATCTCGGTGCGAGAGACGCCGACGGTGTCGCAGCCGGGAGCCTTCTCGAACGGCACCACCGCCGTCGTGAAGCAGAGCGAAGTGGAACCGGTCGAAGGCAAGATGGGCCTCACCTACGTGGACGGCGCCGCGTCGCTCGCCGACGTCGCGCAGGCCCTCTCGACCTTCGGTGTATCACCGCGCGAGCTGGCAAGCGTGCTCCAGGCGCTGAGGGCCGCAGGGGCTCTCAGGGCCGAGGTGATCGTGCAATGAATCGGCTCGATTTTCCACCGGTTGATTTTCCACCGCGCCGTCCGGACGCGTCGCGCGATCCTTCCGC
>CAYUAW010000084.1:0-22480 GCA_964442485.1 uncultured Polyangiaceae bacterium
CCGTGGGTACTCCGGGCCGACCCGAGCCATCCGCGGGAGCCGTTCGGCGACCGGGTGGGGGTGGTCCTCGGGACACGCCAGAGGGCCTCGCCGCGCGGCGTCACCGTTCGCCATCGCGATGGAGCCCGCGCCGGCGGGGTCGGACCCGACGGCGCGCCTCTTCAGATCCCGTCGCGATAGGCTCGCACGGCGTTCACGATGGCGTCGGCCATCTTCTGCCGATAGTCACCCGAGTCGAGGCGCCGCTCTTCCGTCAGGTTCGAGATGAACGACGTCTCGAACAGCACCGCCGGCATGCGCGCGCCGGCCAGCACGTAGAACCCCGCGCTCTTCACTCCCTGGTCGAGCACCTCGGAGTAGTGCGGCGAGAGCGACGCGACGGCTGCGCGCTGGAGCAGCTCCGCGAAGTGATTCGAGCGACCGAGGCTCGCGGGGTCCAGCACCTGGCTCATCGCGTTGGCGAGCTCGGCGCTGGCCTCCGCGGACGCGGAGTTCTCGCGCGCGGCGACGCGGAGCGCGAGATCGTCGCGGGAAGCGTCGAGGACGAACGTCATCACGCCGCGGCTGCCCGACGTCTCGCTCGCGTTACAGTGAATCGAGACGAACAGATCCGCCGAGAACGCGTTCGCGTGCGCCACCCGCTCGTCGAGCGGGACGAAGACGTCGTTGTCGCGTGTGAGCAGCGTCGCGATGCCGAGCTCGCGCGCGACGAGCGGCGCCGCTCGATGGGCGATGTCGAGCACAACGTCCTTCTCGCGGAGCCCGCTGGCCCCCTGCGCTCCCGGGTCGTGCCCGCCGTGACCCGGATCGAGCACCACGCGACGCACGTGCCTCGGCCCCGCCCTGTCCATGAGCGGGGCTCCGCCGTCGTTCGAGACGTCGACCACGAGCCGGAAGGGCTCGGGCAGGTAGAAGACACGCCGTGACGCCGCCGCCTTCATGTCGAGAACGACCCGGGAGAGTGCGCCTTTCTCGCCGAGCCGCACGCGCTCGATGAGCCCCTCGCCGTCGTAGGTGCGCCTGGTCTTGAGCACCGAGTTCTTGATGTCGATGAAGATGCGCGGGCCGTGCTGCGCGTCGGCGGCGAGATCGCCGACCTCGAAGAGCGTCGGGCGCGTGACGAACACCACGACGCGCGACGCCTCCTTTCCGCCGTACAGCTCGACGCGCGTGATCTGAGCCGGCTCGGCCGGCTTCTCCGGAGGCAACGGCGGCTCGACGATTCCCGGCTTGGCGGATGCGACGGTCTCGACGCTCGCGGCCGGGGTCTGGCGGTCGACCTGCTCGAGCACGTCCTTCGCCGGTGCGAACGCCGCGAGCGAGCCGAGGAGCGACTCCGCTCGGCGGCCGCAAGCCTCGGCACGGTGCCGGGCGCGTGAACGGTAGAGCGCGACGTACTCGGCCGTCGGATCCGCGGTCGTCTCCCCTTCCAGCAAGGCAAGCTCGACCTCGGCGTCGCACGCGACGTTCGAGCTCACGCGTGCCGCCGCCCGGAAGAGCTCCGCCGCTTCCAGCGCGTCGGCGCTCTTGCCTTCGACGCGCCAGACACGAAGGCGCAGCGCAGCGGCTTGCATGGCGAGTTTCGCGCCTTCGACTCCTCCGACCTTCGCAGCAGACACCGCGAGTGCATCGGCGCGCGCGACGACCTCGGCCCGCCCCGGAAGCGGCGCGTTAGACCGCTCCGGTCGACCGACGGACGCGATGGCCGCCGGCGGCAACTCCTCCGCACCCGGCGGCGGCGAACATGCGGCGCACGCAAGCACGACGGCGAGCGTCGATGACGCGATGCTCGGAGTACGACTCATTCCCAGTGTCCCACATTTAGTGCGAAGAGGAGCGCGCGGGCGAGCTTGATGCGACGAGAAAGAGCCTCGATTCGTGTGGACGAACGCTGCCTTCCCGAGCGCTTCTCGGGTTTGCACGGCGCGCGGGGCGAGTGCTAGCCTGACCGCTTTGAATCCCCGCCTCCGCCAGGGGGCCGATGCAATGTCCGGAAACGACGAGGCCGAAAACTCGAAGCCCCCGCTTTCGCTGGATGACGCGGAGCGTCTGGCCAGCCAATTCACGCCTCTCTGGGAGGACGTGCCCGAGGCGGAGCAAGCGGCAGCCGAACCTTCCGAGGTCGCTATTGCCGTGGCGGAGCAGCCGGTCGTCGCGCCCGTCGCGCCGGGTGAGCCACCGGGGGCTCCCGAGGTCGCCTCACCCGCGTCGGAGCCGACGCCGGCCATGGTCGCAATCGCGGCCCCCATGGGGAGCTCGCCGGACATCGATCCGAACTCGACCGAGCTGCCGGTGCGCCGCAGCGACTACGCGCCGCCGCGACCACTCGCGGTGTCGCATCGCACGATGGTGGGGCTCGCGCCGCCGCCAGCGGTACAGGTCGCCCCTTCCGCGACGACGACGCCCCTCGGGCTCTCCGGGCCCCCCGCGGCGAAGCCATCGCTGCACGTCGTCGCCGAGACGAGCGCGCTCGGCATGGAGGCTGCTCCGGCGCGCGACGACGACCGCGCGCGCGCTCGCATCGCCGCGAACGCCGCGACGCGCATCATCGCCGTTCCCCGGGTGAGTCGCGCCCAGCCGAGTGAGCCTGAGTTCGAGCTCCCCGCTCCGCGCAAGCGCGCGACGGGGATCGTCATCGGCGTCATGTCGGTGGCGGCGTTGCTTGTCGGCGCCGGCGCCATCCGCGCCGTGTTCTTCAAGGACGACGACAGCGTGAAGGGCACCGTCGCGCACTCGGCCGAGACCGCGCCTGCGGCCACGGCGGTGGTTCCCGCTGCGACCGCGACGCCCGGCGCGGGCGTCGCACCGGAAGGGGTGCGTGGAGGGTCCGAAGTCACTAGCGCGGCTGCTGGCGCGACCGCGCCAGAGGCGCCACCGGCAGCAGCGACAGGAGAAATCGCCGCTGCTGCGGCAGCGCCCTCGGCAGCGCCTGTCCAGCTAGCGGCAACCCGGGAGACCCCGCCGCCGACGAAGCAAGAAGGAACGAAGGCTCGCACGGCGCAGCGCGTAGTAGAAGAAGCGAAGCGTCCCACACGCCCGGCGCGCGCTCCTCAGCCTGCGAGGCGAGCGCATACCGAAGGAGCGACCCATGCTCCGGCCTCTCCCCAGCTTCCGGGCGGTGGGGCTATAGTGCGCCAGACTCCGTTCTAGTCCGGGCGGCGCTTCGCCCGCCGAGCGCGCTTCCTTCAGCAGACAAGAGGCCTTTGCATGATGTCCCGCCACGCCGCCCGGCTCCTGTGCGCCCTCGGCGTTGCCCTCTCGGTTGCCACTTCACTCCCAGCGCGCGCGGAAGACGACGCCACCATCGAGATGGCTCGCCAGCGCTTCCGCGAAGGGGTGCAATTCTACGATCAGCACCAGTTCGAGAAGGCGCGCCTCGCGTTCCTTCAGGCCTACGCGCTGAAGCCGCACCCTTCCGTCCTCCTGAACCTCGCCCAGAGCGAGCTCCGCTCCGGACACCCCGACGACGCTGCCAGCCACTTTTCCCAGTACCTGCGCATCAACACGTCGATCACCGACGCCGAGCGGCAGGAGACCAATGCCGGCTTCAACATCGCGAAATCCCGCGTTGGTGAAGTGTCGCTGTCCGTCGATCCTTCGGGCGCGCAGGTCGTGGTGGACGGCGCGGAGAAGGGAACGGCGCCCCTCGCCGATCCGCTCTACCTGATGCCCGGCACGCACACGATCGAGGCGCGCGCGGGAGACCGCAAATCCGGAAAGTCCATCACGCTCGGCGCCGGCCAGTCCGTCACCGTCGCGATCGCGGCGCACGGCAACATCGCCGCGGCCGGCGTACCCGCGGCCGCCGAATCACCGACCACGGGGGAGGCCGCGGAATCCACCTCCGAACCCGCTCGGACGGAGCCGGAGGAGGCGCCGCCGCCGAAGAGCGAGCCTGCGCCGGAGTCGAACGAGCCTTCGCCTCGCGAGGGAGGCACCCAGGGGCCCATTGCATGGTTCAGCAGCACCCCCATGGCGTGGGTGCTCGCAGGCGTCGGCGTCGCCGGGGTCGGCGTCGGCGTGACCATGGCCCTGGTCGCGAGCAATGACTACTCGAACGCAAACAGCCTCGAGTCGCAGATCCTCGGCGCGTGGAATGAGCAACAGAAGAGAAACGGCATGATCATCGTCGACGCGAAGCTGTTCCCGGGCACGAAGCCCTGCAGCCTCACCGACGCCCAGATCGCGACGCTCGGACTTCGCGGCAACGACTACTACAACGCATGTAGCCGGTACTCGTCGCGCGTGAGCTCCGGCAACACGGCGCGCACCATCGCCATTGCCAGCAGCGCGGTCGGAGCGGCCGCGCTGGTCGGCACCGTGATCTACTACTTCGCCGATCGACGTACGGAGCCGGCGTCTGGTGGGGGCGGCAGCGCGTTCCGCATCCGGGTCACGCCGTGGGCCGGCGCCGGGCAAGCGGGCGTCGGAGCCTCCGGCACGTTCTGAGCGGGTGGCAGGCTCCTCGCGCACGGCTTCAGGCCTTCACGAGCCATGACCGAAACGTGCTGCGCGGCACCCCCGCGGTACGTGCAGCGGCGCTGACGTTCCCGTCGTGCTCGCGCAGGAGCAGCGACGCTTCTGCCTCCGACAGGGCACGCGGGCGTGGCCGTGACGGGCCGATGAGGCTCGCCTCCACGTGGCTCGACTCGATCTGCTCGCCGTCGCACGAGACCGCCGCGCGATAGAGCACGCTCGACAGCTCACGCACGTTGCCCGGCCACGAATGGGCCACGAGCCGCGCGAGCGCGGCGCTGCCGAGCTGCTTCGGCCCTACCTCGTCGCGGATGCGCGCGAGCAGGCCGCTCGACAGCGCGGGAATGTCGCTCTTCCGTGCGCGCAGCGGTGGTAGCCGGATCACGAAGGTCGAGATGCGATGGAAGAGGTCCTCGCGAAACGCGCCCTCTGCCACGCGCTCCTCCAGCACCGCCCAGCTGGCCGAGACGATTCGCACGTCGATGTCGGTGAGCTGCGGGCTGCCGACGGGCCTCACCTGTCGCTCTTCCACCACGCGGAGCAGCTTCACCTGCACGCTCGACGTGAGCTCGGCGATCTCGTCGAGGAAGAGCGTGCCGCGGTGCGCTTGCTCGAAGGCGCCGGCGCGCGCGAGCACCGCGCCCGTGAAGGCGCCGCGGGCGTGCCCGAACAGCTCCGCGTCCGCCAGCGACTCCGCGATGGCCCCCACGTTCAACGGCACGTACTGCCCGGCGCGGCGGCTCAGCTGATGGATGGCACGCGCGACGACGTCCTTTCCCGAGCCCGACTCACCCTGCAAGAGGACGGCCGCACGCAGCCCGGCGCTTCTGCGGATCTCGCTCGCGAGACGCCTCATTGGCAGGGAGCTGCCGACCAGCCCGGCAATGGGCTCGTCGTTCGGTATGGCGGGGGCGCCCTCCGCGATCTCGCGCACGGTGACCGTGGTGCGGCCGATCACGAAGCTCGAGAGCGCGCTCGCGAGCCGCGCCGCCGGCACGCGCGCCGACCCGACATACACGCCGTTCCGCGACGCGAGATCCTCCACGAGGATGCCCGCGGGCGTGGCTGACAGCCGCGCGTGGACTGCGCTCACCGTCCTGTCGTCGATGGGCGAGTCCGCTCTGCTCCCGCTGCCGAGGGTGAGTGCGCCCCCCGGGTCCAGCGGAAGGACGGTACCTCGACCTGGCGAGCCGATCTCGACGACCCAGGGTCCGCGCTGGGCCTCCCTTGCCAGCTCGAGCGTGGGCCCGTCGGACACGGGCAATGTGGGCGACGGCGCTTCTTCGTCCATGTGTGTGCCGTCCTTCGGCCGCCCACGGGTGCGAGTTGCGGGGCTTTCGGCAGGGTCGTCGTGTGGTAACAAGGCGCGCCATGCGTCTTTCGACCCCCGCCTGCGTCCTCGTCTCGGCCGCCGCCCTCTCGTTTTCGGCGGCCGCCGCGGCGAAGGCGCCGCGCCCCCGCGCTGCCGCGGCGGCTCCCGTCGTGGCGGCGCCATCGACGCCCCCCGCAGACGAAAAGGGCCCGGCCGACGCCGAGGCCCCCGCAGGCGCCCCTGCGGGCTCTTCGGCGGCACCGACGGCCCCGGCCCCCTCCGGTGCTCAGGAAACCGTCGCGCCATCGTCCGAACCACCCGCGTCTCCGACCTCCGAGGGCGGGACGCCCCCCGTCGAGGAAGCCGGCCCCCGAAAGCCGGAGGGGCCTCCCGTCGGGCCGCTCGCGCCGGTGAAGCATGCCGCACGCCCCGAAGCACCGAGCGACGAGCCCGAGGTGATCGCTCCCGCGCGTGACACGGTGGGCGGGCACTTCGTCGTCGGCGTCGACGCGGCGCTGGTCGTGCCATTCGGCAATATTCGTGGTGGTGTTCCTCAGAGCCGCACCATGGGCCCAGGGCTCTCGCTCGGCGGCGACGTCGCCTACGGCATCAGTCGTACCGTGATGCTGGGCGCGTACATCGACGTGGGTCTCCCTTCGGCCGAGGGCACATCATCGAAGAACAGTATCGCGACGATCGCGGCGGGCCCGCTCATCCGCTACCACCTCGTGCAGGGGCTCGCCTTCGACCCCTGGATGAGCGCCGGCTTCGGCTTCCGTCGGACCTCCGACGGCTCGGCGTCTTTCGCCGGCGTCGACTGGGTGCGCCTCGCGATCGGTGGCGACTGGTACCCGGCGGCGAACTTCGGCTTCGGTCCGTTCGTGGATCTGTCGCTCGGCACCTTCTTCGCCCAGAGCCCCGGCAGCATCGGCGCGAAGGGAGTCGACGCGCATTTCGTCATCGGCGGCCGCATCGTCTTCGACGGGCCGGGACGTTGAGGCGCTAGTCCAGATGTGGACTGGCGTGAATCTCGCCCCCCACGTTCGGTGAGGGGCGAGATTCACATCGTCCTGGCCACACGTGTGACTAGCGCTCCTGACTTGTCTCGAGGGCGCGCCTGCGGCGCGCGGCTACCGGCAAGCGAGGTGGCTGGTCCGCCGCAGGCGGGGAACGGCCCACCGTTGGCGCGCCTTTCGACGCACATCTGCCCGCGAGCTGGGAGCTTCGTCGGTTTGCGGACAGATCGCTCAGCCTTCGGGGGCGATGGCTACGCCGAGGGCTTTGCGCAGGGCGGCGTATTGCTCGCTGACGCTGAAGACGAGAAGGTCCTTCATCTTCTCGGCGGCGGTGAGATCGCCGGGTAGCGTCGGCTCTGCTGCGAGGATCTTCTTGGCGATCTCGAGATCGCCCGACACGAGCAGGCCGGCGCGGCACGCGGTGAGCTCCACCGCGTGGCTCCACCGGCGGATGTTCGCCTTCGCTCCCTCCTCGAGAAAGCGTTTCACGACCGTCCGCAGGCCCTCCATCTGAACGGGCTCCATGTACTTCGCGAGCTCCCGCGCCGTCGTCTCCACCTGCTTGGCGATGTCGGGCGGCATCGGCGTGCTCGGCTGCGCGATCATCGCGCCGGCGAAGAGCATGATGGTGAGCTCGGCCTGCGTGGGGAACAGCGTCCGGATGTAGTGCTCTCCCCGGTAGTTCGCGAGGTGCTTCCCGCACAGGAACGCGAGCTCCTGCGGCGTGAAGCCGGAGAGCACCGTCTGCCCGGCGACGGAAGCCGGCGGGAGCGCTGGCACCGCGACGACCGAACCCGGCACGTCGTTGCGTACGTAGAGCTCTGGGCTCGCGATCCCGAGCACCTGCGCGGCCCAGCCGAAGGTCTTCGCGAACGTCACGGTCGAGCTCGCCGGGTCCTGCTTGAACTTCGCGTTCAGCACCGGAAGCTTGTTCTGCATCCGGAGCTGCGCGATCTTGGCCTGGAGCGCCGCCGACGCGATCATCTCGAAGATCTTCGAGACGTAGAGGTTCTCGTCGGCGTGGAACAGGTACTTCACCCAGTGCTCGTTGTTGAGCTTCCCGCGCACGGGCAGCATCCCCTGCGGCTTCCACTCCTCGAAGAACCGCATCTCCTCGGCGTCCGCCTTGTGCATGAACGCCATGGCGGACGCGACGCACCACGCCTCATCGTACGTCTGCTTGTGGAGATAGAGCCGGTAGAGTGAGCGATAAGGATCGATCTGCAGCGCGTCGCGGTCGAGGATCGCACGCTGCTCGCGGATCGCGTCGTCGAACTTCTCCGTCGATTCGTAGAGCTCCGAGAGGATCTGCCGTTCCGTCAAGTCCTCTGGCCGGAGCGAGGAGGCCATCTTGAAAGCCTCGACCGCCGTCTCGGTCTCGCCGATGCGATCCCGGTAGATGAGGCCGAGCTGGTGCCAGAGCTGGAACTCGAGGTCCGCGTTCCCCTTCCCCGCGATGCGGTGGATCATCTTGCGGTAGTTCCGCTCGAGCTGCTTCCAGTTCCGCTCCTGGGTCAGGATCTTGTTGATGCGCTCGAACGCCTCGAGAAACTGCGGGTTCTGGTCGAGCGACTCGTTGAAGAGCTCGACGGCACGCTCCGGATCTTCCAGCTTGTCGCGGTAAAGCTGGGCCATCGTGTAGAAGTACCGCGCCTTGCGCTCGGGGGCGGACTCGAGGTCGCTGATGGACTGCAGCGTGTCGACCATCTTCTGCCAGTCCCCAGCCGACTGGTAGAGCTGGAGGAGCTTGTGCAAGAGGACGTGATCCTGCGGCTTGTACTCGAGCGCTTCCTCGAACGCTTCGATGGCCTTGGGAGCGCTCTTCTCCTTCTCGCCCCAGACGTCGCCGATCTCGGAGAGCAGCTTGAAGCGCTCCTCCTCGTCCATCAAGCCGTCGAGGATCTGACGCTTGTAGGCCGCGACCTGCTTCCAGTCGTTGCTCTTGCCGTAGAGATCGACCAGGGCCTCGAGGGTCGGGCGATGCTCCGTGTTCAGAGCGAGCGCCTTCTCGAAATTGTTGATCGCCTGCTTGGTCTGACCCTGCTCGCGCTTGATGCAGCCGAGGCGGTAGTAGACCTCCGTCCGCTCCTCCGCCTCGTCCTCGCCGAGGGCCGTGAGCACCTTCTGGTAGTTGGTGAGGGCGCTCGGCCAGTCCTTCAACCGGAACGACACCTCGGCGATGCCGCGGACCGTCTCCTGGTCGGTGACATCCAGCTGATGGGCGGCCTGGTAGGCCTTCATCGCCTTGTCGTCGTTGCCGAGCGCGGCGTGGATCTTCCCGAGCATGCGGTTCAGCGTGTGCTGTTCCGTGCGCTCCCGACCCTTGCTCTTGCGGACGAGCATCTCGGCGAGCGGCTCCGCGTCCTTCCAGCGCTCGTTCACGACGTAGTCTTCCACCAGCGGCAGTGCGGCTTCCTCGCAGTCCGGGTCCGCCTGGATGGCGAGCTCGTACGCCTGGATGGCGAGCTCGTGCTCGTTGAGCTGTTCGTCGCGTACCTTGCCGAGCTCGACCAGGAGCCGTGCGCGTGCCCGCGGCTGCTCGGTGTGCTGCTGCTCCTGATCCAGGTGCGTGGCGGCTCGGTCCCAGTCCTGCTCGTCGATGGCGATGGTGCGGAGCGCCGCGCGGGACGGAAGATGGGCGGGGTTCAAGTCGAGCGCCATCTCGAAGCGCTCCTGAGCCTGCACGCGGTCGCCGAGCTTCTCGTCGAGCGCCTTGCCGATGCGATAGTACATGTCGACGCGCTGCGTGCCGTCGCTCGTCAGGTCGGCGACCTTGATCATCGCGTCGATGGAGGCCGCAGTGTCGCCCTGCTTCTCGTAGAGCTTCGCGAGCTGCTCGAGCGCCTCGATGTTCGTATCGTCGATGTCGACGATGTTCTGGTACGCGGTGATCGCCTGGTCGGCGTCGCCGATCTCGTCGGCGTAGACCTGCGCGATGTGGCGGTAGAGCTCCGGCTTCTCCGACTGGTCCGCGCCGTCGCTGATGTGGCGCTCGTACGCGCCGATCAGATCCTGCCACTGCTTCAGCCGGCGGTAGCAGCGCTCGAGCGCGGCGTACGCGCGCCGCTCGGAGTGGTCGATCTCCAGCACCTGCTCCAGGCGCTGGGCCGCGACATCCGCCTTGAGGAACTGCTCCTCCTGGATGGTCGCAAGCTTGAGCAGCACCTCGACGCGCTCGCGCTCGGTGCCGACGACGTCCAGCTGGCGCTCAAGAACGTCGACGAGATCGCTCCAGCGGTGGAGGCTCTCGCTCACGCGCTCGAGGCCGCGCAGCGCGACCAGGTTCGAGCCGTCGAGCGACAGGACGTCGCGGTACACCTGCCCCGCGCGCTCCAGGTCCTTCAGCTGCTTCTCGTAGAGGTCGCCCATCCGCAGATTCGTCTGGACGATCTGCTCGGAATCGGTGAGCGCCTTCGCCTTGCTCGTCAGGATCTGGATGAGCTCCTGCGTCTGACCTCGCTCGCCATGCAGCCGCTCGAGGGCTTCGAGCGCCGGCAGGAACAGCGGATCGACCTCGAGCGAGCGCTTGTAGTACGCCATGCCCTGATCGACCTGGCTCATCTGCTTCTCGAGCAGCTCGCCCAGGTCGTACAGGATCACGCGGCGGTCCTCGTTGTTGACGGCGATGTCGAGCGCGCGCGTGAGCGTCTCGCCCATCTTCTGCCACTGAGCGCCGATCCGGTAGATGCTCGCCATCTGCCGCACGACCTTCACGTTGTTCGGGTCGAGCTGCATGACCTGCGCGTAGTACGGCTGCGCGTACTCGGCGCGGCCGAGGTCCTCGCCGTACCACTTGCCGAGCCGCAGGCAGAGCTGGATCTTCTTCTTCGGTTCCTCCGCCTCGCCGAGCCAGGCGTTGGCCGTGTTGATGAGCTCGCCCCAGCGGCCCGTCGACTGGGCCATCCGCTCCAGGTACCCGGAGGTCGCGTCGTCGCCGTAGTCCTCGCTGAAGGCGTTCACGAGGGCGTCGAATGCCTGGTTGTTGTCACCGAGCTGCTGCTCGAAGACGGAGGCGATGCGCCGCAGGAGCTCGCTGCGCTTCGCGGTCTCCTCCAGGGTCTCGAGGCGGTTCAGGTACATCTCGACAAGCGCTTCCCAGCGGCTCGCCGCGCGATGAAGCTTGTCGAGCTCGGTGAACGCGAGCTCGTGGGTCGGCTCGATCTCGAGGATCTTCTCGAACGCCGGGGTCGCCTGGTCGTAGTCCTCGACCTTGTGCTCCCAGATGTCGGTCACCTCGAGCAGCTCGCGGATCTTCTCTCCGGGCTCGGTCAGCGCGTCGGCGCGCTGCATCTTGACGCCGACGACGTCCGGCCAGCGATCCTCGGCGCGGTAGAGCTTCTCGAGCTCGTCCATCGCCTCGAAGTCGCCCGGGTCCACCTCGAGGAGCTTCCGCCACGCCTCGGCCGCGTCGTAGGGCTGCTCGAGGACGGTGCCATACGTCTTGCCGAGCTCGCGGAAGACTCCCTTGAGCTCCTCCGGCTCGATGAGCGCGCCGGCGCGGTCAACCGTCGCATGGAGCGCTCCGACGAGCTCGGTCGCGTCGTTGCGACGGCGCCACACATCCGCGACGGCACGGAGGGCCGTCACGTTGGCAAAGTCGATGTCGAGCACGCGATGCCACGTGTCGAGCGCCTCGTCGTCGCGGTTCAGCTTCTCCGTGAAGAGGCGGGCGCGCCGTACCAGGGCGTTCACGCGATCCTCGTCGGAGGAGGCGATGTCGAAGTGACGCTCGAGCACGTCCGAGAGCTCGGCCCAGCGTCCCTGCGCCTCGTACAGATTCGACAGCGCGAGGAGCGCCTCAGGATCCTCGCCGCGAAGGTCGAGGACGCGCTTCCAGCCGTCGATCGCTTCCTCCGAGTTGCCGAGCCGGTCGGCCGCGAGGTGGGCGAGCTTCGCGCGGATCTCCGCCTCCTCCACGTCGCCGGCAGCGTTGTCGAGCTGGCGGGAGTACACCTGCTTCAGCTCGGTCCACGCCTCCTTCGATTCGTAGATCCGCGCGAGCGCGGTGACGGCGTCCTGGTTGTTCGGCTCGAGCTGATCGAACACCTTCTTGTAGGCGACGACGGCGTCGTCGACCCGCGAGAGCTGCTCTTCCAGCACCTGGCCGAGGCGCCCGTAGAGCTCGACCTTCTCGGGATCCTCCTGCGCGATCTCGGCGCGCTGCTCGAGGATGCCCGCGAGCTCCGCGTGCTGCTCCGTTGCCGTGTAGATGCGATCGAGATTCCCGAGCGCCTCCGGCTCCTTCGGTGCGACGGCGAGTACGAAGCGATACGACTCCTCCGCCTTCTGGACGTCCTGGAGCTCCTCCTCGAAGACGCGCGCGAGGCGGCGGCCGACGACCGAGAGCGTCGCCGCGTCCAGGCCGTCGAGGCCCATCACGTCGGCATAGGCGTTGGCGAGCTCTTCCCAGCCGCCGTCGATCATGCCGGCGAGGCGCTCGATGTCCTCGCTCGATTTCTCGTCGAGCGGCCGTTCGCGCAGAGCGCGGACGTACACGCGGAAGGCTTGCACCGGATCGCTCAGGCGCTCCTCGGCGTCCTCCGCGATGCGGTAGTACATCTGGATGCGCTCGTCGGGGTCGGTGATGCTCGCGAGCTGCGCCTCGTGGACCTGGATGAGCTTTTCCCACTCACCGGCGGACTGATAGAGCGGCTCGAGGATCTGGCCGATCGCGAGCTGGTTCACTCCCGACTCGAAGAGCCCCTCGAGGGCGGCGAGCGCCTCGGCATGCTCCGGCGCGGCGCTGATGACCTCGCTGTAGGCCTGGATCGCCTTCTCGACGTCGTTCAGGCGTAGCTGGTAGACGCTGCCGAGCCGGTACTTGAACTCGAGGATCTCGTCGGGGCTCTGGCCGATGTCGGCTTCCTTCGCGAGGATCTCCGCGAGCTCGCTCCACCGCTCCGTCTGCGAGAAGAGCCGATCGAGCGAACGAACCGCGCTCTGGTTCTCCGGGTCGACCTCGAGCACGCGACGGTAGCGCGACACGGCGCTGTCGACGCTCTCGAGCTGGACCTCGTACACCTGTGCGACGCGCAGACCGAGCTCGACGAAGCGCTCGGGCTGATCGGTGAGCTTGTCGAGCTGACCGTCGTAGAGCTTCGCGACTGCCGACCAGCGCTCGGTCGCGATGGCGAGACGCTCGAGGGCTCCGAGCGATTCCTCGTTCTGGGTGTCTTCGGCCACCGCGCGCGCGTGCGTGTCGAATGCCTTGCCGGCGTCGCCCAGGCTGTCCTCGTAGAGGGCCGCGACACGGTGCAGCAGATCGACCCGCGCGAACGGATCCTGCGACGAACTAACCTGGACCTCCAGGACGCTGACGAGCTTCTCCCACTCGCCCATCGATTCGTAGACAGGCTCGAGGACGGCGGCGGCCGCGAGCGGCTCCTTCCCACCGCCCTTCACACCCTCCAGGGCGGAGAGCGTGGGGGCGTGATCCGGCTGGACGCTCAGGATGTCGCGGTACAGCTCCACGGCGCGCGGCACGTCGTCGAGGTGCTTCTCGAAGAGCTCCGCGATCCGGTACTGGAAGCTGATGGCCTCCGCGGGATCCGCCGTGAGCTCTGCCTCGTGCATCAGCACCGTGAGCAGATCGCTCCAGTTTTGCGCGGTCTGGTAGAGGACGTCGAGGCGCCCGAGCGCAGTGAGATCGTCGGGATCGAGCTCGAGGACCTTCTGGTAGACGTCGATCGAGCTCTGCACGTTCCCGAGCTCGCGCTCGTAGACGGCGCCGACCTCGTAGTAGATGAGCTTCTTCTCCTCGGGGTCGGCGACGAGATCCGCCTTCTTCGAGTAGACCTCGAGCAGGTCCTGCCAGCGCTGCGCCTTCAGGTACAGGTTGATCAGCGCATCGACGCTCCGGAGATCCTCGGGGTCGAGGTGCAATACCTGCTGGTAGACCGAGATGGCGTTCTCGGGGCGTTCCAGCACCTCTTCCTCGAGGGTCGCTGCCTGGTAAAGCGCGGCCTTCTGCTCCTCGAGCTCCGTCAGGATCTCGGCCTTCCTCTGGAGGACGAGGGACATGTCGGCGAAGCGCTCGGTCGACTGAAACAGCGTCTGCAGCGCCTCCGCGGCGCCAAGGTTCGTCGGGTCGATGCTGAGCACGCGACGGTAGAGCTCGATGGCGCGCTCGACGTCGCCCACGTCGTTCTCCACGACGCGAGCCGCGAACGTGTAGAGCCGGCTGCCGAGCTCCGGATCCGACTGCTGGGCGGCGAGGTTCTCGAAGACCTGCGCGAGATCCGGGAAGCGATTCGTGGCGCGAGCGAGCCGGTCGAGCGACTCCTGCGTCGCCTCGTTCCCCGGGTCGGCCGCGAGCGCGCGCGCATGCGTCTCGAACGCCGCGTTCGCGTCGCCGGCAGCGTCCTCGTGGAGCTGCGCGATGCCGTGCAAGAGCTCGACCTTTCGGTTGGCGTCGTCGGCGCGGCGCACCTGCACTTCGTAGACGCCGATGAGCTTCTGGTAGTCGCCCTGCGCCCGGTAGAGCGGCTCCAGGATCTCGCTGATGGCGAGCTCGTGAGCCGGCGCCTTCCCGAGGCGCTCGAGGGCTTCGAGCGCCTCGGCGTTGGCCGGGTCCCGCTCGAGCACCTGCCGGTACCCCTCGATCGCATTATCGGGGTAGCCCATCTCCTTCTCGCGCAGCGAGGCGAGACGGAGCATGAGTCTTATCTGCTCTTCCTCGCTCTCCGCGAGACCGAGCCGCGTCTCGAGGTTCTCCGCGAGCTCGCTCCACATGCGCTGGCGCGTGAAGAGCGACTCGAGCGCGCCGAGCGCGAGCTGGCTCGTGGGGTCCAGCGTCAGCACCTCACGGTACGCGAGCGTCGCCTCGTCCGGCTTGCCGAGCCTCTCCTCGTACACGCCGGCCATCTGCGCGTAGAGCGCCTCTCGCTCAGTGCCCGTCTCGGCGAGCTCGATACGCTTCCTGTAGACGCCGATCAGATCCTCCCAGCGCCCGGTGCGCCGGTACAGCGCGTCCATCGACGCGAGCGCCTCCGCGTCGGTGGGATCGAGCCCGAGGATCTTCTCGTAGCTCTCGGCGGCCTCCGCGACGCGACCGAGACGCTCCTCGATACCCGCGAGGCGGAGCCAGTAATCGCGAGCAAGCCCGGGGTCGTCCAGATTCGCTGCGACCTCGTTGTAGAGCGCGACGAGCTTGTCCCACGCCGAGGCGACCTCGGCCAGGCCCTCGAGCTCCTCGCGCGACTCGGGGATCGACGGATCTTCGCGCACGGCGCGGGCCTGCGCGTCGAAGGCGCGGCTCTGATCGCCGATACGCGTCGAGGTGGTGGCGGCGATCTTCCGCAAGAGCTCGACCCTGCGCGAAGCATCGGTGCTCGACAGCGCCAGGATCTCGAGCGCGCGGACCAGCTTCTCCCAGTCCTCCCGCACCTCGTAGATGTTCTCGAGGATGCTCGCCGACTCCCCGCGGAGCTCGGTGTTCTCGAGCATACCCTCCAGCGCGGCGCGCGCGCCCTCGTGGTCGGCGTCGAGGAAGAGGATCTCCCGGTAGTTCTCGAGTGCGACGGCGGGCCGCGACAGGTGCTCTTCCTCCGCCTTCGCGAGTCGGAACTTCAGGTCGATGAGCTCGCCCTCGTTGACGTCGAGCTCGATGCGACGGCGGAGCACCTCCGCGTACGCCTCCCAGTCCTTCGTCTTCTGGTAGAGCGAATCGAGCGAGGCGAGCGCGTGAGCGTCCACAGGATCGTCTTCGAGGACCGCCTGGTAGCTTGCGACGGCCTTCGCGTTGTCGCCGATCTGGTTTTCGTAGAGCTGCGCGATTTCGTAGAGGACCGGCTTTCGATCGGCGGGCTCGTACGCGAGATCCCGACGCTTCTCGTAGACCTCGAGGAGGTCCTTCCAGCGCTCGGTCTGGCGGTAGAGCTGCTCGAGCGCGCCGAGCGCGACGGCGTTCTCCGGCTCCGCCTCGTAGACGGCGCGGTACTCGAGGAGCGCGTCGTCGATGCGGTTCACCTCTTCGACGAGGACGCGGCCGAGCCGAAGACGGAGTGCCGACGCGGTGGGCAGATCCCCGGTGTCGTCGGCGCCCTGGATCGCCGTCCGGTAGGCGGCGATGAGGTCGTCGTAGCGACGCGTGGCTTCCGCCACTCGCTCGACGTCGGCCTGGCACTGCTCGTCGCCCGGGGCGAGCTGGAACGCCTCGACGTAGCGCTCGAAGGCCTTGCCGGCGTCCTTGATGCGCGTCTCGTACAGCGCCGCCGCCTGCCGGAGCAGGTCGAGCCGCTCGTTCGGATCGGTGACGTGCGCGAGCTTCACCTCGATGGCGGCAGCGAGCCCCTTCGAGTTGTTCATGGCCGCGTAGATCGGGATCAGCCGTTCCGCCGCGTCGAGGTGGTTCGCATCGAAACCGAGGATCTTCTCGTAGGCTCGCGCCGCGCGATCCGGCTTGCCCTTCTGGGTCATCCAGAGCTCGGCGATCTTCATGAGCATGCCGATGCGCTGCTCGTCGTTCTCCGCGCGGCTCTCGTTGCTCTCGAGCACGCGAATGAACTCGTCCCACTTGCCGCTGTCGGCGTAGAAGACCTCGAGGTCGTCCCAGCGCCCGAGCGTCACGTAGCGCTTCTTCAGCTGCTCCTGCGCGCGCCGGTCGTCGGGTTGCAGCGTGAGGAGGAGGCGGTAGGCCTCCACTGCGCGCTCCTCGTCCTTCAGCCTGTCCCCTGCGATCTGGCCGAGCTTGTTCAACAGCTCGATCTTCTTCGGGACGTCTCCCGTCGCGTCGGCGAGCCGGTAGAGCACGTCGGCGAGCTTCTCGTAGTCGCGCGCACGCTCGTACAGCTGCGAGAGCGCGTTCAGCGCGTCGATGTCCTCCGGGTCGTTCTCCACGACGACCGCCCAGAGATCGATGCACGCTTCCGGCTTACGCACCTTCTCCGTCGCGAGGTTCGCGAGCTCCTTCAGCGACGCGACACGCGCGGGCCCCATCGGCAGCTGCTCTGCCTGGCCCTTGCGCAGCGCGATGAGCTTCTCCCAGTCGCGCCGCTTCTCGTACATCTGGATGAGGTACTCGACCGCCTGCGGATGACCGGGCGAGACCTCGATGATCTTCTCGAAGACCTTCACGGCCTCCGCCTGATTCATGAATTTGCCGACGTAGAGCTCCGCCGCTCGCTCGTAGTAGCCGACCTTCTCGTGCGGATCGCGCACTTCGTCGCCGAGGGCGACGAGCGTCTTCACGAGCTCGTGGTGCCGATTCGCGGCTTCCTGCTGCGCGAGCTGCTGACGGAGCTCCGCGGCGCGACCCGTTTCGCGCGGCGTCTCCGGAGTAGGCTCTTCGTGCGCGGGCTCCGGCTCGGGCGCCGGCGGCTCGACGGAGGCAACCGGCTCCGGCTCTGACGCCTCCGGAGCGCGTGCGGCGGCAGCGGCGGGCGCCGCTCCGCCTTTGCCCGACAAGGTCTGTCCGATCTGCAACTCGAAGGCCTTCAGTGCGGTGTGATCCGGCGCGACGTCCGCGAGCCGCTCGAAGAACGTCCGCGCACGGATGAGATCGCCCATCTTGTGCCACGCGAGCATGCCCGCGTTCGACAGCAAGAAGGCCTTGCTCGCGCGATCGGCCACGACGCCCGACAGCTGATCGGCGAGGCTCACCACGCGCGCCCAGTCGCCGCCCATCGTCCCGTAGATCTCTCGCAGGTAGGCGAACGCGGCTTCGTTCGAAGGGTCGGCCTCGAGCGCCTGCTCGATGAACTCGGCGCCGAGCTCGTGATTCTGGTGGCGCATCGCCCAGCGCGTTCCGAAATTGAACGCGACGCGCGACCGCTCCAGCGGGTTCTCCATCTTCGCGAGGATGCCGCGCTGCTGGTCGAGGATCGCATCCGTGCGACCGTTCTTCGCGAGCAGGTCCTCCAGCAGGCAAGCGACCACCACGTTGGTCGGTTCTGCCAGGTAGGCCTGCGTGAGCAGGTTCTCGACCTCGCCCGGCGCGTAGCGTCGCGCGATGCGCGATGCGCGCAGGAACGCCTCCGCCCTGTCGTGAGCACTCTTCGCGTCGCGCGCGGTGCGGATCAGGCCGGCGACCTGGGCCTGCCACTCGGACTCGCCGAGCTGCACGTCCCTGAGGAGCTCCGACGCATTCGTCGGGCGGCCGTTCGCCGCCTGCATTGCCTTCGAGTAAGCCTCGGTGGCGCGGGCGTCGTCGCCGAGATCGGTGAGGAGGCTTCCGAGCTGGCAGAAGAGCACGGCGCTCGTCGAGACGTCGCTGGTCTTCAGCTGGAGCTCGAGGAGCTTCTGAACCATGTTCAGCTTGCCGAGCTCCCAGTAGACCTGCCGCGCCTCGGCGAGGGCGTCGAGCAGCGCGGCATTCAGCTTGAACGCATCCTGGAAATGCTTCAGCGCCTTCACGCCCTGCATGAAGCGCTCGCGCAACAGGCGGCCGAGACGAAGGTGATACTCTGCCTGGACAGCGGCACTGTCGGCTCCGGCAATGCCCTGCTCGAGCGTTTCCTGGAGACCACTCCAATCGTGGTTGCGTTCGAGCAGATTGAGACGCTCGTCTAGGTTCATGCTTCCTCGAAAACCTTAGAAACCCATGAGCATACCCCCGCGCCGGTCCCTTTTCCGGCGCGGAGACTCCGTTGCATGGAGCGCATGGAGCACATGGAGCGCATGGAGCACCTCCTAGGGTGCCTTCTTTACTGAGTTCCGCCGAGCTTCTGGATCAGGTCGTTGGCCGTCGCACACTGGTCTTTGAACTTCTCTGCTGCCTGCGCGCCCTTGCAGACGCGCTTCGAGAACGAATTGAGGAGGCGCACGGCCTTCTCCTTCTGCGGGGGCTTCATCACGGCATAGGTGCTGCCAAGGTTGAACCCGATCTCCGGGTTCTTGTCGCCGGCGACGTCGTTCGCCTTCTCGAGCGCGGAGACCTGCGAGGCCTGGTCGCCCTTCGCCTGGCTCACCATCGAGAGCAGAACGTACATGTAGTAGAGGTTCTTCTTCGCCTCGTCGTCCGTCGGCTGGATGATGCGCGTCCCTTCACGCAGCACCGCGGCCGCCTGGTCGTACAGCTTGAACGCAATCAGCGTGTCCGCGAGAGGTGGATAGAAGTACGAGACCGTCGGATCGTGCTCGATGGCCTTGGTCCAGTTGTCGAGCGCCTGCTGCTCGTTGTCGGTCCACAGGTTCGCCGTCCCGAGCTCGTGGTAGCACTCGGCGAAATTGGGGTCCGTCTCGACGCACTTCTGCAGCGGCTGCTTCGCCTCCTCGTAGGCATCGGGGTTACCCGCCGCTGCCTTTTGCATCAGCGCGAGGCCCCGCTTGTACGAGTAATTGGCGAAATCCGGCGCGAGCTGCTGGGCGCGTGCCAGCGTCGACGCCATCTTGTCCCAGTCTTCCTTCTTCTGGTACGCGTTCGCGAGCTTCCAGAAGATGAGATGGTTCGACGGGTCGAGCCGCGTCGCTTCCTCGTACTTCTCGATCGCGCCTTCCACGTTGACCTTCAGGGACTTGTCCCCCAGGTTGGCCAGATTGATGGCCTCGATGTTGTCGCGGCTGCAGGCAGCGGTAGCTGAAAGGCACAGCCCCAACGCCAGAGAAGAGACCCACTTTACGCTCTCGTACGTCATCTCGAGCACACCCTTCCTTGTCCGATATTTTGGAGGCGCCAGACGAGACAAGGGAGACGAGCATACGGAGCGGGCCCGCTGAAGTAAAGCCGTTCGACGACCACGATTCAGCCAAGTTTCCAAGGCTTTCCGTGGTGCGCATCCGCCTGGTTGGTGCAGCTTGGAACGCCTCGCGCGCGGCGGAGCCGCGCTGTGGCGCCGTACGCTTCGCGGTCACTCCGACGGCTCCTGATCCGGCGCGGGTGAGCGTCTCGTCGCAGCGCGTCCCTCGTCACAACGACGCTCGTCGTCGCGCTCGCTGGCTCCGCGAATTCACCGACTTTTGCCGCCGCGAATCGCGGCGCGCCGCGCCGCAAACGGCCGCGCTATTTCGTGAGCCGCGACGCGGAGCGGCCGCCGGGCCCGCCGCGCAAAACGGCCGCGCGCACACCCAACCTGCAAGCCCGTCGCTGCGTCGGGGCCGCACAGCGCGCAGCCCCGAGCTCTGACCGCTCTGCTCTCAGCCCGGCGAGAACATGATCGGATAGACGACGGTCACGATGCCACCCTCTGGCTGAGGGAAGCTCAGACCGTAGTAGTTCCGAATCACACATTGTACGACTGCGGAATCCGGAATGTCGGAGCCGCCGTTCGACACGTTCGACACGGAGCCGTCACGACCGATGACGAACCGAACCTGCACACGTCCTTCGAGGTTCGGGTTTCGCGAGAGACCCTGCTCGTAACATAGCCGGAAGCGGCCGTAGTTCTGACGGACGATGCGCTGGATGACCTCCGGCGGCAGACGGCCGCTGACGGTCGTGGCGCCCATGCGGACCTTCGGCGCACGCGTCGCGTGCGAGCCACCCAGGCGACCGTGGCCCGAGCCGAAGCCCTGCCCGGTGCCCGTCCCGGCGCCGTGACCCAGCGTCCCGATCGAGCCGAGGCCGATGCCCTCGCCGCGACCGCCGCCACCTTCGCCGATGCCCGACAGGCCGAGGCCGCCGGCGCCGTAAGCGTCGCCGATCTCGTCGCCGAACATGTTGCCCATCGCGCTCACCGAGTCGGTGCCGAGGGACGTGTCGCGGCCCCACGGGGCCGTCGGGGCGTTCGGGTCGCCGGCCGCGCCCGTGTTCAGGAGGCCGATCATGCCGAACTCCATCGCCTCGCGCAGAGCTGCCTGGCGCGCGATATGGGGATCGGGGTTGTCCTGCGGACCCTGGACGGCGTAGCGCTTGTTCGTCGCCTTGCTGTCCTGCTTGCCCATCGAGCCTTCTTCGCCCTTGGCTCGGGTCCCGGTGCCGCCTTCCTTGTTGTCCGCGTCCTGCTCGGTGACCTGCTCGGTCTCCTTCTCCTCGAGCTCGCGCTCCGCGGCGGCGTCCAGGAACTGCTGCATCAGGTAGAGCGCGTTCTTGTCGACGTCCTCGTCGTCCGTCAAACCGAGCGGCGGGACGAAGAACGCCATCGCCGCGATGAAGCCGCCCACCCCGAGGAATGACGCCCCGAAGTAGAGGAGCACGTTCCAGTCGATACCCGCGCCGACGCCGTGCTTGATGGGCTTACCGGCATTCACGGCAGCGATCTGGAAGACGAAGTCGTTCAGCTCGATGCGCGCGCGACCGCCGCTACCGATGGACATCTGCTGAGCGCCGCTCATCTCGGCGCACGCCTGGGCGCGGTGGCGCGCCTCGTCGAGCGACATCCTGGGCTGCCCCGGGATCTCGATGGAGCCCGTGGCACCCGGCGGGATCACCACGCTGATCGAGCCGCTATCCGCGATGACGACCGGCATGCGGGTGGTGCCGAGCTTCTCCGAGGGGATGAAGAAGTCGGTCGAGAAGTTCTTCCCGAGCTCCTCGCCCACGTAGAAATTGCGGGGAGGAGAAAGGTGCGAGACGTGCAGCACGTTGCTGCCCCAGAGCACCATGACCTCGACCGCCTGCACGTGCGCGAGCTCGACCTCGTCGCTGGAGACGTCGGGCCCGCTCTTGATCAGCGAGTAGGTGTAGCTCCCCTCGGGCGCGTCATCCGGCACCTCGTGCTGCTGGTAGTACTGGGGCTGCTGCTGCGGCGGTGGCTGCGAGCCGTAGCGACCCGCCGAGCCTCCGAAGGGATTCGCCGGAGCACCACCCGCAAACGGGTTCGACGGCGCCGCTGCGAAGGGGCTCGTCGAGGCCGCGAACGGGTTCGAGCCGCCGGCGGCTGCAAACGGGTTCGAGGCAACGGCCCCACGCGGCATTTGCGGCGCTGCCGCGGCTGCCACGGGCTGCGCGTCGCCAGCGTCCTCGGCGGCCTCGAGCATGATCAGCGTGTCGCCGATCTCGATCCGATCGCCCACGTGGAGCTTGCACTTGTTGACGCGAGCGCCGTTCACCATCGTACCCGGGTCGTTGCCCAGATCGATGAGGGTGATGTCCTCGGGGCCGCCTACCTCGATGACGGCGTGCATGCGCGACGCCGCATCGTCGTCGATGCGCAGGTGGCTCTTCGGATCCTTACCGACTTTGACGATATCCTGGGCGATCGCTTCGCGTCGCTCGAACGCATCGCCACGGTAAATCGCAAAGTGTAGAACGGCTTTGGCCATGCTTCTTCAGCTTCCTCGATGATCTCGCGCAAAAAAGCGCTCGCTTCACGCGGGCGCGAAAAGGGTCTTCAGAGGTTCTCTACCGACTTCAACATCTCCGGGACGAACGACGTCCTCGGACGGATGAGGGTCGTGCGCGCCGCACGGGGGCGGACTCGAATCGTGGCGTCGTTCGGGCCGAAGCCGCCGGCGCTCAACGGATCGTCGTCGAACTCGTACCCGTAGCCTTCCTTGCCCTCGCCCTTGTCCTGGGCGAACGCCAGGGCGCTCGAGGCGAGCACCGCCGAAGCCATTGCGATCCCTGCCAATCCGACGCGAACTCTTCGATTCATTGTAGCCTCCACGGAATTTTCCGCGAAATTACAGTTATAGTGTACTCAGCGGCAGGGCTCTTCGTCAACACCGAAGGGGCGTCCCGAGCGCTCCCTGTTTCGGTTCGCTGATCGACACCGCACTCGCTCAAAGGTTCCCGAACAAATCGTGTCGAACGCGATTCGTTCCGAGAGCGGCGCTCGCTCTTCGTCTCGATGCGCGTGAA
>CAYUAW010000085.1:0-4561 GCA_964442485.1 uncultured Polyangiaceae bacterium
TCGAGCGTGGGCTCTCGCTTGCCGAGGCGACACGGGACGCAGCCGGAGTACCCGAAGCGCCGATTCGCCGCTTCCCGTGGTTTGCGATCTACCTGGCCGCGCCATTCGTCGAGACGTTCCGCGAGATGATAGAGATGCGGTGGCTCTGGACCTCGCCCTTGCGGCTCGACAACGGGAAGCTCGTCGCGTTCCTCGGTGGCGAGCCGCACACGCCGCTCGACCAAGCATTGAGCGAGACGCTGGAGGCGCTCGGCTGCATGAACGTCACGACGCCCGATGCACGGGACCTGTCCGCGCCGTCGAACCGGGCAGCAGCCTCGTCGAGTTCAGGATGAAGGCGAGCTCGGACGCCACATGGATGAACGCGGCGAGGAGCGGGTTCAGGAGGTTCAAGGCGGCGAGCAGCACGCCCACGCCGTCGACCAGCAGGGTGCCGGCGAAGTTCTGCGTGATGATGGCCCTGCAGCGCCGGGCGATTCTCATCGTCTCGACGAGCTTCAGGAGATCGTTCCCGAGAAGAACGACGTCGGCCGCCTCGCGGGCGATCTCGGTGCCTGAACCCATGCCGATGCCCACGAGCGCTTCGGCGAGCGCTGGCGCGTCGTTGATCCCGTCGCCGACCATGGCGACCTTTCGACCGGACGCTTGAAGACGCTGGATCTCGGCCGTCTTCTGTTCGGGCAGGAGGTCCGCAAGCACATTCTCGAAACCCAGTTCCGCGCCGACGGCCTCGGCGACGCGAGCGGCGTCGCCAGTGAGCAGCACCAGGTGCAGGCCCATCGCCCTCAGCTGCTCCACGGCTGCCCTGGCTTCGGGACGGACCACGTCGGCCACCTGCAAGCCGCCGAGGTAGCTCCCGCCGCGGGCGACATGGATGTTGCACGAGGCGTTCATGTCCTCGGTATCGATCCCCTTTTCTCGCAGCAGGGAGACGTTACCGACGACGAGCTCCTCCCCTGACGAGGAGCAGACGATCCCGCGCCCGGGCCTGTACGCGAAGCTCTCCACGCGCGCCGCGGTGACGCCATCCGCGCGCGCCTTCTTCAGGACGGCTGCGGCAAGGGGATGTTCTGACGCCGACTCGGCGGTAGCCGCAGCTTGAAGAAGATCCCGGACGAGCACGCCGGATGCCACGTGGAGCGTGGCGACCTCGGGCGCCCCGAGCGTGAGCGTCCCCGTCTTGTCGAGGACCACGGTATCGACGTGCCCGAGCGCTTCGAGGTGGATCCCTCCCTTGATGATGGAGCCCAGCCGAGCCGCTCGACCGATCGCGCCGAGGATGGCGAGCGGCGTTCCGGCGGCGATACCGCACGCGCCGGCCACGATGACGACCGAGATCGTCGCCCGCGCGTTCCTCGTGATGAGGAAGGTCAGGACGGCCGCGCTCAGCGCGAAGTAGACGAGGTATCCCGCCAGGCGGTCCGCCGTCTTCTGGATGGGTGCTCGCGTTTTTTCGGCTCGCTCGACCGCTTCGATGATCCGGGCGTACGCGGTGTCCTTGCCGATGCCGGAGGCTCTGACCTCGAGGACTCCGGATTGGTTCACCGTCCCGGCGAAGACCGTGGTGCCGGCCGTCTTCTCGACGGGAAGCGATTCGCCGGTCACCATCGACTGATCGACGAACGAATGCCCCCCGACGACGTCGCCGTCGACGGGAACCCGGCCTCCCGGTTTCACGACGACCACGTCGCCGAGTCGTAGCGCGTCGGCCAAGAGCTCTTCGGTCACTTCTCCCCGGCGGACCGAGACGCTGCGCGGAAGGAAGTCCATGAGGTCGCGGATCGCCTTCCGGCCACGCCCCACGGTCAGGTGCTCCAAGACCTCGGCGATGAGGACGAAGAGGACGATCACCAGCGCGGTGAACGCCTCGCCGATGCTGAGCGCCGCGCCGAGCGCGATCGTCATCGACAGCTCCATCGTCATGCGGCGTTCGAGGAGTGCCGAGACGGCCTCCTTGAAGATCGGATAACCACCAGCGAGCGTGGCGCCCCACGCGAGCAGGTCGAAAGCCGCCACCGGGCGAAGGACGTGAAACCAGGAGAGGCCGACCGCGATGGCGACGAGCCCGATCCTGACGAGCTCGAGGCGATCCAGGCCGTGTTCTTCGTCTTCGTCCTCGCCATCCACCTCGTGTGCGTCGCGCTCGTGTGCTTCCAGGGCCCGCGGCTCGAGGGGGGCCTTGGCTGCAGTCTCGTCGAGGTGTTCGGTCGCAGGTTCCATGTCTCTCACTTCACGTAGGCGCGCACGACGTCGATCAGTTCTTCGGCCGCGCGCGACTGCTTCGCGGTGGGCTTCGTGTCCGGGCCGAGCACATGAAAGCGCACGTGGTCTTCCACCATCTCGGCGACCAGGCCGTTCATCGCGCCTCGTGCGGCGGCGACGGTCTGGAGCACCTCGAAGCACCCCTTCTCTTCTTCGAGAGCCTTCTCGACGGCCTCGAGCTGGCCGCGAATGCGGCGCACGCGGCCGATCAACTTCTTCTTCTCGCGGACGGTATGCAAGGCGACGCTCCTCGGGCCGGGAGTGCTAGTATACTGGAGTAGGGTATCCAGGTCACCCAGGACATGGATCGAATCCACGAAGGACGACGAGACGCCAGCCATGACGAAGCAGGCTCCATATCTGGGGCACACACCTTGCACAGATGTGCCGCACTCCACCCGAATGGATGCCCGATCTCGGCATAATCACTCATGCATCTCCCGTCCCCAATGACCTGCATCCCTCCAAGGCGGGCTCTCTGGCACATCCTGGCGCAACTCGCCGGAGGGCTGGTGGTGCTCGGGTGCGGGTCGCACGCCAGCGGCGGCTCAGGGCTCGACGGGGGCACCGCAGCCGGCGGAGGGGGCGGTGCTTTCTTTGGCGCAGGCGGCTCCGTGCTGGGAGCTTCCGGAACCGCGGGCATGCCGATCGGCGAAAGCGCTGACGCGGGTTGCCGGCGTGACGTCAGCTTGAAAGCGGTCACGCTCGGCAAGCCCCCACCTTTCGACGTCGTCATCGTCGCGGACAACTCCGATAGCCTGAGCTGGTCGCGCGACGATCTGTCTTCCGGGCTCTCCGATCTGCTCGGCAGCGTGCGCGGCCGCTCGGTGCGCGTGTTCTTGCTGACGCCGACGCAGTACGGCGCGTCGAGCGCCGCCGCGCAGGAGCCCCTGACCGGACAGGACGTGGTGGACTGGAAGAGCGCGGCCACCGGTCAGCCCTACGCGAACGCGGTGACGACGTATGCCCAGACCTGCACCGATGCGTCGAGCAAGTCCATTCCCTGTCCGCCCAGCAGGGGCCTCGCGCCGTACCAGGCGCACGGCACCTGGACGCTCCAGATGGCGTCGCCCATCGCAGTGATCACGCCGGACCTCTCGGCGGCCGACTTCGCCGTGCAGCAGAAGGCGGTGCGCGACGCGATCCTCGCGCTCGGCGGCGGCGGGTCGCCACACGAGCAACCGATCTGCACGCTTTCGCGATACGTGACGCAGGACCGCTCCGCGCTCCCCGGGCACGCCGTCTTCGTCGTGATCTCGGACGAGGACGACCAGACGACGCCCAAGGATTGCCTCGCCTCGTACGACGCGTCGGTGACGTCGTCGGCGGAGCAGCAGGTGGACCCCACGCCGTGCACGAGCGGGTGCGACGCCTACCGTTACTCGGCGACGGCCGACATCGGCGCGCGGCAGTCGACGCTCGACTGCGCGGCGTTCGACGACACAGGCAAGCAGATCGCGGGCAGCGACAAGCAAACGGCGCTGAACCTCGGCAATCTGGCGTCGTGCGACGGCTTCGTGAGCAGGCCCTGCACGCCCGACGAGGTCACGCAGGCCACGCCCATCTGTCCGGCGGGGACGAACCTCGTCACCTGCCAGGCGACGTGCACGAGCTCGACCTACCCGTGCTCGGTCGAGCTACCCGATTCGACCGTGGACGCCTGCACGCATTCCTTCACGAAGGACGGCATGTCCTACGCGAACCTCGCCGACTATTGCGGCAAGACGTCGGGTGGCGTCGGCATGCTCCATGGCTGCACGGGCGGCGGCATCAAGTACGAACCCTTCCAGAGCGTCAGCGGCACCTACAACCCCGTGCCCCTCATGTCGGGCACCACGACGCAAGACATGATCTCGTACTTCAGGAGCCAGGCCTCGGCGGCATTCGGGGCGGACCAGTACCTCGTCGAGGCGATCGCGCTCGCTCCGTCATTCTCCTGCACGCTCGGGCCGGGTCAGAGCTACGCCACCAATCTCATCCAGCTCGCGGGGAAGTCCGACAACGTATTCCCGCTGTGCCAGTCGTACGCGGGCGCGTTGCGCGGCGTGGTCGACTTCTCCCAGAACCTCGTGCAAACGGATTTCGGCGTGCCACTCGCCGCGGACGAGAACATCACGACTGTCCACATCGTGGGTGAGGACGGCAGTGATCGGACGCTCGGCGCCTCCGACTACGGCTACGATCACGCGTCCCAGGTGCTCAGCGTGCAGCGGAGCGCACTCGGCGCAATGGACGCGACCCTGCGCGTCGAGATCACGTCGGATTGCCGTCCGATCATCCGCTGACGGGACGCTACGCG
>CAYUAW010000085.1:4661-6649 GCA_964442485.1 uncultured Polyangiaceae bacterium
GTGATCGCCGATAACGTCAGTCAGTTCGCCGAAGCGTACACTGACTATTTCGACTACATCCGCAAGGCCCCGGGCTGCTTCACCACCATGACCTTGCCATTCGAAGGTGGGCTCGAGATGAGCGTCCGCATATCGTAAAGCTCAGTCGGGCGACTCGCGGGGTCACTTTCGATACGAGTGGTGGCGGGGTACCCGCCCACTCCCGCAACGAGACGACGTCACCTCTTCGGGTACGCCGTGAAAACGTAGTCCTGCTGCTTCGCCGCCGTGTGGCACCGGAACCCGCACTTGGCGTCGTTCGCCTGCGGGGGGCGGTCCGCCGTCGTGGCGGGCCGGAAGGTATCGGACGCGGCCTCGTACTCGAATGCGCCGTATCCCCACCCGCCGCTGTCCGCGAACCGCTTACTGTCCTTCACCATGAAGTCGATGTCATGAAGGGTATCGGGGACCAGCGGCTGACCGGGGGTCGTCTCGTTCTTCTTCGGGTTCCAATGGATCTTCGCCATCTTCGCGCCGTCGGGGAATGGCTTGCCGTTGCCGGGCACACCGGCCTTGTACGCGTCGATCATTGCAGGGTTCCCCAGGATCACCGCAACGAGTCCTCCATTGTTGCTGACGGAAATGAATTTCCAGCCTTCGTATCCCCTGAACTCGGAGAACGCGAGGCCGTTCGGCACCGCGAGGCCGTACCTGTCCTGAGCGGACATCGCAACGCCGGCAGCAAAGACGGTCAGCGCCAGAACAACTCCCCCGCTCAGCATCATTTTCCTGTTCATTGCCGGAGCTCCTTCATTCGATCGATGAACGCACGAGTGCCGCACCGCACAGACGCAAGCGTCGTGCCGTGGCGTACATGCGATGGTGACCCTGTATTGCCCGCATCGCAGATTGGCTGTCGATCTTCCGGGCCAACATTTCGCCAGCCTGCCCATTCGGCGTTTCGGCCCGGCTCGCTCGGGGTCGGTGACCCGGAAATCGGAGGGGTTCTCCGGAATCCGGAGGGTTCCGGCGGTCGCGCGCGTCGCGGCCCGCGTCACTTGCCAGTGATCTCGCGAGCTTGAGCATCGCGTTGCGCGAGCGTGCGATGGCGCACGAGTTGCTCAGGCGCGCCTCGTGTTCATACGTGTCTTTCGCGCATCCATCGCGGTCGCGCTCGGTTCCGTTGCGACGCTGACGTCGGGGTGTTCGGGCTATTCCGCGCCTGTATCGCAACCGGAACTGGGCTCGATCGGGCTCTCGCTACAGCTCGCATCGGGGGCGACGCTGAATTCCGTCTCTTACACGATCACGGGGCCGGGCGGCTTCTCTCGCGCCGGAACGATCGACACGAGCCAGAGCACGATCATCTCCGGCACCATCGGCGGCCTTCCCGCGGGCAGCGGCTTCTCGATCGCGCTCGACGCGACGGCGACGGACGGCGCGACGCACTGCGCGGGCTCGGCACCTTTCGACGTGGCCGCGCACATGACGACGGCCGTCTCGGTCCGCCTCGCGTGTAACGAGCCGCGCCACACGGGCTCGGTGCTCGTGAACGGGACGCTCAACGTCTGCCCGACGGTGGACGGCATCTCGGCGTCGCCGGCAGAGGTCTTCGTCGGTTCCTCGCTCGCGCTCGCCGCGGCGGCGCACGACAGCGACGGGGGACCCGCCGCGATCGCCTATCACTGGACGACGACGGGCGGCACGCTCAGCGCGGCCGACGTCCAGAACCCGTCGCTGACCTGCACGGTGGCCGGCGCCGTCACGGTTTCTGTCACTGCAACGGACGGCGACTGCAGCGGCACATCCTCGGCGATGGTGACGTGCGCGGGTGCCGACGGCGGTAGCACCAGCGGATCGATCGACCTTTCGAGGTATGTCCGCGTCGGTCGGTTCGGCCTGCCCGAGCCAACCCGTACCACGCCGCCCGACGGCACGAGCCTGCTTGCTCAGGAAGCCTCCGCGGTGACCTACGACTGGGACACCGATACGCTGTTCGTGGTCGGCGA
>CAYUAW010000085.1:6749-9601 GCA_964442485.1 uncultured Polyangiaceae bacterium
CCGCCGGCACGGCCACCAACGGTTCGCCGACCACGGACGAGTCCACCGATCTCTTCAGCCCATCACTGGTGAGCACGCTCGACTTTTCCGACGTCTATGCTCTGTCGAACCTGCCGTCACTCTCCGGCGATCCCACGTATGACCAGCTGCTGATCATCAGCCAGGAATCCGGCAAGATCGTGCAGGTCGACCGCTCCGGCAACGTCAAGCACACCCTGACCATCGTCGCCGACCCGGGCGACACCCTCGCGGTGCCCGACATGACGATGGAAGGCATCACGATGGACCGCGACCGTCACCTGTACGTGGCCAACGAGGACGGCGGTGGTGACGTGAACCACCCCGAGCTCTGGGTCTACGCTCCATCCACGGCGGCGGACCTGGCGCCCACGGCCGTCTCGCTCACGGGCGCCGTGACGTCGCTTCCCGAGAACATCAGCACCACCAACGCCGTCAAGCTGGCGGACATCTTCGTCGCCGACGACGGGCTCGGCGACAACAACCTGTCGGTGTCGGGACCGGACGCTGGCTCGTTCCAGATCGTCGGCACCGCGCTGTTCCTCACGGCGGGGACCGCGCTGAACGCGGCGACCAAATCCAGCTACGACGTCACCATCAACGTCGACGACACGACGGTCGGCGGGACGCCCGATGCCAGCACGTCGTACACCCTGGCCATCACCCCGGCTGCGAGCGGGTCGGTCAACCTTGCGATCACCGAGGCGGCACCCTGGTCCAGCGGAAACAGTCCGCTCGCGTCAGACTGGTTCGAGCTGACGAACTTCGGCACCTCGTCGGTCAGCCTCACCGGCTGGACGATGGACGACAACTCGAACTCGTTCGCCGTTTCCGTGCCCCTGAACGGCGTCGCGACCATCAAGCCCGGTGAATCGGTGATCTTCATCGAGACGGCCAGCTCGTCGGAGCTCGCAGCCAAGGCGCAGGCGTTCATCGCCCTTTGGTACGGCGGAACGGCGCCTGCGGGCCTCCAGATCGGCAGTTACTCCGGGTCCGGCGTGGGCCTCTCAACCGGTGGCGACGCGGTCAACGTCTTCGACAACGGGGGCGCGCTGAACGCGGCCATCTCCTTCCCCGCGTCTCCGAGCGGCACCCCCCTGCCCACCTTCGACAATTCGGCGGGGCTCAACAACGTCGTGATCTCGAGCCTGAGCGTCGTCGGGCAGTTCGGGGCCTTCGTGGCCGCCAGCGACTCCACCGAAATCGGTTCTCCCGGCACGGTCGGCGCAGGAGCGCCTCCGATCGTCGGCATCACCGCCGTCGACGCCCTCGCGTCGGAGACCGGCAGTGATCCCGGGCTCTTCCGGTTCACCCGCAGCGGTGGCACCGCGTCGCCGCTGACGGTCATCTACACGATCGCCGCGGGCACAGGTCAGGCGACACCCGACGACTACACGCCGACGCTCACTGGCTCGCAGATCATTCCGGCGGGCGCTCCCTCCATCGACGTGACCATCACCCCGGTGGACGACGCAAGCGTCGAAGGGACCGAGCAGCTGACGCTCACGCTGTCCGACACGGACAGCTACGACGTCGGCACGGCTGCCAGCGCGACGGTGACCATCCAGGACAACGACGCCGCCAACCAGGCGCCGACTGCCGTCACTCTCCTCAACACGGTCCCGTCGATCTCCGAGGCGGCGGACGTCTCGAGCCACGTGCGCCTGGCGGACATCTCCGTGACGGACGACGGCCTGGGCACGAACAACCTGAGCGTGAGCGGGACCGATGCCGCGTCGTTCGAGATCGTCGGCACTTCGCTCTACCTCAAGGCCGGCATTGCGCTGAATCACGCATCGAAGCCCACGCTGAGCGTCACCGTCGCGGTCGACGATCCGAGCGTCGGCACCTCGCCCGACGCATCTACCGGCTTCACCCTCACCGTCACGCAGGCAGTGGCCCCTGGCACCATCGTGATCTCGGAAGTCGCCCCCTGGTCCAGCTCGAACAGCTCGCTCGCTGCCGACTGGTTCGAGGTGACCAACACGGGCAGCTCCGCCATCGACCTCACCGGCTGGAAGATGGACGACAACTCGCACTCCATCGCCAGCGCCATTGCCCTGAACGGCGTCACCTCCATCGGCCCCGGTGAAGCGGTCATCTTCATCGAGACTGCGGACCTCCCCACCGCGACCTCCGCGTTCCGTAACCTCTGGCTCGGGTCGAACCCCCAGCGCGTGCCGCAGATCGGCAGCTACTCGGGCTCCGGCGTGGGCCTGAGCAGCAGCGGCGATGAGGTCACCCTGTTCGACGGCGCCGGCAATCTGGTGGCGGGCGTGGGCTTCGGCGCCTCGCCGTCCACCGCTCCGTTCGCGACCTTCGACAACCATGCTGGCGTCAGCGGCACCACGATTCCCTTGCCGGTGATCTCGACGCTCAGCACGACCGGACTCAACGGCGCCTTCGTCGCAGCGGGCGACGCGAACGAGGTCGGCTCGCCGGGCATCGGCAACGTCGGCAAGCTGCTCATCACCGAAGTCGCGCCCTGGGCCAGCAGCAACAGCCCCTACGCCGCCGATTGGTTCGAGGTCACCAACGTCGGCGGCGCAGCCGTCGACATGACTGGCTGGAAGATGGATGACAACTCGAACAGCAACGCACTGTCGGTCCCGATCGTCGGCGCCGGTAGCATCGCACCAGGTCAGTCACTGGTTCTCATCGAGGGCACGAGCACGACCGCGAGCGCCTTCGTCGGGGCCTGGTTCGGCGGCAGCCCACCCGCGGGCTTCGTGATCGGCAGCTACACCGGCTCAGGGGTGGGGCTCAGCACCAGCAGCGACGCCGTCAACCTCTTCAACGCGACAGGCACGCATATCACCGGTGTGCAGTTCGGT
>CAYUAW010000085.1:9701-22354 GCA_964442485.1 uncultured Polyangiaceae bacterium
GCGTCAGTGATACGTCGCGCCGAACATGATCTCCGGAAAGGCGTAACCCTTGCCGACCCAGACCTCGGCGTCGGAGTGGTTGCTCTCGGTGGAGACGTAGAGGAAGCGCAGGAGGGCGCCGAGGCTCCACTGATCGGCGATCCACCATTCGTAGCCGCCGCCGAGCATGAAGCCGAGGCCGCCCATGGTCTTGTCCTGTGTGACCACGTCGGAACCACGCGTCCCCCTGCCGACCGCCATGGACGCGATGCCGAGCGCGCCTTCCAGGTGCCAGCCGAGCTTCGGGTCGAAGTAGTAGTCGACGAAGGGGCCGAGGAGCGCGATGTTCGCTCGATCGAAGGCGAGCGACGGGGCGCTCTTGCCGTTGACGCGGAGGTCGGTGGACTCGGGCTGACCGATGGCGGAGTCGATCCAGAGGCCGCCGCCGATGACGAGGCCGGGGGCCGGGGTGCCGCCGATGTTGAGCTCGAACGAGAGCGAACCGCGGCCGAAGGAGCCGTCGAACGCGCCCTTCAACTCGGAGCTCGAGTTGCTGCCGACGCTGCCGCCGAGGCGTCCTCCGCCGAGGCCGAGCCGGAGGTAGAAGCCGTCGTGCTCGCGCGCGCCCATGGAGACGAACAGCGGCGGCGGCGGGTACGGCGCGGCGATATACTGACCACTCGGGTTGCCATATCCCTGGACGGGTGGGGGCGCCCCGGGCGGCGGGAGGGGCGGCGGTGCGCCCGAGGGCGGAGGCGGAGGCGCCGTGAACGGCGCGGGCCCCGGGCTCGCTGTGCCAGGGGCGACGCCGGCAGGACCCGGCCCGGGAGCAGCTGCGCTACCGCCTGCTACAGGAGCGGCTCCAGCGGGTGATGCGCCAGGGCCGGCTGCGCCCGGCGGGGGCGGCGGCGGTGGCGGGGGAGGGGGCAGGGGCGCTGCGGCCGCGGGCGGATGCGGCGCAGCGCCCTGCGCCGAGGCCACGCCGCTCAGAGTGAGCAGCGCGGCCAGCGGTGCGCAACGGAGGAGCCGCGTGCGAGCGCGCCCCGTGAATTCGGCGATGTTCATTTTCAAGAAGAAGAGAAGCGTGACGTGAGATGGCTAGACTCGCTCGATGATCATCGCGACGCCCATGCCGCCCCCGATGCAGAGCGTGATGAGCGCGGTGGACAGGTGCTGCCGCTCGAGCTCGTCGAGGGCTGTGCCGAGCAGACCGGCGCCCGTGGCGCCGAGCGGATGTCCGTAGGCGATTGCGCCGCCGTTGACGTTCACCTTCCCGGGGTCGAGCTCGAGACGGCGGATGGTGTTCAGGGGAACGACCGCGAAAGCCTCGTTGATCTCCCACAGATCGATGTCGGCCGCCTTCATGCCCGCGAGCGCGAGCGCGCGCTCGGACGCGGGCGTCGGTGCTGTGAGCATGATCACCGGCTCCGCGCCGACGGTGGCCGTCGAGACGATGCGCGCACGCGGCTTGAGGCCGTGGGCCTTCGCGTACTCGGTGGAGGCGAGCAGGACGGCCGCGGCGCCGTCGACGATACCGCTCGAGTTGCCCGCGTGATGGACGTGGTCGATCTTCTTCGCGGCCGGGTAGCGGGCGAGCGCCATCTCGTCGAAGGTCTCGCCGTTGAAGCCGACCTTCATCGCACCGACGGAGACGAAGGACGGCTCGAGCGTCCCGAGCTTCTCGAGCGTCGTCGACGGCCGCGGCAGCTCGTCGCGGTCGAGCAGCACCTTCCCGGCCTCGTCGACCACGGGAAAGAGGCTCTTCGCGATGCGTCCCTCCGCAATGGCGCGGCCTGCCTTCTGCTGGCTCTCGAGCGCGAAGCGATCGACGTCGGCGCGCGTGACGCCGTCGAGCGTCGCGATGAGATCGGCGCTGATGCCCTGCGGGACCTGGAAGATCTTCTTCCGGAGGGTCATGTTGTTGCCGTCGATGCCGCCGCCGTCGGAGCCCATGGGCACGCGCGACATGCTCTCCACGCCGCCGCCGATGACGAGCTTCTGCTGCCCGCTCATCACACCCATCGCGGCGAAGCTCACCGCCTGGAGGCCGGAGCCGCAGAAGCGATTCAGCGTCACCCCGCTCACCTCGTCGGGGAAGCCGGCCGCGAGCACGGAGTTGCGCGCGATGCACGCGCCCTGCTCCGCCACCTCGGAGACGCAGCCGACCACGACGTCGTCGATGTCGGCCTTCGCGACGCCGCTGCGCGTGACCCGGTTCAGCGTCTGAGCCATGAGCTCCTGCGGATGGACGGCGCTGAGCGCCCCGGCGCCTGGCTTGCCGCGGCCGCGTGGCGTCCGCACGGCGTCGATGATGAGCGCGCTTCCCATGACGAGCCTCCTTCTTCCTTGGGCCGAAGTATCCCGCCCACGGCGCATCCCTGCAAGGCGCGGACGCCAGGGCTCACGGCGCCCGTGTCGTATTCGAGCGCTCGCGACGCACGCGGCGACGCCGAAGCGGCCGGATCCCGCGTGCTACTGGATCACGACGCGCTTGGTCACGGTCACGCGATCGCCACCGTAGGGCGGTACCTTCGTGTTCCGCAGCGCGTCGGCGATGCAACCACCGGTCGCGGTACCCGCAAAGGGCGGCCCCTCGACCAGCGCGCGCGTCGCTCTTCCGGAGTTCGCAAAGGTGACGTGCACGACAGCGACGCCAGTCGGGTCGCCGGCCTTGCGGCAGCTCGACGCGACGCCCGCCGCGGCGCCCAGCGCCGTGCTCGCCGCGGACCGGTCGAAATCGCCGCCGACGTCCGACACCTCGGGCTGCACGGGGGCCGGCTTCGACGTCTCCGGCTTCGACGCCTCCGGCTTCGGCGTGGCGGCGGGCTTGGGCGTGCTCTCCGGCTTCGGCTGAGCCGGCGCAGAAGTGGCAACCGTCGTGGTCGGATTAGACGGCTTCGGGGACACCGGCGGCGTCGCGGTGGTGGGCGCGACCGGGTTCGTCTTCGCCTGAGGGGCCTCGGCGACGGGGTTCGGTGCCGCCGTCGCCGGTGCGGCGGGCGCCTCGGCGGAAGCCGTCGCCGGCGCTTCGGGTTCCACGGGCGACGGCGCCGCGACCTGCGCATTCGTCGGCTCCGCGGGCGCGGCGGTGCGCGGCGGTTCGGGCGTGGCGACGGGTTCGGTCGCGTGTTGCTTCTTCAGCGCGAAGGTGAGCGCCACCGCGGCTGCCGCCGCCCCGAGCAGGACGAACGGGAACAGGCTCTTGCGCTTCTCCTGCGCCGGCGGCGACGAGACGACGGACGCCTCCGCGGGCTTCGACGCGCTCTGCTGCCTTGCCTCGCGCGGGATGGTCGGCGTGGTGTCGAGCTCGGGGCGCGGCGTCTTCGCGAATTCCTCGACGACCGGCAGCGACAGGGTCGCGACCGCCGCAGGCTTCGACTCCTCGAGGTTCGCGAGGTCCTCGAACACCGGCGTCTCGAACGCCGGCTTCTCGAAGGGAATGGGAATGGTGGGTTCGTCGGTGTCGGCGGGGATGGAGCGGGTGCGCTTCGGTGACGGCGGCTTCGGGGCCGTCTTCTTCTTCAACCCCGGCGCACCTGACGCCCGCGCCTCGGCGATGGCGTGGACCGGCGGCGGCGGACGCACCGACTCCGGATCGACGTTGACGGCGTCCTCGTCGTCCCAGATGTATGCCGCGCCGGTCCTCGTGGGCGCGTCGCCCTTCGCGGAGGGCGCGCGCGGCCCGATCGACGTCTGCTCCTTGTGGCGCGGCGGAGGGCCCTTCGGCGCCTCCGGCTTGCGCGACATGGTTCTTGCCGCGTCCGACGGCGCAGCTGGCCTCCGCGGTTCGGGGAGGACGGCGGCCTTCGGCGGCTCAGGCGATGCCGCGGCCTTCGGCGGCTCGGGCGATGCCGCCTTCACCGGTGTCGTCGAGGCAGCCGTCGCGGGCGGTTCCGGCGAACGCGCGACCTTGTCCTCGGGCGCGCGCTCCGGCTCGCGCGCGGCGACCACGGGGAGAGGTTCGGTCGTCAGCTCCATCGAGCGTTCGGTGACCGCCGCGCTCGGCGCCGGCGACGCGAGAGGCGAGGAGACGGGCTCTGCCGCCTTCGGACTCGACGCGGGTATTGCCGGTGCGGGTGCGGCCTTCGGCGCTTCCGCCGTGGCTGGCTCCGCGGGCTTCGCGCTCGGAACGGGGGCGGCCTTCGGCACGTTGAGCCGGGGCGCCGCGGCGCCGCCAGGCTTCGGTGTCGATGCCTGCGGCTTGCTGCCGAGCTTCGGATCGATCGTGCGGGGCTCGGGGCGCTTCGGTTCGAGCGTCGTGAAGGTGCCCTTCGACGTGCTCGTCTGCACGGGCTTCGCTCCACCGGCGCTGCGAGATGTGACATCCGAGGTGGTCGGATTCGCTGCCGACTTCGCAGTCGTGGGAAGCGGCGTGCCGGTGGGGCCCGTGGTCTTCGCGGTCGGCAGCGGCGTGCCGGTGGGGCCCGCGGTCTTCGCGGTCGGCAGCGGCGTGCCGGTGGGCCCCGCCGTCTTCGTGGACGGCAACGGTGTACCCGTTGCGCTCGCGAAGGGCGCCTTCGGGGACGTCTCAGGCGTCGCCTGTGGTCCGCCCTCCATCTTCGGCAGGCCGATGCGAGTGCGGCCCTTCCACGCCGGTGTCGGTGCGGGCGCGTCGCCGCCCTTGTCGTCGAACACGCCGTCGGGGGTGCTCGGGGAAGGGGGTCGGCCGACACCCGCGAACGTCGAAGCAGCAGTCGGTCCCGGTGTCGCGGCGGCCACAGCGGAGGTGGCGGGCACCTTCGCGTTGGGGACGGCGACGGGAGTCTCCGCCGCGCTCGCGGGCCCGCTCTTCGAGCGATCCTCGCGCTGCACGAGTGGAATCTTGCCCAGCACTGCTGCCGGCGCTGCGCGCGTCTCGCCGCTCGTGACCAGCAGACGGGCGAGCATCGGGACCGTGTTGATGGCGACCCACTCCGGCAGCCCTTCGCGCCAGACGATGGTGTCAGCGCCGATCTCTCCCTTCCGGAGCGCCTGAGCGATCTCCGGTGACCTCATTTCGCGGTCGTCGTCGTCGCCGAAGCTGACCAGCCAGAGGGTGGATTCGTCCGGGGGCGGGAGCTCGTCAGTCTGGCTGCGGGCGGGGTCGTCGTCGGCTGTCGTCACGGTTGGTTGTAGAATTAACACTCCTCTTCAAGCGGGGTAACCGACATGGTCCACGTGGCCGTCCGGACGGCTCAAACTGGCCACGAAGGCCGAGGCAGAGTGCCCCCACGGGCCGGCTCGTCTCGAAACAAATGCCAGGCTAGGCTTCGTTCGACCCCGGCTCGCTCCGAGCCAGGCGGGTTGCCCAGGCATGTGGTCCGATGTCGGATAGGCCGGCTCGGGCCGGCCTCGGAGCGGCGGAGCCCCCTCCGGCACTCCGGAAACGAAGAGTGGTAGAGACATTCCCCCGGTTGGCATGGACCTAGAGCACCACGATCAGCCCGTCCGCGTGATTGGCCGCTATGCCCTCTACGGCAAGCTGGCCTCCGGCGGCATGGCGACCGTGCACTTCGGTCGGCTCCTCGGGCCCGCCGGGTTCTCGCGAACGGTGGCGATCAAGCGCCTCCACCCGCAGTTCGCGAAGGATCCGGAGTTCGTCGCAATGTTCCTGGACGAGGCGCGGCTCGCCGCGCGCATCCAGCACCCAAACGTCGTCGCGACGGTGGACGTGGTGGCCATGCAGGAAGAGCTCTTCCTCGTCATGGATTACATCCGTGGCGAGTCGTTCTCGCGCCTGATGCGCGCGTCGCGCAAGCGGCAGATCGACGTCTCGCTCGGGGTCATCGTGAGCATCATCTCCGGGATGCTGCACGGCCTGCACGCCGCGCACGAGGCGCGGGACGAGCGCGGACAGCCCCTCTCGGTCGTGCATCGCGACGTCTCGCCGCAGAACGTGCTGGTAGGCGTCGACGGCATCGCGCGTGTGCTGGACTTCGGCGTCGCGAAGGCCGCGGCGCGCATCCAGATCACGCGCGACGGCCAGATGAAGGGCAAGCTGTCGTACATGGCCCCGGAGCAGCTCCAGGGGAAGGTCGTCGACCGGCGGACGGACATCTTCGCAGCCGGGATCGTCCTGTGGGAGGCCCTCACCGGGCGACGCCTCTTCGACGCGGAGGAAGCGTCTGAGGTGCTGCGCATGATCGTGAGCGAGGAGATCCCGCCGCCGAGCGCGGTCGTGCCGTCGATCGCACGGAGCGTCGACGACATCGTGATGCGTGCGCTGTCGCGCGACGCCAGCGTTCGCTACCAGACGGCGCGCGAGTTCGCCATTGCGCTCGAGGACGCCGTGCCGCTCGCGTCGCCGCGCGAGGTGGGGGAATGGGTGGAGCTCGTCGCGGGCGACACGCTGCTCAACCGTGAGCAGGCCGTCGCGGAGATCGAGGCGGTGTCGTCGGTGAGCGAGGTGTCGCTCAATGCCAGGAGCGTCGCGGGCTTCCGACACATGCCGTCCTTCCCGGCGCCCCCGACGCTGCCAGACGCGACGAAGCCGTGGGACGAGGAAGACCCGACGCGCATCTCGACGTCGTCGGTCGGCTCCACCACGAAGAAGGACAGGCCGACCCGAATCCAGGTGCCGCGGCCGCGCAGCTCGGGCCCGCCGCCGCTGCTCGGCCCCGAGCACATCGGCTTCGGCGCCCTCCTCGACGACGAGGCGCGCACCAACGTCATCTCGCCGCCGAGCGAGGACGACGCGCGGACGTCGCTCTATCCGCCGGCAGCCGCCCACGACCTGCCCTCATTCCCCCTCGACGAGGACGGCGCCGTTCCCCTGTCACGCGCCATCGTGGTGCGCGAGCGCATGTCGATGCCGCCCACCATCATCGTCCACGGTCCGATGGATCCGGCGAGCTTCCGCAATCCGTCGATGTTCTCCGTGGCGGCGGGCTGGCTCTGGGACAACCCGCGGCAGCGCACCTGGCGCGTCGCAGCGGCAGCGGGCACGTTCGCGCTGTTGCTCGGCTTCGGTGTCGCGGCGGGCCGGGGCACGCGACCGCAACCTTCTCACTTCGTGGTGCTGCCCCCGGTGTCCGCTGTCGCAGCGGTGCCCGTCGAGGCCATGCCCCGCGGGATCGATCCGTCAACGCTGCCGCTCGCGGAGGACGAGCCGACGCGGCGCAAGCCGGATCTCGTTGGCGCGGCGGAGCCCGCGATTCCCGCGGCGTCTCCCGACATTCGCCGCGCTTCGGAGTCGAACCCCAGGGAGGCGAGAGCCGCCGAGCACACGTCGACGTCACTTGCGAAGGAACGACCGCCCCCGACCGAGCAGACGGCCGCTCCGGTCGCTGCGGAGGCGCCGGCCCCCGAGCTCGACGCGAACGAGAACCCCTACGTCGAGCGGAAGTCCGGAGGGACCCGCGCGAGCACGCGGCCGGCGCCGCCGTCCCAGGAAGTCGCACCGCGGCCGCCCCCGAGCGAGAACGTATCCGCCGCATGCCGGCAGCCTTACAGCATCGACGCGCAGGGCATCCGGCGTATCAAGCCAGAGTGCCTCTGAGCGCCGCGTCGCACGGCGCGTGAAGCTTCAGCCGAGCGCGGCGTCGCAGGCTTCCACGAGCGGACCGAGCGAGTCTTCGCCAACGCTTGCCCCGCGGGCGATGACGCGCAGCGCTTCGAGCTCGCCGAGCGACATACCGTGGCTCACGAGAGCGACCGTGGCGGCCGCGACGAGACCCTCGGTGGGGACCCCCGAGACCGCGAGCGCGACGCCGATTCGCTCGGCCTCAGTCGCGATGCGGTCGTGACCCGAGACGGTGACGAGCTGTTCGAGCCGCGTCGCGAGCCAGTCTCTGTCGGCGTCGGCGTCGGCGTCGAGCGCGTGGCACAGCCGGACGAGGCCGTCCTGCTCCGCGTCGTCGACGTCGCCGTCGACGGCGGAGACGAGACACGCGGCATCGATCACCGCGCGCTTCGCGGCGAGATCCCGCGACGCGACGCCGACGACGCGCTCGAGCGCGCGTTCGACGGCACCCGCTGCCTTGCCCGGAAGGTACGCGCCCTTCTCGAGATCGCGCTTGTCCTCGGCGAGCGCCTTCTTCATCACCTGGCGAGCGCCCACAACGAAGAGCGGCCCGAGTATGCGTCGCCCCACCGTCGACGGCGCGTCCGCGACGAGCTGAACGTCGGTGGATTCGGGGCCGAGCGGAACGAAGTGGTGGACCAGCACCATGCCGGCGTTCGAGCCCTCCAGGTACCGGATGACGAAGGAACCGTCGGGGTCGTCTTCCAGAAGAGAGACGTCGTACTGAGGAACGCCGACGATCCGGAAATTCGTGCGGATCTTCCGCTCGCCGGGCTCTGCCGGCTCCCACGCATACCGGATGCTCGGATGGACGTTGTTGCGGATGTGATGATCGATGTCGCGGTACTGGGCGCGAACCTCGTCCATTGGGCGGTCGATGCGGAGCGAAGCCGTGATGCGGATGGCGTCCTTCATGATGTCACCTCTCGGTCAGGGGAGTACGCCCGGGCCGCGCCGGAGGATTTGTCAGCGTGGTACGATCGCGGCGAGGTGGCGGCCGCTCTGCTTGCCGTCGCGCCGGAAGGAGAAGAAGTCGGCAGGGTCGGAGTACGTGCAGCCGTCGACCAGATCGATGGCGCCCGGGGCGACGCCGGCGTCCTCGAGCTGGGCGCGCGCGACGCGCGCGAGGTCCACGTGAGGCTTTGCCCCCCAGCTATGGTCGACGACATCTCCGGCGCACGACGCGCGCGACAGCTCGTCGGCGACGTCGTCCGAGACCTCGAAAGCGCGCAACGTGATGTGCGGACCAATCGCAGCGACGAGCTCGACGGCGGTGCCCGCCTCCCGCCGCAGCGCAGCGACGCCCTGGAGCACCACACCGCGCACGAGCCCGCGCCACCCCGCGTGGATGGCGGCCACCGCGCCGCTCGTCCGGTCGCCGACGAGGATCGGGAGGCAATCGGCCATTCTCACTCCGACGGCGGCGCGCGGATTTCGTCCGACGAGCGCGTCGGCCTCGCGAAAGAGGACCTCGCGACGGTCTTCGGTGCCGTCGATGACGAGCGCGTCCGCGCCGTGAACCTGCGACAGGTAGTACACACGCTCGGGGCCCACACCGAGCGCGTCCGCCGCGCGCGCAAGGTTCCTCGAGACGTTTTCTTCTGTATCTCCCGCGGCCACGGAGAAGCTCAAGCTCGAGTAGGCTCCCGAGGAAACGCCGCCCTTGCGCGTGAAGAATGCGTGGCGAAACCCGGCGTCCGTCAAGAGCCGACTGCGGCGAACGTCAGCAATTCTGGCGTCTTCTGAGAAATTCATGCGTGAGGACCTACCCTCGTACTCCAGTGACAGGTCTGGTATCTCTCGTTCGTGACGCAGGCCCGACCTTCCGACCCGTTCATCGGGCGAGAGATCCTGGACGGGCAGTTCCGGATCCTCCAGAAGATCGGCACGGGGGGCATGGGCTCGGTCTACAAGGCCGAGCAGCCGGCGATGAGCCGGATGGTGGCCATCAAGATCCTCCACCCGAAGCTCACGAACCGGCAAGATCTCGCCTCCAGATTCCGTCGTGAGGCTCGGGCGATGGCTCAGCTCAGCCACCCGAACACCGTGAAGGTGTTCACGTACGGCGAGCTCGACGACGGCTCACTCTACATCGTGATGGAGTTCCTCGAGGGGCGGAACCTGAACCGCGCAGTGAAGCGGGACGGCCCCATGGCCGCCGAGCGGGCCGTCTCGATCCTCATCCAGGTGTGCGGCGCGCTTCAGGAAGCCCACAACATGGGCATCATCCACCGCGACCTCAAGCCAGAGAACATCTTTCTCTGCAAGCAGATGGGCATCGAGGACTACCCGAAGGTCCTCGACTTCGGCCTCGCGAAGGTCACCGAGCAGCAAATGCGGCCCGGCTCGGTCAACCTGACGCAGGAGGGCATGGTCTTCGGCACGCCGGAGTTCATGTCGCCCGAGCAGGCGCAGGGTCACGCGCTCGATGCGACGAGTGACATCTACTCGCTCGCCGTCATCCTTTACGAGGCGCTCACCGGCAAGCTCCCGTTCGACGCGAAGAGCCCGATGGAGTTCATCCAGAAGCACGTCGTGACGCCGCCCATCCGGCTGAGCGAGCGCGTGCCGGGCCTCACCTTCGCCGACGGTCTCGACGACGTCATCGCGCGCGCCCTGTCGAAGTCGGCCGCGGATCGCTTCCAGAGCGCGATCGAGTTCGCCGCCGCACTCCGGCCCTACGCAGGAGCGGGTGGCGCGCTGGTCGACAGCATTTTTCAGATGACGCCGGCCCCGTCGAGCGCGCTGGGCGGGCGCTCCACCGTCGTCACGCGGAAGATGCAGCGCGGGCCGAGCATCGGGCTGCTCATTGCGGTTGCTGTGGTTTGTCTCGTCGCGGGGGTATTGCTGGCGGTTTTTGTGATGAAGAGGACGGGGCGATAACGTACTAGCCTCCCACCGTGGCGGACCAGCTCCCGATCAGCGGCGATGTCGCGCCCGCGGCTCGTCCGAAGGTGCCGCCGCGGGTGACGCGGATCCTCCTTCTGTGCGCGGTGATCATTCTCGCGCCGGTCGTCGCTGCAGTCGCCACGGTGCTCCTCGTCGTCGCTCACTACTCGGAGGGGCTGCCGAGCGTCGAGCAGCTCAAGTCGGGCTACGACCCGCCCCAGCTCACCCGCATCCTCGCCCGTGACGGGGCGGTCCTGGCGGACGTCTTCACGGAGCGGCGGACGCTCGTCTCGTTCGCCGAGATCCCCGACAATGCGAAGCTTGCGTTCCTCGCCGCGGAGGACGCGAGCTTCTACGAGCATCAGGGGCTGAACTACTTCGGGATGCTCCGTGCCCTGGCGGCGAACCTCCGGGCAGGCGCCACCCGGCAGGGAGGCAGCACCATCACCCAGCAGGTCGTGAAGAACGTGCTCCTCGATCCGGAGCGCACCATGAAGCGCAAGATCCGGGAAACCATCCTCGCGCGGCGGCTCGAGCAGTCCCTCACGAAGGACGAGATCCTCAACCTGTATCTGAATCACATTTACCTCGGGCACGGGCGCTACGGCATCGAGGAAGCGTCGCGCTACTACTTCGGGAAGAAGGCGCGCGCCCTCGAGCTCCCGGAGTCCGCCCTGCTCGCCGGGCTCGTGGCGGCGCCGGAGCGGTTCTCGCCGCGGAAGAGCCCGGAACGCGCGCTCGAGCGGCGAAAATACGTGCTCGGGCAGATGCTTGCGAAGGGCTTCATCACGAAGGAGCTCCACGACGAGGTGACGGACGTCCCCCTGAAGCTCTCGCCCGCTTCGGACGTCGAGAGCGAGCTCTCACCGGAGGCGGTGGACGCGGCGAAGAAGGCGCTCGACGGCGCCGCCGGTCCGAGCGCGCAGCGCGGCGGCTACGAGGTCACGACGACCATCTCGCCCACGCTGGAGGCAGCTGCGCGGCGTGCGGTGCGCGAGAACCTGGAAGCGTACGCGACCAGGCACTTGCTGCGCCCCCCGTACACCCAGACGAGCAGGAAGGACTGGGGGAAGGCGTTCGCCGGCAAGCCGCTCGTGCATCACGTGTACGTGGGCACGGTGGAGGGTACCGACGACAGGCTCGGCACCATCGACGTGCGGCTCGGCGAGGTCGTGGGGCGCGTCTTTCTCGCGCAGGAGAGCCGCTACAACCCCGGCGGCCTCTCGCCGTCGCGTTTCGCCGAGCGCGGCGCCGTGCTGCGCGCGAGCATCCTCTCGGCGTGGGAGCCCGGCGAGAAGCCGCCGCTCCGCCTCGAGCTCGGTCCGGAGTCTGCGCTCGTCGCGCTCGACGTTCGCTCGCGCGAGGTGCTCGCGCTCGTCGGGAGCTACGAGGCGATGCCCGGCGGCCTCGACCGCGCGATGCAGGCGCGGCGTCAGCCGGGCTCGGCGTTCAAACCGTTCGTGTACGGGTACGCATTGCATGCTCGGCAGGTGACGCCCGCGACGATGCTCACCGTGCCCGCGTCGCCGCACGACCCCCGCGACACGACGACGAAGAAGGAGAGCGTGCGCGACGCCATCGCCAAGAGCGACAACGCCGCGGCCGTCGCCGTCCTGCGCCGCGCGGGCGCGGCGGCCGTCGCGGAGTGGGCGCACGCGGTCGGCATCGAGTCTTACCTCGGCGCCGACGAGTCGCTCGCGCTCGGCTCCTACGAGGTGACGCCGCTCGAGATCGCGGGCGGCTTCGCGACGTTCGCCAGCGGCGGCGAGGTGGCGGCGCCGCTGCTCGTGAAGACGATCACGAAGTCGGACGGGCACGTGCTTTCGCTCCCCGCGAAACCCCCCGCGCGTCGCGCGATGGATGTCGACGAGGCGTATCTCGTCACCAGCTTGCTGAAGAGCGTCGTGACGTACGGCACCGCGCGCCGCGCGCAGTCGCTCGGCCGACCCGTCGCTGGCAAGACGGGCACGACGAACGCCGCGAAGGACGCCTGGTTCGTCGGGTACTCGACGGACATCGTCGCCGCGGTGTGGGTCGGCTACGACGACGCGCTGCCGCTCGGCTCCGGCGAGTCGGGCGCCGTGACGGCGCTCCCGGCGTGGATCTCGTTCATGAAGGCGGCACACGAGGGCCATCCTGTCACCGAGTTCGCGCGGCCGAGCACCATCGTGACGGCGCGCATCGATCCCTCGACGGGGCTGCTCGCGCGCGACGAGGACGGCGCCATCGAGGAGGAGTTCCTCGAAGGCACCGCGCCGACGGAGATGACGCCGCCCCCCGACGC
>CAYUAW010000086.1:0-17212 GCA_964442485.1 uncultured Polyangiaceae bacterium
GTCCAACCTGCCTCCACCTGACACGCCGAGCTGCAGCCGTCGCCGCTCGTCTTGCCGCCGTCGTCGCACTCCTCACCGGCGGAGATGATCGCGTCGCCGCAGATGTTCTGCGCCTGGGTGCACTTTCCGCCGGTGCCGTCGGTGCCCTTCGGGCACGTGTAGCCCGGCTCCACCGTGCAGTTCGACGTGCAACCGTCGCCACTGACCGTCCCGCCGTCGTCGCACGTCTCGCCCGGGTCGACCTTGCCGTTGCCGCACACCCAGATGTTCACGCAGGCATGACCGGGGATGGTGCAGGTGTAGCCCGGCTCCAGCTTGCAGACGCCGGAGCAACCGTCTCCGGGGATCGCGTTGCCGTCGTCGCACGTTTCGTTCTGCGCCGCTTGCACCATGCCGTCGCCGCAGTACTGGAGCGAGATGCACGGCTGTCCAGGGGTCGGACAGGTGTAGCCCAGCTCGAGCTTGCAATCCGCGCTGCAGCCGTCGCCGTTCGACGTGCCCGCGTCCGCTCTATCGCCGTCGTCGCATTGCTCACCGGGGTCGAGCGCGCCGTCGCCGCAGTATCCCTTCTTGTTCGGCACGCAGGCCTCACCGGGCATCATGCACGTGAAGCCGTCCTCCACCGCTGAGCAATCCGAGTTGCAACCGTCGCCGCTCGTCGCGTTGCCGTCGTCGCAGACCTCGTCGCCTTCCACTTTACCGTTGCCGCAGACCTTGACGACCGTGTACTCGCAGGCCTGGCCAGGCTTCGGGCACATGTAGCCCGGCTCTATCTTGCAGACGCCGGAGCATCCGTCGCCGGGGATGGCGTTGCCGTCGTCGCACTGCTCCCTGCCGCTGATCTTGCCGTCGCCGCACTGGAGCAGAGGCGTGCATGCGTCGCCGCTGCACGCGTCGAAGCCCGTCGTGCCGCCCGAGCCGAGACCGGAATCGCGATTGGTGAACAGGTTGCCGCCGGCTCCGCTGTCAACGAGCGACGCACCCGCCTTGCCACCGTTTTGCGGACCGCTGCCCCGGATGACCTGCGCGTCGCCGCCGCAGCCCGCGAGCGCAGACAGTGCGACGAGCACGACCGAGGCTTTGATCGCAAAGAACGTAAGACGCATTCGGGAGACTCCTTGAGCGCGTTTTCGACGACGCGCGAAACTTGCAATCTACCACGACGCGCTCCGTTTTCACGCGTCGATCGAGAAGTGGAGACGGACACGACCCACGACTTTCACCTCTTCGGGCTCGACGCACGCATCACGTGACACGAGTGGCGACCGTGACGCGCACACCGTCCGATGCATCCGCATGCGTGCGCGCACGGCCCCTTCCTGTCTCGCACGACGACGAGGTAGGTCGCTGTGAGATTGGTCTGCCGAGTAACAAACTCGGCGCAGCGGCAAGGCGAGCACCGCATGCCCTTCTCGGCGCGCACATGGTGGGCAGCCGCGTCCGGAGCGGACGTGTTCGCCGCTCCACGACTCCCGAGTCAGCGCGCTGCGGCGCCCGCCCGCGGGCCGGGGACGAGAAAGGCGAGCGCGGCATCCGCCGAGCGCGCAGCGAGCAGCTCCGAAACACCGCTCTCGGGCGCGTTCTGGAGCGCGTCGAGGAATGCAAAGAGGCGGCGCCGGCGCGCCGCGAGCTCGAGAGCGCGCCGCACCGGGCTGTCGTCGACGACCAGCCACGCGCCTACCGCCCGGTGGAAGACGCGTTCGTATGCAGGTAGGGACAGCCGGAACGCCAGGTGGTCGAGCACCAGATGAGGAATGCCGGCACCCGCCGCCTCGCGCAGGACTGCGTTCACGAGCCCCATGGCGACGGACTGATTGCCGCTCTTGAAAGGATGGAGGCGCACGAGGCGGTAGTGAACCGACGCAGCGCAGCGCACCGCGTCGTCGGTGCGCCCCTGCGCGGCGGCGGCACGCGCGTCGGACAGCGCAGCGGCAATGACGCCCAGATGTGCGGCGCCGAAGGGCCGCGGCGGGCAGAACCAGGGCGCGGCCCGGTCGTCGGCGTCGGCCCGAGCGGTGACGACTCGGCCCCACGACAGGCCCTCGCCGTCCGCGCCCCGTGCTTCGGAGAGCGACTCCTCCTCGTCGAGGGAGCGCGCGAGCAGACCCTGGTACCGCGCTCCGCCGATCAGCGCGGCGCCCACGCGCGGCCCGGAGACGAACCGGGTGCCGTCGGGCGTCTCCTCGGTGACGGAAGGCGTCTGCCAGAACGCGCCGGGTTCGACGCCCTCCTTTGCGACCACAGGGCTGGCCGGACGATAGAAATTGCTACCGCTCGCGCCGACGTGACAGAGGACGTTCAGCTCCCGCAACAACGTCGCGAAGCCCGACGCGTCGACGAAGTCGGGCGCAGCGCCGATGCGTGCGCGGACGTCGCCCATGTTCTCCCAGTAGGCGCGGACGATCTCGTAGGGTGAGCCAGGGAATCGCACGATCTCGACGTGGGAGACGCGCGTCTCGAGCTCCGACAGTGCGAGCGGCGCGAACACGACCTTGCCGAAAGCGTTTGCGACGAAGAGCTCCCACGTGCTCGAACCGACATTGGCGCGAGCCCGTGCTTCCGACACGGTGCGTGTCCCGTCCAGCGCATCGACACAGTCGGTGGCGCGTGCCGGGTCGATCCCGCATACGGAGAACGAGACGCCGGCTCGCGCCGACTCCATGAGCGAGCCGCATGACGCCGCGCGCACCGTCACGTCACCGGGCGACACCAGGACGTCGTCGTCGCGAAGCCCGAACCGCAGGGTCGCCTCCGCGTAGTACGGGTCGAACGGGGCGGCACGCGCGCGCCCGAGCCAGTCCCCGTACGCACGCAGGGTGTCGGAATCCACGACCTTCGGCGCGTTCGCTTCGAGCGCCGTGGGCATCAAACCGAGAGCGCCTCTCTCAATCCGTCGTCGGAGTTCTGGACCATGTTGTAGCGCGTGGGCCAGGTGCCCTCGCTGGAGGGATACTCGAGTTCGGAGTAGCGCGACACGATCTCGTCGTGCTTCGTGAGGAGCACGGTGGAGCCGGGGTCGAGCCCCCGGACCACGACCAGGCCCGAGGGCGCCGTCGGCACCACGGAGATCTTGAGGTCCGGTCGGTAGTCGAGCAACGCCTCCAGTACCTTCCAGACGTCCCCCACCCAGAAGCTCGATTCACGGTCACGCCGAGCTGCCGCAGGGCACACCGGTAAGCAGTCGTGGAGCACGATGGTCGAACCCGGGCTCGACCATCTCTCGGCGTTCGCGAAATCGCGCAGCGCATACTCGAACCAGTGCATTCCGTCGACGAAGGTGAAGTCGACCGAACGACCCTCGAACGCGCTCGCCTTCGTCTCCTTCGCGAAGAACGCGTCGCTCTCGAGCGCGTAAAGCCGGGCGCTGGCCGCGAGCGGCTGGCGATGTGCAGCAGCCTGGGGGTCGACCCCCACCGCAATCGACGCGGTCTTCGCAAGTGCGAGCGTGGCTCCCGTGTCGACGCCGATCTCCAGGTACGTGTCGGGGGCGAGCAGCTGGTGCAGGTGAGCCAGCACGTCGCGGTACTGCGGGCCGGGAAAGACGACGCTCGCGAGGAGAGGAAGCGCGCCCGGGTAGTCCAGGTGAACACGAACGACCTGCCGGATGAGCTCGCGCGCCTCGGCGATATTGCCGAGAGCTGCCATCATGTGAGCCTTCAAGCTGAGCGCGCCGATGTTCCCGGGCGCCGAAAGGAGCACGCCGTTCACGAGCGCGAGACCGGCCGCGTGTTGCCCGGAACCGAAGCGCGTCATCGCCTCGAAGAGCAAAAGGCCCGGGTCGCTCACGCCGAGCTGCCGCCCTGCTTCGCACACCGCGAGCGCGGATTGACTGGACCCGTGTCGGAGATATTGCTGAGCCGTATGGACGAGCTCCGCGGCCGTGGCACCCGCTAGCGCACGTTCGAGCGCCGGGCGGGATGGTTCGAAAGAGGACGATTCTCCTTTCACTCGGCCGGAGCGAACTTACCACGCGGCCCGGGGACGCCCTCCCGTCAATTGGGCCAGTGAGCGCGTTGGATGCTAGGGCCTCCCGGATGGAGCGTCCCGCACCATTCCCGTCTCGCTGGCTGGCGGTGGTACCCGGCTTGCTCACCTTTGCCTGTGTCGCGGTGGCGCCCCCTTCCGGCGCGAGCGGCCGCCGCGGCGCAGCCGTGCAAGCCGACGGCGGCGCCGTCGGAGGGCCGAGCGCAGCTGCCACCTGCGACACGGCGTGCCCCGTCCTCGACTGTGCCGACGGCATGCACCCGGCGCCGCTCTCTGGCGAATGCTGTCCGACCGTCTGTGAACCCGACGACTGCAGCCTGGTCGATTGCCCGCCGCTCGAGTGCGCCTCCGGCACGCACTCCGCGAAGCCAAACAGCTCGTGCTGCGCCGTCTGCTCTCCGAACGCGCCGGCTACCGCGGGTGAAACATGCACTCAAGGCCAGGCCGGCTACGACTCCTACTTCTCGCAGATCACCGCGAGCCTCGGCGCCATGAACTGCCTCGAAGACGGCGATTGCCGGCTCATCGTCATCGACAACCCCTGTAGCCATGGCTGCGGGACGGCGGTCGCGGCACGCCAGGCCCTCACGTTGAAGTCCGATCTGGACGACTACGCCGCCACGCATTGCGCCGCGTGCGACACCGGCGGCGACTCGTGCCCGGCGACCGAGCGCGTGGCGTTCTGCACGGGCGGCGTCTGCTCATCGCACTGACGGACGCTCGACGGGCTCACGTGTACCGCTTCGGGATATCCGAGGCGCGCTGGCTCGCCCGAAACTCGATGATGCGGAAGTCGGCCAGGCCGTGTGCGTGGAAAGGATCCTCCCGGATGATGGCCTCCACCTCTTCGCGCTTTCCGGCAACGGCGATGATGACGCCGCCGTCGCGCGGGATCTTCCGTCCGGAAACGAGGAACTTGCCCGCGTCGTAGTACTTCTTGAGGAACGCGACGTGGGCGGTCATGTGGGCGTCGATCTCGGCGAGATCCACCTTGTAAGTGAGCTCGATGACGAACATGGATGCCTTCTATCCCTTCCCCGTCGGGAGTTGCACCTCGTCCGTCGCCCTCCGTCGAGCGGGCCCCCGTGAGCCGCACCGTTCTCGACGGCTCGGGCTGGTAGCTAGCGCGCTGGTTCCGCGGGAGGACACTCCGCAGTTATCTCGAGATCGCAAGTGCACGACGGTGCGCGATCGACGCTCACCTGCTGCACGGGCGCGGCGCGATCCGCGCCGGTGTGCTGGGAGTCGGTCGGCACCGCGAGCAAGCCAGCGACGTGGATCACGAAGGACGCGAAGAGTGCTGCTGCTTTCATCGGGATCTCCTGCTTCGCTTCTGGACCAGCCCGCGCCGGCAATGAGGCGATTATTAGACGATACTGTGACGCACGTTACCTAAGTATTCAAATTTACAGCATCATAGGGGCCCTGATTCTGCGCCTTCGTGACGTCGTGGTTTGCAGAATTGTCATGAAGCCTGCCCGGGCCCCCCCGGATCGCGGGCCTTCAGCCGTGCATTTTTTACGGCGCGTCCAATGTGGGCGCGGGTGAGACCAACCCTACAGGCGCCGTCCAACCAGCAGTGCGAGGAGCGCTCCCGGCAGAGCGAACACCAGGAAGAGACGCACGCCGATGAGCGCTGCGGCAAAGCAAGCGTGCGCGAGGCTGTGATGAACGACGAGCTCGCTCACCAGATCGACCTGCGACAGGAGGCGCGCGAGAATCACGTGAGCCACCACGGCGAGCACAGAGAACCCGAGTAGCGCCTTCACGACGGCCTCGCCGTGAGCATCGCGAGCAGGAGAGCGTTGCCGAGTGCCCCGCCCATCACGAACGTGCGCCCGGCGCCGTCGGTCCGGGGGACGCCGAAGAGCTCGGTCGTCCTGTAGAGCCTGCGGAAGAGCTCACGATCTCCGTGCGCGGCAGCGGCGCCGAGCGCGAACCCCGTCGCTCCAATCGAGACGCCGAGCACGACGGGACCCGAGTCGCCGTCTCCAGCTCCGGACGACCCGTCCGCGTACTCGCGGATGGCGCCGAACCCGACGAACGACCGCTCTCCGGTCGATGCGATCGCGTGCTCCAGCTCGAGCGACAGTGCTCGGTCCGCGAAGCCGAGAAAATACGCAGCAACCGCCGTTCCGGAGCCGCGCGCCGCGTCGACCGGCTTGCAGGTGCCGCTCCGTACGCGCTGGACGAGGAAACCGCCATCCGCGATGGCGCATTTCGCGAACCGCGCCGCCCAGGTTCCGAGCGTCGACGTGACGTCGGCGCCGGTGACCCGCGCGTGTTCACCGATCGAACCCGCTACGGCCGCGACGTCCGGCGGCCAGGTCTCCCCCGGATAGGTCTCGATGAGCCCGGTGGGTGAAGCAAAGAGACGAGCGGCGAGCGCCGCCGTCAGCCGATCGTTCAGAGCCGCAAGCGGCGTGTCTGGGTCCACGGCGCGCAACATGCCGAGGGCGAGATTGACGTAGCCGAGATACGCGTGCCCCTCGCCGGGGTTCATGGTCACGATGCCGTTGTGTCCGTAGGCGTGCGCTGCGTACGCGAGTGTGCTGGGGTCGGCGATCCTTCGGCCTGCGTCACGGAGGGCCGGCATGTAGCGCTCGCGGAGCTCCGGGTGGCGCTGCACGAGCTGCGAAAGGCCGAGGATCGTCATCTGGTAAGCGGCGATCGCCGACTGTCCGTCGAAGCGCGAGCTGCCGGACGAATAGAGCAGGTTCCCCTGGTGGCGCTTCATTGTCTCCACGACACCGTCGCCGAGAGAGACCTGCGTGTCGCGATCGCCGTCGAAGATCCGGTCCGCGTCACGCCCACAGACGAAGCGAGGAACGAGCGCCACCCCGAGGACGAACGCGCCGAGGTACGACGCGACCCGTCCAAGACGGGACCGTGCGTCGAAGCGCGAGGCCTCCGGAGGAGGCGCGGGAACTGCGCTTCTCGGCGCAGCGGCCGGCGTCGCTCTCTGTCCTTCGTCCACAGCGTTACACACACGTCATACCGCGAAATCACGCGGGCGCGAGGCGCTATGGTCTTCGGGGGGGAGACGAGGTACTGAAAGCCGCTCGCCGCGGCCGGGGAGTGACGAAAGCCTCATGGAATACGACTACCTGATCGTCGGCTCGGGCTTCGGCGGAAGCACCTCGGCGCTTCGCCTCGCCGAGAAGGGCTACAGCGTCCTCGTCGTCGAGAAGGGCAGCGAGCTCACCGCGAACGATTTCCCGAAGACGAACTGGGACGTGCGGCGGTGGCTCTGGGCGCCGGCGCTCGGCGCGCGTGGGCTCTTCCAGATGCGTCCGTTCCGTCACGTGTCGGTGCTCGCGGGAGCCGGCGTCGGGGGAGGCTCGCTGACTTACGCGAACACTCTTCCCATCCCGAAGCAGTCGTTCTTCCGGAGCGCGTCCTGGTCGCACCTCGCGGACTGGGAGAAGGAGCTCGCGCCTCATTACGGGACGGCGCGCCGCATGCTCGGCGCCGCCCCGACGGATTTCCTGACGCCCGCCGACCAGCTTCTGAAGGAGATCGCGGAGGAGCGAGGAACGCCCGAGGCGTTCGAGAAGCCCCACGTCGCGATCTTCATGGGTGAGGCGGGCCGCACGGTGAAAGATCCGTACTTCGGCGGAGAAGGGCCAGACCGCACGGGCTGCATCCGCTGCGGCGCGTGCATGACCGGGTGCCGCTTCGGAGCGAAGAACACCCTCGACAAGAACTACCTCTACTTCGCGCGCCGCGCAGGCGCCTCGGTGCTTGCCGACACGGAGGTCGTCGACGTCGTGCCGCGCGATGGAGGCGGCTACACGGTGACCGCGCGCCAGGGACGGAGCTACTTCTTTCGCAAGCCGGTCACCTTCGAGGCAAAGAACGTCGTCTTCTCGGGCGGCGCGCTCGGCACGAACTCGCTTCTCCTCCGGCTGAAGGAACGCGGCTCCTTGTCGCGGCTCTCGCCGCGCGTGGGCAATCGCGTCCGGACGAACTCCGAGTCGCTCATCTTCGTGACCGTCCCCGGTACGAAGGACGATCACTCGAAGGGCATCGCGATCAACTCGCTCCTGCAGACGGACGAGCATTCGCACCTGGAGATGGTCCGCTATGGCAGCGGCTCCGGGTTCTTCCGGATGGTCGCCGTGCCCCACGTCGGCGGTCACGTCCCCGGCCTCGTGAAGCTCTGGCGCATGTTCGTATTCACGCTGAAGAATCCGCTCCGCGTCTTGCGCGCGTGGCTCGTCGCCAACTGGGCCGCGAGCACGATGATCCTCCTCTACATGCGCTCGGCCGAGGGCACGCTGCGGTTCGTGCGCAAGGGCGGCTTCATGAACACGGAGCTCGAGGACGGCGAACCCCCGCGCGCGACCATTCCGGAAGCGACGGAACTCGCGCTCGCCATCGCGAAGAAGTCCGGTGGCACCGCCATGTCCGCGTACTACGAGCCGCTGCTCGACGTCCCGACCACCGCGCACCTGCTCGGCGGCTGCTGCATGGGCGCGTCGGAGGCAGACGGCGTCATCGATCATCGTCACCGCGTCTTCGGCTACGAGGGGCTCTACATCGTAGACGGTTCCGCCATCTCCGCGAACCCGGGTGTTAACCCGTCGCTCACCATCACGGCGCTGGCGGAGCGCGCCATGACGTTCATCCCCACGAAGGTGGTTGACGTCGCGGATGTCGCCGCGCGAGGAGCGGTGGAAGCGGGCGCTCACTCGAGCTGATTCGAGGCCCCGGACGCGCGCGACCTCGTCCGACGATTCGGTTACCGTCTTGCGGCGCATCTGCAGCCGTTGCTGCCCCGCGGGTCGGAACGGGTGTCACCAAAGGCGCGAGTACCGTGGACGTGCTCGCGCGAGACCGCTTCTGGCGACTAATCGCGACGGCTCGTCTCGCGCGCGGCACTCCCCGTGTGTCGCGAGTTGTCTGCGCGCGCCGCTCCCGAGCACCGCCTGACGACTCTGCCGCATGTTACGCGCGAGTGAAATGTGTAGTGCGATCTGAAACCGCTCATCGCGAGCGAGTTTCATGTGGTGGACGCGGTGGATAGTATCGAGAGTCGATGGAATCGCGTAGCGTCGCTGGCTGCGCGACTCGATTCGTCGAGCCACGCGAACAAGGGAGGTTCGAGATGGCGTTCAAACAATTTGGCGCGATGATCGTCTTGTTGTGCGGGCTCGCTCCAGCGTGCTCGGGCGAAGGAGGGAGCGATCCCACGGCAACGGAAAGCCAGACGCTCGCGGCCGCTTGCGTGGACAACGTGCTGTGCATCGCCGGTGATCACTGGGATAGCGTGGCCTGCAAGTGCGTCCCGAACGTGCCGACGCAGTGTGTGTCCGGCCCCGGTGGGCCCTGCGGTGGTTTCACCCAGAACCCCTGCGTCTGTGGGCGCGGGACGCACTGCGTGCCGAATCGGATTCCGGACATCCCCGGCGTCTGCGCGGTCTGCGACCCAATTCGTTGTCCGGCCGGTGAGCACTGGGATCGTTCGTCGTGTTCGTGCGTGGCGGGCTGTCTGACCGCCTCCGACTGCCACGGGGCACTGCCGGCGCTCTGCCGGGTTTGCGCCGACGGCACGGACGGCTGTGCCCACTTCGAATGCGTCGCTGGCGCCTGCGAGATCGCCTACTGCAACTGAGGCCTCCGTGATCACACCACGCCGCGTGCCCCGCGGGACATTCGTCTCGCCGCACGCGGGCGTGGCGCGCGGGCGTGCACATCGAGGGGCGAAATACCGTCGCTGCGAATTGCTACGATGACCTTGCATGCGCGCGGCCGAGTTGGCCCCAGGTGAGATATTTTTGGCTCTCCCGAGAGTGATGCACGCGGCTCGCGATGGACGATGCTCGAGTGCGGGAGAGCACATGAAAACAACCTCGGGGCGCAAAATTCCAGGACTCCTGCGAGCGTCGCTCGGAACGGCTGTGCTTTGTGTCGCCGCATGCTCTTCGTCGAGCGGGGGTAACTCAGGTGGCGCAAGCGGCACATCCGGGTCGTCGGGCGGAGCGTCGTCGAACATCGGTTCGGGAAGCGCAGCTCCCGTCGCTTCGGGCACAGGTAGCGGTAGTGCGAATCCTGGTGTCCTCGTCGGCCAAGGCGGAACGGTGAACACCGGCTTGCCGCCCGTCGGCGGGACCAGCGGGACGGTCCTTCCCCCCGTGGGCACCGGCGGCCTCGTCGCTGGCCAGAACGGCTTCGGCGGCACCGCGCCGATCGGCGCGGGTGCGGGCGGAGCTGTTCAACCGACGAACATGGGCGGAGCGCCGCCGAGCAGCGTCGGTGGTGCTCCGAATGTTCCACTCACGCCAGTGGGCCCGAACTGCTTGAAGCCCGGCAACGGCAACTACTCGTCACCGGGGCCGTACAACGTCACGACGACCGATGTCGACCTCGGGATGATCGCCCCGATGCAGGACAGCGGAAAGTTCACGATCTACGCGCCGGACCCCCTCGAGGCAGCATGCCTGCACCCGATCGTGGCGTGGGGGAATGGGACAGGCGTGACGGACTCCAATTTCACCTACGACTTCCTGAACAAGAACGTCGCGAGCTGGGGCATCGTCGTCGCAGCGTCTGCAGAGAACAACACGGGGTCCGGCGCATTCCACAAGGCCGGTCTCGACTATCTGCTGAAGCAGAACCAGGATATGACCAGCAAGTTCTTCGGCAAGCTGAGCACTCGCGCGGGAGTCTCCGGTCATTCGCAGGGCGGCATCGGAGCCGGACTCGCGGCCAGTCATCCGAATGTCGTCGCCGTCGTGGTGGAGGGCATGACCTTCACGGCCACCCAGAAGGTCGCGGGCCTCGTCCTCACCGGCACGGCCGACATCGTTCAGAACGCCACCGCCACGGCCACCGCCGCGACGGGGCCGGATTTCGTTGCGGTGTGGCAAGGCGGCGATCACGTGGGCACTGAAACGGTGCTCGGGTACCTGGGGCTCGATACGACCAACATGGATGCGACGGGAAGTCAGAAGGGCGCGCAGCAGTTCCAGCGGCTGATGGCTGCGTGGTTCCGATGTTTTCTCGCCAACGACCAGGTCGCCTGCAAGCTGTTCCAGGGCGGTACGCCGAGCGGCTGCGGTATCTGCAAGGACCCCGGCTGGGCCCAGCTAGCTTCGAAGAATCTCTAGAGACGCTGGCGAATCCGCGGCCGTCGAGGGCCACGGAGCGACCTGATGGGCGCAAGTGCGGTAGAACCCGCCCATGTCGAGCCGTCCCTATCTGAAAGAATCATCGATCTCCCCCGCGGCACTCAGCATCATGGAGAACCGCCACGTCGCAGTACTTCGCGAGGTTCAGGAGTCCGTCCGTGGCAATGACGTCGTCGTCGTCGGCATGGCGCAAAATCCACACGTCCGGAAGGTCCGCGCGGCACTCGACGAGGCCGGCGTTGCCCACAGCTACCTCGAGTACGGGAGCTACTTCTCCAAGTGGAAGGAGCGCCTCGCCATCAAGCTCTGGAGCGGCTGGCCGACTTTCCCGCAGGTATTCGTTCGCGGCGTGTTCATCGGCGGCGCGGACCTCACGAAGGCCGCGCTCGCCGATGGCACGTTGAAGTCGGCGTTGACGAAGCCCGTGCCGGCCTGAACGTTCAGCCCCCGCCCGCGCTCGCGCCCGGAACCGGCGGAATAGGCGGGCCTCGGTCGCGCTTACACGCCCGCGTGTAAGCGCAAATCACGTTGCACGCGATGAGCGCGCCGACGCAGAATCATGAGGTCCGCGGCGCCGTGTCGGGTGCTCGCCAGAGGACGACGGAACGCGAGAATCACGTTTGGTGCCGAGAGGCAGAGCGTGGACCGTTCTGGAGTCCGGGCGAAACCGCACACTTGGCGCGCGTTCGGGTGGCTGCTGCAGAGCGGGTGAGGAGGCTCGTACGGTGGAATTCGAAAGGTGAATCAGGGAGCAATCAGGTCGCGGGCTCTTCGAGCGTCTCTGCGAAACGCGACAGGAGCTCGTCCCGGCTCCGGGCTCGTAGCTTCTGCGCGGCACGCGCGATGAGCACGCGCACCGTCGCGTGAGCGATGCCGAGATCGTACGCGATCTCCTTGTTGGTGCGACCCAGGGCAGCAGACGCGAGAACCTGTCTCTCGCGTGGGGAAAGGTCCCCGCGTGACGGCACACGCAGCTCGTTCTCACGTGCGAGCACGAAGCGCCTGCCGTCCTTCTCGAAGGAATCGACCAGCGTCCAGCGCGCGGCAACACGGCCCTTCCAGGCGTCGAGCGCGTGATCGGAGTCGCGCCGGCTGATCCTCCGCCGCGATGATTCCCTCGCGCGGGTCGCCTCCGCGAGCGCAGCCATCGAAGTCCTGGTCTTCGCCTCGCCTATCGCGTGCTCGACGCGGCCGTCGGGCGTCATCACGGCTTCCAGCACGGCCTCACCGCCAACGTCACCGAGCCTGCGCCTGAGGCGCGCAGCCGCGGCGAGATGAGCGGCGATACGTGTGAAGAGGCCAGCCGTCCTCTCCGGTAGCGGCTCGACGCGCCGGCGATTCGCGATGACGACGACGCCACGACGATCGAGGTTACGCCCGTTGATCCCCCAGCTATCGAGGACGCCCATCGACCTCGCCAGGTCTGCCTGAACGCTCCCGCGCCAGCCCGGCATGGCGCTCGCACACCCCACGTCGCTCTGCAGGTAGGCAGCGTGCACGAAGTCCTGTCCTTGCTCGAGGACGACGGGCAGCGCTGCCTGAACGCCCTCCGAACAGCCGAGCGACGCGAACGTTGCGCCGACGAGCCGCAGCGATCCATCGACCTCGTAAGTGTGACCGTACAGCCCGACGCCGTCGTCCAGCAGCGGCTGCAGGCTCGCGAGAATGCCCGTCAACCACTCCACCGTCGGCCGCTCGACGCGGTACGCGGCTTCCACCGTATCGATCAGATCGAACTTCGCGCTCGCACGCATCTCGAGAAGCCTTATCGCACGCCCACAAACTTGTGGCGATGGCGTTTCATCTTCCGCGGACGAGAGCGCCACGCGGAGCAGCCGTCGCTAGTGTAGTCGACGAGCAACACCGTTGCCGCTGACGCCCTGCGTTCAACGCGCCAAACCGCGGCGCGCGCGGCGGAAGTCGGAGGCCCGATCCTTGCGAGCAGCGTGGCCCGCATGCACATGTCACACTACGGAATGCGGGCTTCGCGGAGCCGCCGGTGGTCGTTGCTCGTCGCGCTGGGGGCCCTGGTGCTCGGCGCGAAGGACGGAAACACGGAACCTGCCGGGCACGGCGCGACCGCGCAAGGCAGCTTCTCGCTCCTCACGTACAACGTCGCCGGGCTGCCCATCTTCATCTCGCAGAGTGAACCGACGCGAAACATGCCGGAGATCGGCAGCCTGCTCAATCTCTACGACGTCGCGCTCGTTCAGGAGGATTTCGCGTATCACGATGCCCTGAACACGCGGGCGAAGCACACCTACCGCTCGCCGCCGCTCGTCCCCGACGCGAAGGTGGGAATCGGCGACGGCCTCAACGTGTTCTCCAGATTGCCGTTCACACGCTTCGAGCGGGTCTCGTGGCGCGCCTGCAACGGCCGCTTTTCTGACGGCTCCGACTGCCTCGCACCGAAGGGTTTCACCTTCGAGGAGGAGGAGCTGACTCCAGGCGTCAGCATCGATCTCTACAATTTGCACATGGACTCGGGAGACGCAGAGCGCGACGTCAGCGCCCGCGCGCTGCAAGCCGAGCAGCTCCTCTCTTTCATCGACCGGCACTCGGCCGACCACGCGGTCATCGTCGCCGGTGACACGAACATGGGGCGCGAGTCCGAATCGATTCTCGAACGCTTCATGAAGGTAGCGCGACTCACCGACGCCTGCAGGACCCTGTCGTGCCGCTGGCCGAACCTCATCGACCGCGTGATGTATCGCGGGTCGAGCGAGCTCACCCTGCGGGCCACGCAGTTCGCCATCGACGATCGCTTCGTGCGGGAGGACGGGCGCAATCTGTCGGATCACCGGGCCATTGGCGTGGTCATACAATGGACGCGCGAGGAGCGGATGGCTCGACCAGAGTCCGCCAAGCCTCGGGTGTCGCGCTCGCCGCTGGTCGTACCCCGGCCGCCGACGTAGCGGTCCCCCGCGCCGCCGCACAAAGAAGCGGGGCTCGCGCAGGATTGGGCGCGCCCGCACGCGTCATGCTGCTGAAGAGCTCCCGGGTAGTGTACGCTGCGCGCCACCATGGACGCGAGACACACCGCTTCGGCCATCGCACGCGTGCGCAGGCTCGAGGGCTCACGGACGCCGTCCGAGAGGCTCTTCGAAGATCCTTATGCCTCGCTTTTCGAGGACACCGCGCTCGACGTGAAGGAGCTCTTCGAGAGCATCCCTTTCTTCGAGGCACACGTCCGCGTCCGCACGCGGTTCTTCGACGACGCGGTGCGGTCCGCCGTCGCGCGGGGAGCGCGTCGGATCGTGCTGGTCGGCGCGGGCTTCGACGCTCGCGCGCTGCGCATGCCCGAGCTACGCCCACCAGTGCGCGTCATCGAGATCGATCACGAGGACCAGATCGCCGCGAAGCAGCGGCGTTTCGCGCAGGCGGGTATCGCGCTGCCCGCGAACCTTTCTTTCGGCGCCGCCGACCTGCTCCGCGAAGGTGCATTCGAGAGCGGCCTGGCAAGGGCCGGCCTGTCGGACGCTGCCGAGACACTCTGGATCTGCGAAGGCCTGTTCGGCTACCTGTCCATGCCCGCCATCTCGGACATCGCGGCGACGACGGCGAAGCTGTCCTTGCCAGGCTCGATGCTGGTCGCCAATCACAACGTGTTCTCGTGGAAGCCCTCCGCCCTGGCAGAGGTGTTCACGGCAGGCGGATGGCGCTCCGAACGGGCACCGTCATTCGACGAGCTCCACCGCAAATGGATCGGAGGGGCGGAAGCGCCGCCCGATGCGGAGCAATTCGCGTTGCTCGTCGTGAGTCGCTGAGCGAGCGTCAACCTCCGAACGCGGGGAGCGTGTCCCAGACGCGCGAGTCGTGCGCGGGGACGATGACGAGCTCGGGGAAGCGCTCTTTCAGCATGTGCAGGCGCACCACGACGGTGCGCACGCGCTCTTCGTCTTTGTCGGCGATGCGTCGCGAGAGCCACGGGCGCTCGGCGGGGATCTCCACGCCCTCGCGCTGCCAGACGATGTCGCCGACGAGGGCGTAGCGGCGCCCGCCGGGCACCGTCACGAATGCGATGACGGAGCCGGGCGTGTGCCCTCCCGCTGCCACGAGGACGACGCTGCCGTCTCCGAAGACGTCGTAGCTCTCCTCGAAGCCGAGATAGGGGCCGCTCGGGAAGCCGTACACCTGGTAATGGAGCTCGCCGAAGCTACGGACGAGCTCGGCGGCCAGATCGTCGGAATGGATTAAGTCGAGCTCCTTCTGCGGAAGCAGGACCGGGACGCCGCGGAGATCGTCGAGCCCGCTCACGTGGTCCCAGTGAGCGTGCGTCAGAACGACGCCCATGAGCTTGCCGGGATCCACGTGTGCCCGGGCGAGCTGGTCGACGAGGGGCGTCCCCTTCGTGTAGCGCGCGGCGGTCTGGATGAAGAGATTCGAGCGCTTCACGTGCTCGTCGAGGTTTCGACCGAAGCCCGCGTCTATGAGGAGGTCTCCCCGCGGGTGGTGCACGTAGATCGCGCCGATGTTGAAGGTGCGCTCGTCGCCTCGCCCGCCGCCCCGGTACGCGAACATCGCGCTCGACGCCATCGTGCCGGTGCGGATCGCGGAGAGCGTCATGCCGTCTGGAGGGTGAGCGACGGGATCCTTGAAGGGCGGCAACGGCGAGAGCGGTAGCGAGCTCGCTGTGAAGCTCGACGCGACGAGCCCCCCGCCCGCGAGAAGCAGCGCCGCGAGCACCATCCAGAGCCGTCGCATGGGAGGCGTTCTATCACGTCCGCGTTTCGAACCATCAGCGGAGCGCGGGGGCGTCCGCGCGCTTCACGAAGGCCATCGCGTGGCGAGCCATGAAGCGGCCGATCGGATCGATGAGCCACATCGGGAGCACCCGGAAGAAGCTGTAGAGATAGGCGTCGGGACCGAAGCGCACCATCGGACGGTTCTTCTGGATGGCGTTGACGACCTTCGGCGCGAACCCATCCGGCAGCGGAGAGCGCTTGACCAGCTCGTCCACATCGATGTGATCGAGCCCGACGCCGGACGCCTTTGCGATTCCCGTGCGCAGCGTGCCAGGACAGAGCACGGTGACGCCGACGCCGCGCAGCGCGAGCTCCCACCGTAGCTGCAGGGTGAGCGCGACGATGGCGAACTTGGTCGTCGAGTACGCGCTCATCCCCGGCGTCGGGAACAGGCCGGCTGCGGACGCCGTGTTCACCAGGTGCCCCTCCCCCTGCTTGACGAAATGCGAACCGAAGACGCGGGACCCGTTGATGACGCCCCAGAGGTTCGTGTCGACCACGCGCTGCCACTGCTCGACGGGAGTGTCGAGGAGTGGAGCCGCGTGGAAGACGCCGGCGTTGTTGATGGCGACGTGACACGCTCCGTGCGCCGAAAGCGTCTCCTCGAGAAGACGCTCGATGTCGGCCAGCTTGCGCACGTCGGCGCGAACGGCGTGCGCGCGCCGGCCAAGGGCCGTCACCTCCGCTGCGACGCGCCGCGCCCCTTCCTCGTCGAAATCGGCCGCGACGATGTTCGCGCCGCGGCGCGCCAGCTCGAGACAGAGCACACGACCGAGTCCGTTGGCCGCGCCCGTCACGACGGCCACGCGATCCTCGAGTTTGAAGGACGGCATGCGACGAGTCTTACAACGCAGCCGCCCCGATCATGAAGATCCCCGCGAGGGAAACCACCCAGATGGCCGTCCGCAGATAGGCAATGCCCGCGAGATAGACGCCGAAATAGGCGAGACGCGCCCAGAAGAAGGCCGTCGCACCGAGCTCGAGCCGGTGGCTCTCGGCGCCAGCAAACCGGGCGGCGGTGACCACGGCCATGAACATCAGCAGGCCCTCGAGCATGTTCTTCGCGGCGCGGTCGGCGCGACCCGAGAGCGGCGTGGGCTCCGGGAGCTGCTCCCGGTTGCCGAATCCGATCTTCAACCCCGCAAGCGTCCACGCTCGCGACCGTAGCCCGCTCGCCGTGAGGAGCATCACCAGCGTGAGGGTCGCCGAGGACAGGAGGCTCTGTGATTCGGTCAGCATTCGTCGTCTTTCGTTCGGTTCTTGATTGGACGCGCACGATAGCTCGGTGGCCACGGGAGCTCGAGAGGGAGGGAGAGGTCGAGCGAGGGCTTGGAGCTGGGGGGAGAGGGA
>CAYUAW010000086.1:17312-22080 GCA_964442485.1 uncultured Polyangiaceae bacterium
AGAGGGAGAGGAGTGTGTGAGGAGTGCGTGCGCTGCAGCGCGGTGACGGGAGAGTGACCGCATGGCGCTCACATCGACCTACAGGTCAGGTTGATTGTGAAGACAAGTTCTCGAGCGCATTGACAAGATCGCTCGGATCGCCGATTCATTTTGTGAAGGGCATGGGGCAGTCACGCGTTCGTGGCACGTCGAGCCATTGGCCTTTCAAAGGTGGGCATATGGGTGCAAAGCAGCTGGCTGTGTTCGTGCTGACCTGTGCTGGCGTGTGGGGTTGTGGAGCGAATGACTCCGACAGCATCGTCACCGCTTCCGGGCAGGCTCTGAGCGCGTGCGCGACACCGATTGGCCTGAGTCTGTTCTTCTCGAATGGGCAAATGGCGCCGCTGCGCTTGCTCGGGAGCGCGCCACGCTACCTGCAGGAGATTGACATCGTCGAGTCCGTCGCCTCAGCGTCCGATGCCGGCGTTCAGCCGCTCGTCAGCGACAGCGCACTTTCGGCGCTGAACTGGCACGGCATCGAGCAAGTGGAAGAGATCTGGGTGCCTGGTCTCGACGGAACCTTCACGCGAGAGCGCTACTACCGCAACGCGAAGTGGATGGAGGTTCCAAGCACGTTCGCTGTCATCGCGGTCAACGGCAAAGGGCGAGAGGTCGGGCCGACCCTCGTGGCCCACGCCGGTAGCGATGATGAGTGGAGAAAGTCGGACGACGACTTCGTCAGGCGATTCGTCGCGCGACAGCTGGCTGTCGGCTGCGCGAGCGTCGGCGATTGTTCCGGCGCGACTTTCAAGGCGGAAGCACTGATCCAGCTCCGGGACGCGCTCCATCCCGATCGCGGCGCGCGCACTTTCCCCACGTCTGCAACCGCGGTTCACCTGTCCTTCAGCCAGCTGCCGGGTAAGGTCTATAGCGTTCCCCTGCATCAGCAGCCGGCGAGCGGCGCAAGCTTCGACTACGGGTTCAGCGTCCATCTCGAACCGACCTCCACGCCGGCAAACGGGCTGTATTTCCTGCCCGGTGAGTCGGTCTCGTTCCGCATCACGTTTCGCGACGGGCAGGGCAATGCCTTGTTCCCTCCGGGAGGGCTGCCGAGCTACGCGGAGTTCGTATCCGGCCAGGTCGAAAGTGGGCTTCGCTATCTGGACGTGCAGCTCTCGACGCGCCTCTACTATGCGCTCAAACATCGAGAGTCGAACCTCCTGGCGGTGCTCTCGGGGCCGACCAACAAGCTGAAGACGCCGCAAACCGTGGTCGATCCGAACCTGCTGTTTGGCCCGCAAGCACCGTTCGCGACAGCTGCCGTGGATGGGTTCACCGCAGTGGGCGTGACCGTTCCGCCAGCGAGCGTCATCTTCGGTGGCTTGTCCGACCCGACCCTGTGGTCGTTGCCCGTCTCGGACGTGGTCACGTTCACCATCCCTCAAGATGCGGAACCCGGAACCTACCTTGCTGCAATCAAGGCTCGCCGCGACTTCGCGGGTGAAGCACTGAACCGCGGCACGACGGCGGAGATCCAGGTCGGCCAGGCCGAGGCAACGGTCTTCACTCCGAAAACGACCTGCACGAGTTGCCACGAGCAACGCGTCGCCTTCGACAAGGTACTGCACGGCATCGACGACCGGCGCGCCTGCTTCGGCTGTCATTCTTCTCTCGGCATCGAATTCGACAACGCCCTGGACATTCGAGTGCACACGATTCACGACCGCTCCGAGCGCTTCGACGCCGACGTCAGGCAGTGCTCCCTTTGTCACCTCACGCCCCCGAGCGGGCCGGCGCGCGGCCTGCTGCCCTGACCGCAAGTACGCTCAACGGGCATCATTCTTCGACACTTGACGCTGAGCAGCCTGGAGTGGGATACGATCGACATGGCGAAGGCCAGCTGGGGGCTCACGAAGGCGGCGGGATCGGGGGCGATCTGGCTGCGCTTCGCGGGCCCAACGCGCACCGAAGAGATGCCCGAATGCCTGAGCGCACTTTCGGAAATGATGCCGGCCGAGGCTGCCGACATCGTGTTCGATCTGCGAGGGCTCGAGGGACACAATCCGGAGACGAAGGAACCCATCAAGACCTGGCTCGGAAGGAACAGGACCAAGATCAGACGGATCACCGTCCTAGTGCCCAAATCGAGCACCATTCACAAGGTTGCCACGGCTGTCATCAGTCTCGCTGCAGGGGTCAGGATCCGCATCCGAGACGACGTGGACGGAGACGCATTCGTGGTGAGCCCGTAGTCCGCTCACCCGGTCGCACATCGGGGGACCGGCCGCGCGCGGCGCCTACGGAAAACCCGGCCGCGCGCAGTTGATCTCGATCTCGAGTCCGGTAAGACTCCGGGGCCGCACGAACAACGCGAGCGGGGACCCCGTGAGAAGTGAGCGAGCCAGCGGAACCGAAGCCGAGCCGAGCCGAGAGGAGCTCGTGCGGCGGTGCCAGGAGCTTCAGCTCATCGTCGATGCGATTCCGGCGCTCGTGTTCTACAAGGACACGAAGAATAGAATCCTGCGAGTGAACCGCGCTGTTGCGGAATCATTCGGCGCGGCTGCCCGCGAATTCCCCGAAACCGACACTGCACGATGGTGCCCCGATCAAGCGGGCGAGCATTACCAGGCCGACCTCGAGGTCATTGCGTCCGGACAACCCAGGCTCGGCGTGCTCGAGCAGCTCAACGTGCCCGGGCAGGGCAAGCGCTGGTTCGAAACCACCAGGCTGCCGCAATTCGACGGTGAGGGACGCGTGACCGGCATCGTGGTCGTTGCCCAGGACACCACCGATCGCCGGCAGCTCGAGAGTCGGCTGCTGCAATCTCAGAAGCTCGAGAGTATCGGCAGGCTTGCTGGTGGTGTCGCGCACGATTTCAACAATCTACTGACCAGCATCTTTGGCCTCATCACCCTGGCCCAGCGAGTCTTGCCCAGCAACTCGACGGCACACGAGTACCTGTCACTGCTCCAGCTGACGGCCGAGGGCGGCGCGAACCTGACCAAGCAGTTGCTGGCGTTCGCACGCCGTCAGACGATCGCACCCAAGCTCGTCGACCTGAACACGCTGCTGCTCGATACGACGACTCTCTTGCAGCGGGTGCTGGGTGAGAACATCGACGTCGTCACCGATCCTGGGAGCGAACCGCTACCCGTCAAGGTCGATCCGAGTCAGATTTCACAGCTGCTGCTGAATCTGGCGCTGAACGCGCGCGATGCGATGCCAGGGGGCGGCCGGCTCACCTTCAGCACCGCTTCGGTGGAGCTCGACGAGCACGATCGCAGGTGTCTGCCGGACCTCGACGCTGGACGCTACGCGGTGCTCGCAGTGAGAGATACTGGTGAAGGGCTGAGCGAGGAGGCCAAGAAGCACCTGTTCGAGCCGTTCTTCACCACCAAGGAGTTCGGCAAGGGAACCGGGCTCGGCCTGGCGACGTGTTACGGAATCGCCCGGCAGAATGCCGGACACATCGCCCTCGAGCCTCAGACCGGCCCAGGCACGACCTTCACGATCTACTTGCCGCAGGTCGATGCGCCAATCGATCCTGCACGGCCCGAGCGAGCGATGCAGCAGGTGCAGGCGGGGAACGAGACGCTGCTCTTCGTCGAAGACGACGATCTACTGCGCCATCTCACGGTTGCCGAGCTCGCGAGCCACGGTTACCGCTTGATCGAGGCTTCGACTGGCGCGGAAGCACTCAAGGCGGCCCAGATGCATTCCGGTCCGATCCATCTGCTGATCACGGACGTCATCATGCCCCAGATGGACGGACTCGAGCTCGCGAGACGGTTTCATCAGGTACGGCCCGATGCGAAGGTGCTCTACATCTCCGGCTACATGCACGATGCACGTCCGGACACGGACCTTGCTGCGCAGGTGTTGCTGAAGCCGTTCACGAACGACGTGCTGCTCGCGCGGGTACGGGCGCTGCTCGGCGTGGCGACCGCGAGCTCCTGAGCGGCTCGAGCGTCGAGGGTCGCGACGCGCTACTGCGTTCAACTGGCGTGCGACGCCGTCACGAAAGTGACGGCCTCCTCGACGTCATTCACGTCGTCGCGAATGCGGATCTTCACGCCGACGGCAAGTCCGATTGCGGCCGTCACCATCCTCAGCCAGACACCCGATTTCGGGACAATCACGGTGACTTCCTCGAGCGTCAGTTTGTGCTCTAGCAGCCAGCTCTTTATCGGCTGCTTGGCTTCGGGGTTGTAGCCGTTCAACTCGCGGAGATCGAAGACGACTCTCGCGTGCGACGTGGGGATGCTCGCCGTCAAGGTATCGATGAACGCCCGAAGTTCGTCAGTGGGAGTCGGGCCCACGAACTTCAACCAGATCGCGCCGCCATCCGCTGCCTTGCCGATTCGCCAGCTCGGGTGATTTGGCCGTGCCGGCTCCATCTGTCGCGCAAATCCTGCCGTGAACTCCCTCCGAGCGCAAGACCGCGGCCAAAGTTCTCGCGCACGAAGCGAATTTCGGATGCAGAGTCCTCACCCGCACCCGCGCCGAAGCATGTTCGAAAAAGCGGATGCTCGGGCACGCAGAGGACGTGCGTGATGCGTCACAGACATGGAGGCATTCCTTCGCGTGCGCCGTGCGCTCACCGCCCCTGTAAATCGATGCCGCTGAGCAAGGCTCGTACCGGCTGAGCTCGCCGGCGGTATCCCGTCATCACGACCTCGGCCGCTTGAGTCGACTCGAATCGCCCGTCGCGGATGGATAGCTTGCATGACCGCGATATCGGCGCGCATGCAGTTCGGGCACAGCGACTGGCGCTCGGTAGAGGGCGTCT
>CAYUAW010000087.1:0-2197 GCA_964442485.1 uncultured Polyangiaceae bacterium
AAGGAGAGAGTCGCCCCCAACGCGCTACCCCGGCCATAGCATGACCATGCTAGGCACCATTCCCCGCGTTTCTGGCTGAAACGTTCACGACTCCGTCACGAGTCGACCGATTTGCCCGAGAAGCGCGTCAGAATCGTCTCTTCGCGGCGAGTTGCCACCATCGAAACGCGGTCGCGGCGCAAACCCCCACGAACAAGGCTCCCGCGATCTCGTCGATCAGGGATGGGGAGACATTGGTGCCGGTGACGTAATCCGCCACGTATTTGAGGAACGAGCCCGGCAAATGGGTCACGCCACGGGCCCGCTTCACGTGCCAGTGCAGATCCGTGAGGAAGCAGTACCCGATGCTGCCTTTGAGGAGCCCGATGACGAGCCATGAGAACGCGACGAGCACGACGAGCCAGCGGTGAAAGCGAGCCGTCGCGCGTGGGATCCAGAGCACGACGAACGCGAGCACGACGCCCACGTGCAGGATCGTGAGAAACCAGTCGAGGGCGGCGAGCACGCCGGAGCTCTCAGAGAGAGAACTCGACCGTGTTGAGTGAATGGATCTTGTCCGGCCAGGAGAGGGCGCGGACCTGCTTGTCGATGCACTCCGAAAGCTTCTTGTTCGCAGTCGTCACGTCGACACCCACCGCGTGACCTGCCCAGACTGCGACCCGCAGCTTGAAGTGCTGGCTACCCACCTTGCAGGGCTCGTAGACGGATTCCTGCTGCAGCGGCTCTGCGAGCCGATCCGGATCGATGTTTGCGCGGGCTGCTCCCTTCGGCACGGCCGCTGCCGCCTGGTCGACGGAGGCGCCTTCCGGGAACGTCGGCTCGCTGCCCGTACTCGATTCCGGTTTTCCTTCCGGTCCCGCGGAGGGCTTGCTCTCCGTCGCTTCGGGCGCGCTCGCTTCGTCGCTCGCGCTCGGTTTCGATTCCGGCTCGGAGGAGTGCTCGGCGGATTCGCCCTGCGGCTGCTTGGGCCCCGCCTGCGACCCCCCACAGCCCACCTCGAGCACGCAGAGGAGCGCCCCGAGAGCCACCCCGGATCGATGCTTCATGCGCGCAGGATACGCCGCGTCCCGGTGCCGGGGTAGAGCCGCCTAGCACCACTGTTAGAGTCTTTGGCGCGACAGATCTCGGTCCGCGCGCACGGCCACGAGCCATGTGAAGAACCGGCGGGGCCGGCGCCAGCTGCTTTTCGGGTCGAATTCGATCGCGGGGCGCCGACGGAATCCTCCAATGGAGGACGCCAGGAACTGCTCAAAGACTCGCGTCTCTAACAGCAGTGCTGGGCCGTACGAGGGGTGTGCGCACGGCGCTTGATTGCCAACGCTTCTGTCGCTACGGGGTACCCGTGTCCGGGCCGAGCGCTGCGCCCCGCTGGTGGGGCTCCTTCACGATCCCCGTCGGTCAGGCGGGGCGCTTTCGCATCGGCCCCCTCGCGCTGAAGGTCATCCGCCTATCGCACGAATGGCAGGTGCGGCGGGAGAACCCGGAAGACGGCAGCGAGCGCACCGTTTCCGCGGAGGTCCCCGCCCCGCCGAGCCGCGTGTCCTCGACCGGGGACACCGGACTCGTGCGCGCCGCCGATGGCGCGACCGAAGTGCGCAACGACGCGCGAGAGGTCACCGTCACGCGCTATGCGACGGGCAGCGCCTCCGAGCGGCTCCGGATCCTGCCCGTGCTTCCCGATCGTACGGTCGTGACCCGTCCGGAAAATCCGCTCACGATCCTGCCCGAGGCGCGCGTGGTCCTCTACGTCGGGTCGCCCGTGTGGGTACGCCTGCTCCAGGGCGAGGACGAGATGCTCGGCGATCTCCCGGTGTCGCCTCCGAAGGAAGCGTGGCTCGGGCCGAACACGCGTGAGGGCGAGCTCTGCTACGCAACGCGGACTTACGGCCGCCTCACGCTCAACGAAGCGGTGCTCGCTCCGCACCGCGTGATCACGGCGGTCGCCATCGAGAACAAGTCGCAGCAGCCGTTCATGTGCGAGCGGGTGAACCTGCCGGTGCGCCGTCTGTCCGTCTATGCGTCGGACGACGGCCGGCTCTGGACGGAGGCGGTGACCATGGAGCGTTCCGGCGAGCTCGCCCGCATCGTCGTGGACGAGCATCCGCCCGCGGTGGCGGCGAACGCGTCGCGCATCACCGGCCCGCGCGACACCGAAGACGGAGGCATGTTCCGCGCATTCGGTACCCTGTTCCGATGA
>CAYUAW010000087.1:2297-4886 GCA_964442485.1 uncultured Polyangiaceae bacterium
GCGAAGATGAGCCACGAGACGGTCCTGCGAGCGGTCACCTTTCTCACGACGGATCGCATGGTGGACGGCGTCCGCGCCCTCGCGATGCTCTTCATCACCGTCGTCCTCGCTTCGTTGCTCGGTCGCTGGACGCGGCGTCTGGTCGCGCTCCGCGGCGACGTGCAGCGAGCGGCGCTGGTGGGCCGCCTCGTCACCTGGGGGCTGGTCTCGCTCGGCTTCGCCGGCGCCCTGGAGGAGATGGGGTTCAAGCTCAAGGTCGTGCTCGGCGCGGCTGGCGTGCTCACCGTGGCAGTGGGCTTCGCCGCGCAGACGACGCTCGCAAACCTCATCAGCGGCTTCTTCCTGTTCGGGGAGCGGCCGTTTCGCGTCGGCGATCTCATCGAGGTGGACGGGCTCCTCGGAGAGGTGCTCAGCGTCGACATGATGGCGACGACACTGCGAACGCCGGACAATCGCTTCGTCCGCATCCCGAACGAGCTCGTCCTGAAGACGAAGGTCACGAACCACACCCGCTTTCCCCTCCGCCGCCTCGACATCACCGTCGCGCTCGGCCATCACGAGGATTTCGGCCGCGTGCGCGCGCTCCTGCTCGAGGTCGCCGACAGGAACGCGTTCTGCCTGGCGGAGCCCGCTCCGAGCGTCTTCATCGCGTCCATGGGGGAGACGAGCGCGCAGGTCCAGCTCTGGCTCTGGACGCGGACGGATCAGATGCACGACCTCCGTGCGTCCATCACGGCGGAGATCCAGGCCGCTCTCGGCGATACGAAGCGCGCCTCTGCGGCTCCCTTGTGAGCCCGTTCACGCGAGGGTGCGGACCTTCGCTTCCCGGTCCCAGGCACGCTTGCGGGCCGCGGCGATGAAGCGCTTCGCGCTCTTCACGTCCACGACGAGCTCGTCGGGCTCGACGCCGGCCACTTCGAGGAGCGCGCGCGCACCGGTGTCGACGCCGATGGCCTTCAGGTGACCGAAGGCGTCGCGCACGAAATCGATCGCGGCGGCTTCCCGTGAGAGGCGCTCGGCGCCGGCGTCCGAGAGCACGAGGGCAACGGCGTCGAAGACGACCGACGGTGTCCCGGCGAGCTGGCCGTCAGCGGGGAGGTGCTTGCCGTCGGAGAGCGGCGCGCCGGATATCTTCGCTGCGACGATCTTCGCGCTGCCACCCGCCGCCGTCGCGGCCTCCACGAGCGACGCGACGGCGCTCGCGTCGGAGCCCTCGTCGATCAGGATGCCGAGCACGCGCCCCTCGAACGTGTCGAGCATCTTCCCGATGAGCTGCAGGGCAGGGGAGGGCGGCATGTCGTGGGGCAGCACCGCGGGCGTCGGAGCCTTCGGCAGCGGCGCGAGGCCGAGCCCTGCTGCGACGCGCTCGCCGAGCGTGCCGTCGATGTTCAGCAGGTGCCCGACCATCTTCTCCCGCACGTGCGGCTTCTCCACCTTCGACAGCTCGAAGACGAGAGCGGACGCGATGTGTGCCTGCTCGTAGCTGGACTGGCTCCTGTAGAAGAGCCGCGCCTGCGTGTAGTGGTCGGCGAAGCTCCCGGCGCGGATGCGTCCGCGCTCGCCCTGCTCTGCGTAGGCAGCAGAACGGAAGCCCTGGGTCGTCTCGCGGGGGGACGTCTTCGACAGGGAAGACGGGTCGTGGGCGACGTTGCCCTTCGGAACTGCCATCTGCATGTGACCGTCGCGCTGGTGATTGGCGAATGGACACTTCGGGGCGTTGATCGGAAGCTGATGGAAGTTCGGGCTGCCGAGGCGCGAGAGCTGCGTGTCCAGGTAAGAGAAGAGCCGTCCCTGCAGCAGCGGGTCGTTCGAGAAGTCGAGCCCCGGAACCAGGTGCGAAGGGCAGAAGGCGACCTGCTCCGTCTCCGCGAAGAAATTCTCCGGATAACGGTCCAGGACCATCCGGCCGATGACTTCCAGCGGGACGACCTCTTCCGGGATGAGCTTGGTCGCGTCCAGATGATCGAAGTCGAACGCGGCCGCGTCCTCCTCGGTGAAGAGCTGGACCGCGAGCTCCCACTCCGGGAACTGCCCGCGCGCGATTGCTTCGAAGAGATCACGACGCTGGTAGTCCGGGTCGGCCCCCGCGAGCTTCACCGCCTCGTCCCAGACCGTCGACTGCAGCCCGAGCTTCGGCCGCCAGTGGAACTTCACGAAGGTGGAGGTCCCATCCTCCGAGAGCAGACGGAAGCTGTGGATGGCGAAGCCCTCGATCGTGCGAAGCGAGCGCGGGATCGTCCGATCCGACATGATCCACATGACCATGTGCATCGACTCCGGCGTGAGCGAGATGAAATCCCAGAACGTGTCATGCGCGGTCGCCGACTGCGGGAAGCCGCGATCGGGTTCCATCTTCACCGCGTGCACGAGATCCGGGAACTTGATGGCGTCCTGGATGAAGAACACCGGGATGTTGTTGCCGACGAGGTCCCAGTTGCCTTCCTTCGTGTAGAACTTCACGGCGAACCCGCGGACGTCGCGCGGTGTGTCGACCGAGCCGGCCCCGCCCGCCACGGTCGAGAAGCGCGCGAAGAGCGGCGTCTTCACGCCCACCTCGGTGAGTATCTTCGCGGTCGTGTACTCCTCGAG
>CAYUAW010000087.1:4986-12968 GCA_964442485.1 uncultured Polyangiaceae bacterium
CGTCGGAGACGCTGCGGGCGCGCGCGGCCGGCGCGGCCTTGCGTGACGTCGAGGTGGTTGACGTCGATCGTGCGCCGTTGTTCTTCGTAGCTTTCTTCACTTGGTTCTCCGCTCTGTGAGCGGCCAAGTGCACGCCATGTGCCACGGCCGCCGTGCGCGGCGCGCTGCACGAAACTGAACTGCGTGCTCGGCGCCGTCGTGAGAAGGGAGGCGCGAAGTCTCAGCGCGCGCGCCGGAGGTGACGCACCGAGGGTCAGCCCGGGCCGCCGGGAGCGGGCTCCGCGACGCTCGGCGACGGGAAGCCCCGGCTCGAGGGCGGGAGAACGCGTCCGGGATGGCGGCCCGACGCCCGTTCTGGCTCAATAGAGGAGAGAGCAGTTTTGCTGTTCAGGTGTTCAGTGCCGTGCTAAGCGTGGATCCACGTGGGGCGCCGCCCCTCCTCCCGGCGTTTCACGACCACCCATGGAAATGCACCGCTACGCACTCACGCTTCTGGATGTCCCAGCAGATCTCCGCGCCGATCCCGACGGCGACTGGAGTTACGAAATGCTCGTCACCGCGGCGGGTCTGGATCCCGACGCACTCCCATGTCCCGTCGTCGCCGCGCTCTGCGAGTCATGGCGCGGACACCCGGAAGGCGCGGCGGTCGTCGCCAGTCCCGGTGAAGGCTGGCTTGCCATCATTCATTGCGGCGAAGCGGCTTCTTCCGCTTCATTCGCTCCGCCGAAGGCGGCCTCCGCGACCGTCGCGCAGCCGCGTCGGTCCGTGAGCCGAGCAGCCTAGCTCCACGCGAGTCAGCGCAGGCCGAGCTCCGCGAGCTCCGCTTCCGCGAGCTTTGCCCAGCCGCGGTTGGCCCGGGGGCTCGCGGGGCTCGGATGCAGAATGGTGCCGATTACGCCGTCCCACCCCGAAAGCGACGCTTTCGCGCGCTCCATCGCGAAAGCGCCCACTCCGACGACGAACTCGGGTTCCAGCGTCTTCACGATGCGCCGCAGTGCCTCGTCGCAGGCCGCAAAAAGGGGAGCGCGTTCGCCCGAGGGGAGCTTGTCCGGCGTCAGGTTCCTGGCGCTCTCCTCCATGAATACGAGGGGGCAGTAGTTCGCGACGAAGTGGTTCGCGAAGAAGGCTTCCGGCGTCCCGAAGCGTTCTTTCGCCCAGCCCCACAGCCGGGAGCCGCTCACTTCGCTCCGCGTGCAAGCGAACCCCAGCACGGGCCGCTTGGGGTGTTCCTTCGGGGCGCGGTGCACTTTTGCCTCGATGCGCAGCCAGTCCCGGACCATGTGCACGTCGCCGAACGGTACTCCGGTCTGCGCCATTCCGAACGGGCCGGGATTCATTCCCAGAAAAAGTACTCGTTTTGGCCCTTTCCCCCACGCCTTCAGGTACGCCTCGTGGGGCGCACGCGCGTATTCCAGTGGATTGTACAGGTAGGCAACGGGCGCCGAGAAGCGGAGGCTGGACACCTCTCTTGAAAGGTCGCGACTGATGGTTACGAGAGACATCGCTATAACGAGCTGGTCGTCATCGTCATAGCGTTCTCGAACGCCGGCGTCGACGGCGCGCGAGTGAGGCGCGGGGTCATCGACGGCGGCGACGTCTCCTCTGGCACCACGGGTGGACGAACGTGTCCGCCTTTGCCAAGCTTAAGCACGATGGCTCGGTCTCTGAGCCCACTTGGAACAGCGAGAAGCGGCGACTCGAGCGCGACGCGGTTTCGCCTTCTTTACCGTGGGGAAGAGCTCGTGCTGGAGCCGGGGCAGTACGTCATCGGGCGCAGCCCCACCTCGGACGTCGTCGTCGAAGATCCGCTGGTGTCGCGGCGTCACGCGCGCCTGCTCGCGAACGACAGCGCCGTGCTCATCGAAGATCTGCGCAGCGACAACGGCGTCTTCGTGAACGAGCAGCGAATCCGCCGCTCCGTGCGGCTGGAAGACGGCGACCGCATCCTCGTCGGTCATCAGGAGCTCGTGTTCTCCGTGCTGCCGGCGAACGCGACGCAGAAGCTCTGGTCGGGGATGGTTCCCATGAACTCGAGCATGCCGCCGCCCCTCGTTGCGCTCGATCCGAAGACGAAGGACGGCGTCGAGACCCTCGAGCTCAACGCCTTCACGTATCTCGGCGAGCTCTTCGACAAGATGCTCTCGCTCGGCAGGCCGAAGAGCGCCGAGCGCGTGCTGAGCGCGCACCTCTGGGACGTGCTGCAGGCAGCGCGACGAGGCGACGCCGTGGATCGTGCGGTCCTCGACAGCTCCGCGCTCTCGGCGATGCGGCTCGCGGCGGCGCTCCGCGACGCGGGCTGGGTGCACTACGTCCTCGAGCTCCACGTCATCTTCGCGCTCCCCCTGTCCACGGAAGCGACGCAGATCCTGCATCGGCTCCTGCCTCAGCTGCCCGCGGTGAACCGCTCGCTCTTCAACGGCTATCAGCGCGCGCTGATGGCGCGCATGGACAAGCTCTCGGCTGCCGACGCGGAGCTCGCGCGCGCTGTTCTCGCCATCCACGGCCCCTGACCCGCGTGACGGGCTTCGTGCGCGAGCAGCCACTGCTTGCGCGGAAGGCCGCCCGCGTACCCCGTGAGCGAGCCGTCCGCGCCGATGACGCGGTGACAGGGCACCACGACGCCGATGGGGTTCCTGTTGTTCGCCAGCCCGACGGCGCGGAACGCCTTCGGCGCGCCGATGCGAGCGGCGAGCTCGCCGTAGCTTTCGGTGGTCCCCGCCGGGATCGCGCGGAGCGCTGCCCAGACCGCGCGCTGAAACGGCGTCCCGGGCGCGTCGCACGCGAGCGCGTCGAGCGCGCCGAGATCACCCGCGAAGTAGCTCTCGAGCGCGGAGCGCACGCTCTCGGTGGCCTTGCCGCGCAGGAGCACGGCGTGCTCGCCGGCCCCACGCCACAGGTGCCCCAGGATGCGAGCGTCGAAGGACTCCGCCCAGTCGAAGGCGCGGAGCGCGCCGCGTGCATCCGTGACGAAAGCGGCGACGCCGATCGGTGTCGAGAGATGATCCATCGTGTAACTGTCAGGCGACGCGTCGGCCATGTCGGTTCTCCTGGTGGGTGTGGGGCGTGACGTCCGCGAGGGACGCCCAGAGATGCAGTGCTGCGTACGCGCGCCAGGGGCGCCACGCTTCCGAGCGTGCAAGTGCCTCCGCGACCGAGACGCGGTGACCGGTCGCGACAGAGAGCGCGCGCAGGACGCCCGCGTCCATCGCGGGAAACGCGTCCGGTTCGCGGAGCTCGCGCATGGCGACGTACTGCGCCGTCCATTCACCGACGCCCGGGATCTCCCGCAGGCGATGCACGGCGTCGGTGAGGCTCCGGCCGCCGGAGAGCAGGTCTCTGTCTGCAATGACGGCAGACGCCAGCGCCGACACGGCGCGGGCGCGCGCGCGCGGCATGCCGAGCCTCGTCAGGTCGCAGGCGACGACGCGCTCCGGTGTCGGAAAGACACAGTCGAGCCCAGGTTCGCCCGTCACGACGCGCTCGCCGCACAGCTCGGCGAGCCGCCCCGCGAGCCGCGTCGCTGCGACGACCGTCACCTGCTGCCCGAGGATCGCGCGCGCGGCGAGCTCGAAGCCGTCCCACGCCCCCGGGACGCGAAGGCCCGGGCGCCGCGCGACCATCGGAGCAAGGAGTGGATCCGTCGAGAGGTGTGCGGCGATCGCTTCAGGGTCCGCCGCGAGGTCGAGCAGGCGACGGGCACGCGCGATCAGCGACGGGAGCGCGGTGAGCGTCGGAAGGTGCACCGTCAGCCGCAACCGACCGGGCCGGTCTGCCTCCACCATCAGCGCGCCGTGCGCGCGGCCATCGGAGATGGTGCGGGAGTAGCGGGAATCCGTGACGGACTCGACGCCGGGAATGGCGCGCGCACGCAGGAAACCGAGGACCGCCCCGAAATCGTAGGGGCTCGCGTAGGGCAGGTGCAGCGTCACCGGCGCGCCGGGGGCGCGCGCCGCTCCCCGCGCGCGGCGAAGGGCGAGTGGAGGACGACCGAAGAGCTGCTGAAAGGTCTCGTTGAAGCGCCGTACGCTGCCGAAGCCGGAGGCCATTGCCACCTCGGACATCGGCAGCGACGTGTCGTGGATGAGCTGCTTGGCGAGGTGGATGCGCCGCGTCTGCGCGACGGCCAGCGGCGATGCTCCGAGGTGCGTCTGAAACAGCCGCCGCAGCTGGCGCCCGCCGATACCGAGCCGCTCCGCGAGGCCCTCCACGTCTCCAGTGTCGAGCGCGCCGCTCTCGATGAGCGACAGGCCGCGCGCGACCGTGCTGGACGAGCCGTGCCAGGCTCCGACTTCCGGCGATGTCTCCGGCCGGCAGCGCAGACAGGGCCGGAACCCCGCTTCCTGTGCGGCGGCTGCGGACACGAAGAACGTGACGTTCTCGCGCTTCGGGGTGCGGGCCGGACAGATGGGCCGGCAATAGATCCCCGTCGTCAGGACGCCCGCGAAGACGCGGCCGTCGAAGCGCGCGTCGCGCGTCTGGAAGGCGCGATAGAAGGCATCACGGTCGAGGTCCACGCCGGTCATCATGGCGGCTGGGGTGTGGTCTGTCTCGCGGTTTTCGGACGTCGATGTCGGCCGCGCGCACCGGCCGAAACGCGCGTCGTGCTCACAGGGCGTGCATGTCGCCCTGGGCGTGAGTCGTCGTATCCGGAGGCGGCGTGACGAGCTCGCCGTTCAACCTGCCGTGGGCTCCAGCGACCCGGAGCCCTCCCGGTCGCGCACGCCGCAGCACGAGCACGGTGTACCTGCCCGCGCGAAACTCCTCGAAGCCCGGCTCGAAGCCGCCCTTGCCCTTCGACAGCTCTTCCTTCCGGTACGCGAGATCTTCCTCGGACCAGTACGGATCGTAGACGTACGCCAGGGTGCGCTCCGCGTCTGCAGCGCGCCGGTACGGCGGATAGCGATCGAGCGCCGCATGCCAGGGCACGAGGATGGGATCTTCGTGGAACAGGAAAGTGAGCCGGTAAGACACCCAGTAATCCGCGAGCCCGTAGCGAAGCCCGCGTGCCCGGAGTGCTCGCGCCAGCGTCTGCTCGTCCACGGCGCGCCCGTTCTTCTGGACGATGCGCGGCCCGTCCACGTTGTCGCCGTAGGCGAGCCAGCCTCCGACGGCGATGGTGACGAGATACGGCGCGAGCATCGCCGCGACGGCGCCGCGGCCAAGCACGCGCAGCACCGGCGAAAGCGCGAAGGGCGCCATGAGCACGATGGCGACCAGGTAGCGCGCCGACAAGCGATCCATCGCCATGACGGACAGCGCGAAGGCGCCCAGGGTGACCGGCAGCATCACGGCGCCTGCAGCGCCGAGGCGCCGCGCGTCGCGAGCGTCGCGGCGAACCACCGAGACGACCCCCCCGACGACGATCCCTGCGACGAGGGAGCACGCGCCGACCATCTGGATGGCGCGAAAGAACGGCGGCGCCGTCCATGTGACGGCGCCGTGACCGGGCACGAAGCGCCGCACGTCGGTTCCAAGCAAGTAGGGCAGACACTCCCCGAAGAGCAGCTTCACGTGGCGACCGAGCGCGGCGGCGTCGAGCTGGAACACGCCGTGGCGGGCGCCGGCGCTGCGCGAGAGCAGCACGAACGGGACGAGTCCGACGGCGATGCCGGCGACGCCCGTGGCGAACCGTCGGACGACTGCGCGCGGCTCTCGAGCATCCGTCGCGATCAGGATCACGAAGACGGCCACCGCAGGCAGGAAGAGCAGCGCGTAAGGATCGGCGAAGCAAGCGAGGCCGGCGAGCAGCGCACCGAGAGCCACGCGCCCGGCCGGAGCGCGCGCGTTCGGCGCGCCGTCGAGCGCCCACAGCGCCGCGAAGAGGAGCGTCAGCGACGCCTGCCGCGGCGGATAGAACGCGTAAATGTGCACGGGCGGCGCCATGAACACGAGCGGCGTGACGAGGAGCCCCGCGGACAGCGGCGTGAAGCGACGCCGGAGCGTGGCGTACGCGAAGCCGGTCAGGGCGACGTACCCCACGAACGCCGACAGCATGAGCGCGAGCGGCGTCGTGCCGAACAAGCGGAAGAACCCCGCGGCGATGAAGGAATCGACGGACGTCTGGTAGCCGCTGCCCCACAGAAACCACGACGCCTCGCCGCGCAGCAGGTGCATCGCCTGCAAGCCGACGACGGCCGCGTCCGATTGCGTGCCCGCGGCGTTGAGAAGCGGCGGCAACGACTGCAGGATCGACGCGATCAGGAGCGCCGGCACGACGAAGCGATCGCTGTCCGGGAAGGCGGCGCGCACCTGGCTCCCCTTCACGGCCAACGCCCTTCAGCACGCATGCGGCGCTCGAAGATAGCGCAATTGGGGACGACCTCGTCCGCACGGGGGCACCCGGTTCTGCTCGCGCGGTAAAAATTGGGTCCGTGTGCGCGATTTTGCTGACCCGCTGCGCCGAGGCTCGGCAACACTGAGGCAGTGCCGGTGATCGCCAGCAGGCAGCCCTCGGTTTCGCGCTTCCCGCGCGAAAGGCTCGGCGATTCCGAGCTGGTCGAAGCGGTCGCGCGCGGCGATACGGGGGCCCTCGGCGTGGTGTGGGACCGGTACTCCCACGTGGTCCGGAGCGTGCTCCGCAGCAATCTCGGCGCCGACGCCGCCGTCGAGGACCTGCTCCAGGAGGTGTTCATCGCGCTGCTTCGCGGCGCCTCCGAGCTGCGGGATCCTTCCGCGTTGCGCGCGTACCTGGTGTCCGTCGCCGTCCGGCTGGTGCTCGTCGAGCTGCGGCGCCGGCGGGTGCGTCGCTGGGTCATGCTCTCGCCGAAAGGCGAAGTGCCGGAGGTTCCGTCGGCGCCGTCGGACCTCGACGGCACGCTTGCGCTGCGCGGTCTGGGTCGCCTGCTCGAGCTCTTGCCCCCCCGGCGGCGCGTCGCATTCGTGCTCCGGCAGGTCCACGGACTCGAGCTCACGGAGGTGGCCGCCGCCCTCCAGGTGTCCGAATCGACTGTGAAGCGCGAGGTCTCCCGCGCGCGTCGCGCCATCGTCGCGCGCGCCAAGCGCGTGGAACCGTCGCTCTGGGAGTACATCCAGCGCGTCGACGAGGGCGCCGATGGCTGAGCCGAACGGCGAGCTCGGGCTCGACCGCGTCGCTCTGCTCGCGCGCGCGGCGGCGGAGGCCCCCGTCGACGCAGAGACGCACGCTGCCGGGCGCGTGCGGCTGCTCGGCACCGCCGGGCGCATCAACGCCGCGTCGGCCGCCGTCGCACGCACGGCGACCCGCGGCCGCGCGTGGGGCAGAGTGGCGGCGCTCGCGGCGCTGCTCGCCGCTGCGGCGCTCGTGTTCGCGCGCTACTCGAAGGCGCCGCTCTCCTACGAGGTGAGCGGAAACACGAACTCCCAGCCGAGCTACGTCAGTGCTCGCAACGACGCGCCGGCCGACGTGCGCTTCTCCGACGGTTCGGACGTCACGGCCCGTCCGGGCACGCGGCTCCGGATCGAGGAGACCACGAGCAACGGCGCGCGAGTCCTCGTCGAGCGGGGCGAGACCACCGCGAGCATCCGGCACCGGGGGCGCGTGAGCTGGGCCTTCGTGGCAGGGCCCTTCGAGGTGCGCGTGACCGGGACGAAGCTGACGATCGCCTGGGATCCGGAGAACGAGCGCATCGACGTGACGCTGCACGAGGGTTCCGTCGAGATCGAGACGCCCATCGGACCGAGTCATTACGCCGTGACGGCGGGACACGCCTTCCACGCATCCGTGCGCGACGGCGTGGTGAAGCTCACCGACGAGCAGAACGCGGAGCCCGTCGCGACGCGCGAGTCGGCCGAGCCCGCAGCCGCCAAGCCAACGGATTCGACCGCTGTCGACTCGCCGCGACCGCGCGATCCGGTGCTTCGCGAAGGTGCGCCGCGTCCGCGCGACCCGGCGGCCCTCGACGTCGCGTCTCGCCAGCGTGAGGCGCCACCCTCCGACGTCGCGCCGAAGAACGTCGATGCGCCGGAGGAGTCGTGGACGAAGCGCGTGCAGCGGGGCGCGTTCG
>CAYUAW010000087.1:13068-18304 GCA_964442485.1 uncultured Polyangiaceae bacterium
CACTTACTTGTCCGAATCACCCTCCGGTGCACTTGCTGCCGACGCGCTCGCCGGGCGGATGCTCGCGGCGGAGCGACTCGGGGCGCTCTCGCGAGCGCGGCAGCTCGCCCGCGACTACGCGAACCGGTACCCCGACGGCGCCGCCGTGCGAGCGGCTCGAAGGCTCGCAGGGACCGACTGACGGATGAGCCGAGCGAGGTCGTTGGCTCTCGCGGTCTTCGGTTTGGTGCTGGTCGGCGCGCTCGACGCGAGGGCGGAGCGCGTGGTGCTCGTGCGGCCGGAGCCCTCCGACGTCGTGCTGTTCGACGCCTGGAACCGTCTGGCCGCCGAGCTCAGGATTCACCATTTCGAGGTGGAACCGGCCGATCCAGCGGAGGGCGGAATGCCGGGGTCGGCGCTCGCGGCAGCGGCGGAGAAGAAGCGCGCGCTCGCAGCCATCGCCCTCATCCGACACGGCGGAGACGCCTCGGTCGACGTGTGGCTCGTGGACCGCGCGAGCGGCAAGACGACCCTTCGGACGATCGTCGTGGAGAGCGGCGGCGATGCCTCGAGCCTGCTCGCCATTCGCGCCGTCGATCTGCTGCGCGCGAGTCTCAGGGAGTTCACGACCGGTGAGCCGCCGCCGAAGGACGTGGCCGGCGTGGACCGTCGAAGGCCGACGCCGGTGCTCGCCGCCTTCACCGCGCCGCCCGCGCCGCGTGTTCGGCTGCGGGCCGACGCGCTCTTGCTCGTACAGGCGCGCGCCGGGGTCGCCGTGGGGCCGGCGCTCGCGGTATCGTACCGGTTCGGCGACCGCTTCGAGCTCGGCGTCGCCGCCGCAGGCCCGCTGCTCGGCAGCAACGTCGACACGACACGCGGCTCGGCGAGCTTGCAGCAGGGTCTCGCATGGTGCGATCTCGGCTTCGACGCGCTTCGGGGGGGAGCCTTCGCAGCGGGTGTGAGCGCCGCGCTCGGCGCCTACTTCATGCGCGCGCAGGGGGAGCCCGCGCCGCCGCTGCAATCGCGGGCCGGAAGCCTCTGGGCGGCGCTCGGCGCCGTCGGCGTTCGAGCGGAAGTGGCGCTCGCGCCGGCGCTCGCGATCGGCGTCGCCGCGCACGTCTTCGCGACGCTGCCGCGAGCGGGAGTGTCGGTCCTCGACGCCTCGACGTCGCTCAGCAGGCCCGGGGTGATGGCGAGCGCCGGCATAAGGGTGGCGCTGTGAGGCGCACTGCGTTTGCGCGGCTCCTCCGCGGGCTCGTCGGGCTCTCGGCGCTCGCGTGCGAGACGCAATACGTCCAGACCGCAGAAGCGCCGGCACGCCTCGAGGCAGGAGCGAGCACCGACGCGAAGCCGTCTTGCGGGGCGACGCTCGCGAGTCGCCTGACGCTCACGAAGGTCGAGCTTCCCACGGAAGTGCGCTACCGGCGTCTCGGGTACAACCTGATCCCGGAGGACGAGCGCGTCGCGTTCAGCATCGGTCCGGACGGCGCGCCGAGCATCGCGTGGCTCGAATCCGACGGAACGCACGTGCACGTCACGTCGCTCGACGGGACGCTCGCGCGCCGCGGCGCGGACACCGTCGTCGAGGGCTTCGACGTCGGGGGTCTCGTCGCGCAGTCCGACGGCGTCGCGTTGCTCGTCGGCGGCGCCGATCCCGGTGAGCCGCTCGCCGATCCCGCCGCGAACGGCGCGATCGCAAAAGGGGCGGTTCTTCTTGTGAGAATCAGAGGCGGCGTCGAGGTGGCCCGCATGCCGCTCACGGGCACGAGCAGCGTCGTCGCGTCCACCGTCGGCGCGGCGCGCGATTGCGTCGCCTCGCCGCTGAACGGCAGGCTCGAGTGGAACGGCACGAAGTACGGCGCGTACTTTGCCATGCACGGCTGCCAGGGCGACATGCACCCGTCACAGTATGGCGACAAGCTCGTGTACCTCGACGACTCCGGTCGGGCGCTCCCCGGCGGCTGGGCCTGGGGTTGCAGCATCGACGAGGGCCTCCGGCTGCTCCCGGGCGCCTCCACGTTCACGCCCCTGTGTCTCTCCGACGGCACTCCGTTTCAGGGTCTGAACCTGATGCTCGAAGGGAAGCCACCGGTGCTGCTCGGCGCGGAGCAGTCGGCTTCCGGGTACACCGCGGGAGCGCTCGGTTCCATCGTGGCGATGAGCGACGGCTCCTTCGCGGTCGGCTGGCTCTCGCGCGGCGTGACGGGCACCGGAAGTCGCGCCGCGGCCGCGCGAGCGGCGCCCGACATCGCGTTTCTCACTCTCGACTCGAGCTATCGCACGAAGGTCGCCGAGAAGTTCCTGTCCGACACACCGGACGTCGCAGAGCTCGGCCTGCACCTTTCGCCGTACGGTCCGAACCGGATCTTCGCGACGTGGGAGGAGTTCGGCGACCTCCGGTGCAACGGGCAGACCTGCGACGGCACGTTCAGCGGCACCCACGCGCGCTTGCTAGATACGAGCGGCGTGTTCGTTTCGCCGGACGAGATCATTTCCGCCACGCCGAACGAGCTCGAAGACATCCGCGTCTTTCCCAACGGCGATCTCGGCTTTGCTTTCGTGGCCGTTCTGGACAGGGATAGGTCCGAGAGGACGTCGCGCGACGCCGGTCCGGCAGCGCCAGCCATTCGAACGCTCCAGGTTGCGCGCGTGGCGTACTGTCCGTAGCGGTTTGCGCGAAAACCTGACCCGTGGCGTCGGTGTGGAATCACTCCGCGGTGGCCCTCCCCACATTGGGCCCCAGGAACCACGTCATGAGCCTTCGACGAATCTTCAAGCGTTCCGTGCCGCTGGTCGCGCTCGGTGGTGTTGCCGCGTGCTCGGCGGATACGAACAGCGGTTCCGCGGACGGAGCGGGGGCCACGTTCCCGGGAGGCGGCGCGAGTGCCGGCGGAGCGTCCGGCGCAGCAGGCGCGTGCACCTCGAGCAGCTGCGCAGCGAGCGCGGGCGGTTCGGGCGCGCTCGGTTCCTCCGGCGGCTCCGGCACTGCGATGGCGGGCAACGGTAATGGAGGCGCCGCTGGCGGCACTCCAGGTTCGACTGGCGGAGCTACCGGAATAGCGGGAACGAGCGCCGGCGGTTCGGCGATGAGCGGCAGCGGAGGCGCGGGAGCGGGCGGCGCGTCGAGCTGCGATCCCGGAGAGAAGACGGCCTGGGCCACCACTTGCCCGACCGCACCAAAGACAACCTGCGTGGCCGGAACCTGGACGGATCCCGGCTCGACTACGAACGACCCGCTCGTCTGTCAAAGCGATCACTTTGCCGTGCACGCGCCGAACGGAACCATCACAGCGGCTCAGTGCTCCGACGCAACGACCACGCTCGAGCAGGTGGTATGGCCGACGCTTTTCGGCTCTCCCATCTTCTTCCCCGAGCCGTATTGCTCGAGCACGACGAAGTACAAGGCGAGCATAGTCGTGCACACGGACTCCGGGCTCACCGGCGGCGGGTGGGGCAGCGGGTACATGGGCATGTGGATCGGCCCCGGTGCCACGGCCGATCACTGGGGACTCGCGCACGAGTTCATGCACGCCGTGCAATCGACGACCAAGGGGCTCTCGTGCGGCGGCTCGAAGAACTACTGCGGCTGGATCTACGAGAGCCACGCGAACTGGCGCTCCCAGCAGCTGCCCGAGTACCACACGACGAACGTCCACTGCTCGGAGATGCTCGCGAACGCGCCGCACCTGTATCTCGGGTCGACGCGCGACCGGTACTGCGACTGGCAGTTCATGGAGTTCCTGAAGGACAAGTACTGCTACGACGCGGTGAACTCGATCTGGACCGCCGCCATGACGAGCTCGGATCCGTTCGACAACATCGCCTCGACACGCGGCTGGACGCTCTCGCAGCTCAACGATTTCTTCGGTGAGTGGGCGATGCACAATGTCACCTGGGACTATCAGGATCCGCCGCCCGAGAGCACCACCGGCATGAACCAGAGCAAGCTCTTCCGTACGAGCTACGGCGGCATCACCGACACGTCGAAGCCCGAGCGCCGGCTCCGCACCACGCGGCTCGAAGTGCTCGACGCCGCGAGCCACCGCTACGTCGTGCCGGCTCTGCAAGCACCGCAGCGCTACGGCTACAACATCGTCCGTCTGTACCCGGATGCAGGGGCACAGAACGTCACCGTCACGTTCCGTGGAGTCGTGCAGCCCGCCGCGAACACGGATTTTCGCTGGGGCCTCGTCGCGACCGATTCCGCCATCACGACGCCCCGGTACAGCAAGCTCCAGAGCGGCACCGACGGCTCGCTCACCTTCTGCGTCGGGGCATCGGAGGCGCTGTTCCTCGTCGTGACCGGGACGCCGTCGGTCGCGGTGCACATCAACTGGGATCAGCTCTATCCGACGATCTACCGCTACCCGTACATGATAGAGGTACAGGGCGCGTCTCCGGAGGGCTTCCAGCCGAATGCGCCGAACCCCTCCGCGAACGGGATGCGGTGGTCGAACGGCGGCGGATGGGTCGCCTCCAGCGCCAACGTCGCGCAGGGTGCCTTCGTCGGGCCCCTCGCAGCGGTCCTCGGCGGCACCGTCGGTGCGAGCGCCCGCATCGAAGATCACGCCACCGTCGTCGCGGGCACCGTGTCGAGCGGCACGGTCGGTGGTCTCACCGTCCTCGAGCAGGGCGCGACGGTCAGCGGCACCGCGCGCGTAGCGCTCTCCTGGCCGTACGGGCCCGCGTGGTTCGAGAAGCCGCAGACCATTTCCGGCTCCGCTGTCATGCTCGGGGATCTCGAGCTGCGTGGTGCGAACCAGGGTGAATCGAGCGGCTCGTATTGTGGGTTCGTCGACAGCAGCGTGACGAGCAACTGCACCGGCCAGGACGTGACGACGCCTCCGCCTTACGCCTGGCGTCCGTGACGGGGCCTGGCCCGCGTGGTGCGACGGCGCAGCGTGTGAAGCGCGAGCGCCGCCACCGCGACCAGCGCGGCGTGCGAAGAGCGAGGATCCGACGAGACGCGACAGCCGCATCCCGAGCTTGCACCGCCGTCGGAGCTGCCGCCGCCCATCGACGGTAAACCGCCGCCACCGAGGGTGCCGCCGGCGCCCACGCTGTTCACGCCGCCTCCGTTCGTCATCGCGCCGCCCCCGATCGCCGTTCCCGTGCCGCTCGCGCCGGGAGCGGTGCCGGCCACGCCAGTGCTCGCGCCGGTTCCGGTACCGACGCCGTTCGGGGCGCCGGCCGTCGCAGCACCGCCTCCGGCGCCGGCGGGGGTCCCGGGATCGACGCCGCTCGCCCCGCCGACCCC
>CAYUAW010000087.1:18404-22028 GCA_964442485.1 uncultured Polyangiaceae bacterium
CCGGCCTTCGACACGTCAGTGCCGTAGCCGAAGAGCCCGAAGATCGGATCCACCGCGACGTCCGCGCTCAGGATGCGCAGCGCGCCGAAGAGGCCGAGATCCGCTTCGCCGGCCATCTGGCGCCAGCCGGCGTGGAGTGAGCTTCCGGCCGGGTCGAAGCTGTTCACGTACACGTCGCCCTTCATCGCCTGATACGTCCAGGCGACGGCGCCGAGGTTCGCCGGATCGGGGTCTATCTGGCCCGAATTGATCGCGCCGATGTTGTTGATCTTGGCGGCGTAGGAGAGGCGCTCGTCGAGCTCCGGCGTGGTCGAGTGATGGCGGAGCCAGTCGTCCATGCAGTACCCCGCGAGCGACGCGGTGTACTGGAACTGCCACCAGTTCTCGCCGTTCAGGGTGACCGGATCCGCGTAGTAGTACCAGACCGGCTCGTGGCCGCGGCATGCTCGCGTCTTTGTGTTCACCTTGCCCAGGATGGAGAGATCGCCGTTCTCCTTCGCGGCCATGTACACGGCTTCCTCGCCGGTGTTGTCGTACGTGTACTCGGAACCATAGGGATAGGGGCTGCCGCTGAATGCCGAGTGTAGGTTACCGATGGCCGACTTGACGAACGCGGCCTCCGTGGAGTGGCCCCCGAGCTCGAGGGCGTGCTGGATATCGGGCAGCGTCTGCTCGCCCATGTATCCGGTACCGGCGATCGTCTTCGGCGCCTTCGGCTCCGGCGGCCCCCCGGAATAGAGCGAGTGCAGCACGCCGTAGGCACGCATCAGGTACGTATCCGCCGAGGAGTGATACGTGACGAGCTTCGGGTACAAGGTCGCGATCTTGTACATCGAGAAGTACGTGTTGAACGCGTGCGGGTAGGCGTAGGGACGGTTGTAGAAGCAGTTGTTCGGGTTGAGCGCGCTCGTCCCTGCCGGGCACCACCAGTCCTGCACGACGAACGTCGTGTGATCGATCGCGTTCTGCCAGATCGCGTCGAGATAGTCGTCGAGCGCGCTGACCTCCGCCGCGACCGGCGTCTGGGCGTTCTTCTCCGCCAGGAACTGCCCGTGGGTCCATCCCCAGTCGTCGCCCCAGCCGCTACCGCCCGTCGCGCCCCGCACCGAGCGTGTGTCGAGCATCCAGTCGTCGAACACCTTCGCGAGGCTGCCGGTGCGGGCGACGGTCTTGTTCACCATGAAGCTTGCGTGCCGGTCGATGGCCGCGCCCACGGGCTCGAGCGCGTAGAACTGAAGCGCCGTGGAGAGGCCGTTGCCGTAGCTCACGGTGACGTCGTTCTGCCCGAGATGCGCGAGACGGATGGAGTAGAGGTTGTGATCGCTGCTGCCGCCCAGCGCGGTCACCGTGGTCTCCGCCGGATATTGCGCGGTGAGCGAGTTGATCTTCTGCGTCGTGTGCAGATCGACCTTCGCCGTCATGTCCGTTGCAAACATCATCCCGGGGACGACGGTCACGTCGAGGAGCCCTTCGCTGTAGAGCTTGCTCTTCACGTCGTCCTCGCTCGCGACCTTGAAGAACTTGAACGCGTAGGTATGGCTCTCCCCTGCAGCGAGCATCAGGCTGGTGTTCGGCAGGTAGCCGCGGTTCGTCTTCTTGATGGCGTTCGAGTGCACGTAGAAGACGTCGAGCCCGTTTGCCCACTTGGGGGTTCCGCCTCCCGCTGCCCACGCGCTGCCCGGGTGTTCGCTCTTCACCCAGTTGTCCATGTACTCGAAGCCGGCTCCGGTGCTCGGGTCCGGGACCATGAGCAGGTAGGGACCGACACCGCTCGGGCGCTGCACGGTGATGTACGAGCTGTGGCCTCCCGTGAACGAGTGATAGACGGTCCGCGTCTCGTAAATGACGTCGTTGTCCTGAAACCAGTACTCGTTGAAGGGCAAGGGGAGCCCGACGTCGCCGAGCTCGATGGGCTGGCTAGACGTGTTCGTCAGACCGAGCTGCCACGACAGGTAACCGCCCGTCAGCGAGTAGGTCTCGACGACCTTGAAATTCTTGATGCCGCTCGGGCTCGCGGAGTTCTCGTACGTGACGGTGACGCTGTTGCCTGAGCTCTGCACCGCGCGGACGTCCGAAGACGCTTGCGTGAGTGCGGTCTGCCATGCGCCACTGCCGACGCGGTAGCTGAACATGAGCTCCCCGACCCACTCGTGGTCGCTCGTGTTCTGGCCCGGCGCGTTCGTCGCGTTCAGGACGTAGTCTGTCGGGAAAGCGTCGCCGACGAGCTTCAGCGAGGAAATCTCGCCGTTACTGCCGATCTGGACGTTGAACGTGTCGTTGGTGAGCGACGCAGCCGAAGCTGCCGCCGTCACCAGCGAGTACGCGAGCGCCGCGCTAAAACGTGAGGCCGGCGCTCGGAACAACTTTTTGGATCGTGCCGTCAGCATTGAAGTTCAATTTGTCGACGGCGACTTCTCGCCGGTAGGTGCCGCCGCCGTTCGGACCGCTGCTGACGTGATAGACGAGGTACCACTGGCCCGCGAACTCGGCGACTGCGGAGTGATTCGTGGGAGCGTCCTGTCCCGAGCCTGCCTTGAACGCGTCCAGCACGCGACCCTTCCGGGTCCACGGTCCCAGCGGGCTAGTCGATGTGGCGTAGTCGATCGTCGCGGGGTTCTGACCTGCTGCGTAGATCTCGTAATATGTTCCGTTTCGCTTCGTCAGGAACGCCGCCTCGAAGAAGCCCTGCGGCGTCACCTCCTGCATTTTTCCGCTGACGGAGATCATGTCGTCGTCCAGCGTCACCTCCATCATCCGGCCGAAGCCGCCGTAGTGCATGTACGCCTTGCCATCGTCGTCGACGAAGACGGTCGGGTCGATCGTGAACGGCGTCGCGGAGGGGTTTGCGAAGCCCGCGTTCGACATCTCGAAGGCGTCGTTGATGAGCGGCTTACCGAGCGCGTCGGTGAAGGGCCCCGTCAGGCTGTTCGCGACTGCGACGGCGATCGCCATCGCGCCGGTGGAGGCCTCCTGCACCGGCACGTACCAGTAGAACTTACCGTTCTTCGTCACCATCTGCCCGGCCCAGGCATTGGCGTTGGCCCACTTGAAGTCGGTCAAGCGCAGAGCCACGTTCTTCGTCCAGTGCACCATGTCCGTCGACGCGAGGAGAAACCACTCGCGCATGACGAAGGCGTTCTGCCCGGCGGCGGCTTCGTCGTGCCCGCACTGGATGTAGAACGTGCAATCATGGACGAACGCACCCGGATCGGCGGTGAACTGATCCGTGAAGAGCGGGTTCGTGCCCTTCGAGCCCGCCGCGGGCGGCGTACACGCTGCGGCTCCTCCCGTCGAGGACGCTCCCCCAGCGCCGCTGGCCCCGCCGCTCGAAAGCGTTCCTCCGGTGCCGGCCGTGCCGCCGCCTCCGCCACCCGGGCCGCTGCCGCCATTCATCGAGCCGCCTGAGCCACCGATTGTCACGGTGCCTCCCTGACCGGCGCCTGCGGACGACACGGCACCACCAGAACCGCCCGTCATCGCGTTACTCGAGCCGCCTGCCGCCGATGAAGTGCCTGCCGCGGTCACCCCAGACGCGCCGACCGCTGGCATGCCGCCATTCGCACTAGAAGTGCCGCCGCTCGTGATCGGGGACGAACCGCCAGCGGCGCTCGTCTCGTTCGTGCC
>CAYUAW010000088.1:0-7789 GCA_964442485.1 uncultured Polyangiaceae bacterium
CTGCCCCGGGTCGGAGTCGCCCGTGTGCATCACCGGGCCGTCCTCGTGACCGCCGAACCATACGTGGGTGGAGTCGGCCATCAGGGTGCGGAGCTCGTTGTGGCGGGGCCCGGCCGCGAGCGGCACGCGGACCGGCGCGCCGTCGAAGGTCGGAAGCTCGAGGAGCAGCTTGGTTCCGAACGACAGCACGCTGAGCCCGTCGGGATTCTGTGTCCAGCCGTCGCTTCCACCGAGCACCAGCGCCCCCGACGGCAGGACGTCCACCGCGAGGAAGATACCGGATGCGTCGAGGGGCAGAGCCCGAGTTCCCACGACGTCCCCGCTGGTCGTCACCTTCGAGACGAACGCATCCCAGACCGTGTTGTCGAAGCCGGCGACACGGCGCGCGCGTCCGGCCACCGCGACCACGCCTGAGCGCGCCCGCAGCGCGTAGGGCTCGTCCTCGTGCGGCGTGCCGATGACCCGCGACCAGACACGCGCGCCGCTCCGGTCGAGCTTCGTCAAGATCATGTCTGAGTCGAGACCGGGTGGACCGGAGGTGTTGCCGGGGAGTGGCTTCAGGCCGTCTCCGAACAGCGTGGAGTGCTCGCGGATGCGGGCGGAGTTCGCCCACGCGACCACGTAGGCGTTGCCGTCCTCGTCGACGTCGAGCATCGACCGGAACCACTCGACCAGCGCTCCGAACGTGTCGAAGCTACCGCCTATCGGCAGAAACGGGGTGAGGCCGACCGGAGGCTCGACCAGGGTGCGCTTCGGCTCCGACCAGGCTCCGTTCGCGAACGCCGCTCGATAGGCGATGATCGAGTTCCACGACGAGACGACGGTCGCGACGACGTCCTCGCCGACGCTCGCGATGCGAGCTGCGTCCAGGGCGAAGCCGTTCGTCGACAGCTCGGCCACGCCGGCGTCCGTGGTGACGTGCGGATCGCCTGCGATGCCGGGATCGCGGACGCGCGCGCTGCCGAGCGGCATGAAGTCCGCAGACAAGCGGACGAGCGTCATAGTGCGATCAGCACCCACCAGGACCACCGAGAACGCCCCGGACGGCTGACGACAAAAATCGGAGATGTAAGCGTCGGCCGGTGCCGACCAGGAGCGCTCCGGGACGGAAGCGGAGGGCAGCCTTCGCACGCGCGTCGGGGGCGGTGATGCGTCGGCGAAGCTTTCGAGCGTCTCTTCCAGGACGACGTCGTCGAGCGGCGACGGGCGAATGCGCTTGCGCACGGACCAGCCCGGAACGCGGAGGAACGACGGACCCGGGTCTTCGACACCGGCGTCGTGTTCTCCGGAGTCCGTGCCGACGGGGGGGCTCGCGTCGGGTGTGGAGACCCCGACCGCGGAGCTCCCGTCGGAGGCATCGACGGCGAGGGTCGCATCGGCGTGATCCGGCGCCGTCGTGCGCGCGTCCGCGAGCCGGGGGCCGCCGCCATCGTGCTTTCCAGCGCCGCTGTCCACGATTCGCCCCGGGGCGGCGTCGCGTGCACCCGCGTCATCCGGGCGGCGTCCGGTCACGCTGGAGCCGTCGCACGCTGCACTGGAGAGCACGGCGAGAGCGAGCGCCGCGACGCACACGAACGAGGGCTCACTCATCCACAAACGAGTACGCGGGAAACCCGCCCGGGGTTACAACTATCTGCCCTGCGACGTCCGGGTGGACGCAAGTTCGAATGTCGCCGGACGTCAGTGCAACGGCCTTCGCTTCAGCATGCCGCCGCGCGCGTCGTCGATGCCGTGCTGGAACACGAACGCCCTGGGGTCGACGCGATCGATGCCGCTACGGAGCGCGGGCAGCTCGAGCCGGGTCACGACGGTGAAGACGATGTCCATGTCCTCGTTGCGATCGCCGCGCGTGCCGAAGCCGCGCTTGCCACGGTAGAGCGTCACCCCGCGCCGCAGTTCCTCGGTGATCAGGCGCCGGATCTCCTCGCTGCGCTCGGAGATGATGGTCACGCCAGTGTACTCTTCGATGCCCGAGACGATAAAGTCGATGGCCTTCGACGCAGCGACGTAAGTCAGGATGGAGTAGAGCGCGGGCCCGACCCCGAGGGAGAAGATCGCGATGCCGAAGATGACGACGTTCAGGAGCAAGATCACGTCGCTCACCTTGAGCAATGGAGTCCGGCTGCTGAGCAGCAGCGCTGCGATCTCCGTGCCGTCGAGCACGGCGCCACCCCGCATCGCGAGGCCGATTCCGGCGCCGATGAAGCCGCCACCGAACACGGCCGTCAGGAGCAGATCTGGAGTGACGTCGGGGTAGGGGACCACTGCGAGGCAGATGGTGAGCCCGGCCATCGCGAGCGCGCTCTTCACCGCGAAGGTGCGCCCGACGAGGCGGTAACCTGCCGCGATGAAGGGAAGATTGATCGCGGGGATGAGAATGTAGAGGGGCCACCCGAAGACGTTCGAGAGGAGCATGGAGACTCCGGTGACGCCGCCGTCGATGAAATGGCTCGACAGCAGGAACCCCTTCAAGCCGAAGCCGGCGGAGAGGATCCCGAGCGCGATGAACCCGGCGTCCCCGAGGCTGCCGCCCGTCCTGTGTTGCATGTGTGCCACATACCCGCGCGGACCGGTCGCGGCTCGTGAAGATGTCGCAAACAGGGACCATCCCGACACCGGAAGGCCTGTTTCTCGTGCTCCGGTGCCTCCGCTCGGGCCGCGAGCGACACCCGGAGGGCATCGCTGGTCATCGCCGCGTCACGGTGCAGGGCCGTCGTGCGCGCGCGCGGATCGCTGCGCGAGCGTCTCATGCTTGACGTCCAGCTGGTCGGTTCACGCTGCGCGGTTTGGGTCGTGAACGTTTGAACGAGGGTTGCGTTGTGAGACATCGCGCGATGTGTTCCGATCATCCATTGGCCTACGTCGTAGAGCGCGGGCCACAAGGGGAACACGGACTTGGAAAGCTCATCCTCGAATCGATGGCGGGTGGAGTCGCGATGTCAGAGGCTCGTGCGAGCGAGTCTCGTCGCGTCGCTCCTTCTGGGGGTTGCCTGCACCAGTCAATCCGGCGCGGGACCGAAGGACGGCGGCACGCACTCGGGATCGGCGAGCTTCACCGGGCACGAGCGCGACGCGGACATCCCATCTGGCGATCTGACGCTGAAGGGAACGATGAGCGTCCCCGACGGTAGCGGGAAGAAGTTCCCCGCCGTGGTCTTCGGGCCGGGCAGCGGACCCGAGACCCGCGACGAGGTGCTCGCCGGTCAGCTCGACATGAAGTTCGGCTGCGGCGTTCCTGTGTTCGCTGATCTGGCAAGTGGATTGGCCGCAAGAGGTTACGCGTCCGTCCGCTTCGATTCCCGGAGCTGCGGCCCGTTCAACGGCTGCGCGCAGAACGGATATCCCGAGCCCTCCGCCGACTTCACCGTCTCGGCCGAGCTCGACGACCTTCGCGCAGCGGCGGCCTGGCTCGCGCAGCAGCCCGAGGTGGACGCGTCGAAGATCGTGTACGTCGGGCACAGCGAAGGGGCATCCTTCGCGCCGACGCTGCTCGGCGATGCCGACACCTGGCAGGGCGCGGTGATGCTCGCGGCCGCGTACCACCCCGTCGACGCCCTGGTGGCGATCCAGCTCGCCGAGTCTCAGCAGCTCCTCGCGCTCTCCGGCGCGCCCGAGGCGCAGGTCGCCATGGAGTTCGCGGACCTCCAGCAAGCCGTGACGGATCTCGCGGCGCTCCGGGCCGGCACGTTCAAGGGCAGCAACATCCTGGGAGGGACCCCCGCGTACTGGAAGTCGTTGTTCGAGCTCACCGACGCTGCGCCCATGGTCGCTGCTTCCAGCGCAGAGCTGCTGCTCGTCCTGTCCGGCGACTACGATCGCAACGTGCCGCCCGCCGAGCTCGCGGCCTGGAGGGACCTCTTTTCGAAGGGGAAGCCCTCGGTGGACCACGAGACGAAGCTGTTGCCCTGCGTGACGCACGCGCTCAATTGCATCTCGCAGCCCGACATCACGTCGATCCGCTCCTCCGACATCGGCTGCCATGTGGACCAGCACGTCATCGATGCCGTGATCGCCTTTCTGGACAGCGTCGCAGGACACTGACCGGGCTTCGTTCGCAAGCGGCGCAACATTCCCCTCGAGAAGGAGTCGCTTCTTCGGTAAGTTCCGCGCCGCTCGCATGATCTCCGTCTCCCGGCTCGCGAAGTCCTTCGGCGGCCGCACGCTGTTCGAGGGCGTGTCGCTGCTCTTGAACGCCGGGTCGCGATACGGGCTCGTCGGCGCCAACGGCTCCGGAAAGACGACGTTCCTGAAGATCCTCGCCGGGGACGAGCCCGCTTCCGACGGCACGGTGACCATCGGCGCCCGCACGCGAATGGGGGTCCTCCGCCAGGATCAGTTCGTGGACGATGTACGACGCATCCGGGACGTCGCGATGATGGGCGACAGAGCGGCGTGGGACGCGCTCGAAGAGCGCTCCCGCATCATCGACGGTGACGGGGACCCACATCGGCTCGCCGAGCTGGAAGAAACGCTGTCCCAGGCGAACGGCTACACCCTCGCGGCCCGGGCGGCCGCCATCCTCGAGGGGCTCGGGATTCCGGTCGCCGTGCACGAGAACCCCCTCGCCACCCTCTCGGGCGGCTTCAAGCTGCGTGTCCTCCTCGCGCAGGTGCTGCTCGGGGGTCCGGACGTGCTCTTGCTCGACGAGCCGACGAACCACCTCGACATCCTGTCGATCCGCTGGCTCGAGAAGTTCCTCTCGGGCTACCGCGGCGCGGCGCTGGTGATCTCCCACGACCAGCGCTTCCTGGACAACGCCGTCACGCACATCCTCGACGTCGACTACGGCACCATCACCGAATACACGGGCAACTACACGGCATTCGTCGCGGAGAAGGCCGCCGTGCGTGCGCGGAAGGAAGCCGAGATTGCGCGAGCCGAGAAGATCATCGCCGAGAAGCGAGCGTTCGTCGAACGCTTCGGCGCGAAGGCGACCAAGGCGAAGCAGGCCCAGAGCCGCCTGAAGCAGATCGAGAAGATCGAGGTCGAGGAGCTCGAGGACACGTCGCGGCGGTCTCCGCTCTTCAGGTTCGTTCCCGAGCGACCGAGTGGACGGGACGTCCTCGAGGTGGCGCACGTCTCGAAGGCGTACGCGGGCAGGCCGGTGCTGCGCGACGTTTCGCTCACGGTGCGACGCGGTGAGCGCGTGGCCGTCATCGGCCCGAACGGTCTCGGCAAGTCGACGCTCTTGAAGATCGTCATGGGGCTCGTCCCCGCCGACCGCGGGACCACTCGCTTCGGTCACGAGGTGCGACCGGGCTACTTCGCCCAGGACCACCACGAGCTCTTGCGCAACGAGTCTGTGACGCCCATCGATTACGTCTGGGAAGCCTGCCCGGCGGAAGGGACGGCGACAGTGCGGGGCGCGCTCGGTCGCATGCTGTTCTCGGGCGGCGACGTGACGAAGCGGGTCGGGTCCCTCTCGGGCGGTGAAGCGGCGCGCCTCGTCTTCTGTCGGATCATCGTGGAGAAGCCGAACTTCCTGATCCTGGACGAACCCACGAACCACCTCGATCTCGAGGCCATCGCGGCGCTGGTCGAGGGGCTCGTCGCGTTCCCTGGGACGGTCCTCTTCGTGTCCCACGACAGGTCCTTCGTCTCGGCGCTCGCGACCCGCATCCTCGAGGTGACGAAGGACGGCGTGCGCGACTTCCCGGGCACGTACGCGGAGTATCTCGCGGTGTGCGGCGACGACCACCTGGACGCCGACGCGGTGGTGCTGAAGGCGAAGGTGGAAAAGAGCACGGAGCCGGCCGCCTCGGAGGCGACGTCGTCCTCGTGGGAGGAGCAGAAGCGACGGCGCAACAGGCAGCGCACCTTGCCCGCACGCCGCGACTCCATCGTCGCGACCATCGAGGCCGAGGAGGCGAAGAAGAGCGACATCGCGGCGCGCTACGCGGAGCCGGGCTTCTTCGAGCGAGCCACGCGAGACGAGCTGGCCGCGCTGGCTCGCGAAGAGAAGGAGCTCGCGGCGAACATCGAGCTTCTGATGAAAGAATGGGAAGCGATCGAGACCGAGATCGAGTCGCTGCGCGACGAGGGCTGAGCCCCGCGCTCACGGACCGAGCAGGAGATAGCGCACGGTGGAACTGGAGTGGCCGTCGAACCATCCGGCGTGGATGCGGCCCTGCACGTCCGTCGTGACGGACGCGGCGATGCCGCCGTCGTCCGACGGCGAAGCGCGAGCGATCACGCTGCGCCCCACCGAGCCGTCGGCGTTGCGCCACGCCATTTCGAGCTGTGCGTCACTCTTCCCACTCACTCGATTGAACGTACAGTTGCCACCCGGCAGCTGCATGCAGCTCGCCACGAGGCGCGCCGTCTGATGGGTCGTCGTGAAGAACGTACGTACGCTTCCATCTCCCGAGCTGACGATGCCGACGGGCGCGACGTCCGTGAAGTCGACGTTGCAGTCAGGCGAGGTCGGGGTCGCCTGACCGCAGCCACTCGACGTCAGCCCCGTCGAACTCGCGATGATCTGGTGATCCCAGCCGCCGCCCGGCAGACGTCTTGCTTCGATGAGATTCGAGAGCGTCATCGGGTCGGCGTTGCTGCGGGGGAGCCCCCGATAGAGGACGGCCGGCGCGGACGTCTCCCCGGAGCTTGCGACGGTGATGAAGGTCTGTGTAACGTCGCCGATGCCGTTCGGGACGTCGACGGGCTCTGCCGGCATGCTTCTCCGCAGCCACTCGACGCTGCCCGCAGCGCTTGCGTCGTACTTCCAGGCCGCAAGATTCACGTCACCTGCCGCGTCGAGCGCGATCCCCGGCGCCATGCCACCGCGCGAGCTGTAGCCCAGTGAAGAGAGATTCCAGTGCCCGTTCCAGAGGCCGTAGGCCGGGTACGAGTTCGCGTCGACGAATGCGGCGTGGAAGCATCCGTCGGAGGTCGCGATGAGGCCTTGCTGCTGGTACGCCTCGTAACCGTTCAGGTCGTTGCCGTCGAGGCGCGCCCAGCCAAGTGCGCCGCGCTTCCAGAGAGACGTCCCCGGGATGGTGCCGTCGTTGACGAGCGCGACGGGGGAGCCGTCCGGGCCGATGACGAGGTTGCCGTCGGCGACGGGCTTCGGGAACGGCTCCTTCGACCAGACGCCAGTGTCGGCGCGCGTCCCGTAGAAGCCGGAGTAGCCGCCGACCGCGACGTAGTAGAGCAGGTGAGCGCGGCCGGCCGGGTCCGCCGCGATGGCAGGCGCGCGATTGCGGAATGCCGACGCCGCGTCGACCACTTCGTCCGCGAGCACGCGGCACGCATTGTTCGCCGGGCCGCAGAGCGCGCCGCTGAAGCCCGCTATCGGGGGACCGCACGTCGGTGGGTCGAACGGCGGGATCGGCGATGCTGCGTCGAGTGAGCTCCCAGCGTCGACAGCGCCGTCTCGGGTTCCGTGCCCACCGGCGCCACCTCTTGCCGGCTCGCCGGCATCGTGACCAGGTCCATTCGCGCCGGCACCGCCGGAGTTCGCGCCGAGCAGTCCGCCCGAGCTGTCGCCTCCGCGCGAGCCGCCGCCTGTGCCACCGCTGGGTCCTCCGCCGGAAGCTGTGCCGCTCGTTGAGCCACCGCTGCCGGTCGCTTGAGTTGTGCCGGCGTTGCTCGCACCCGAGCATGCGACGGTGAACAGCAGGGAAGCGCAGCAGATAAGGAGGTCGTTCGGCATCGAGCTTTCCTCGCGAAGCAAAGCGAGGAGTAGACTGGCACAGTCGACGCTCAGCCCTGCAAGGCACATGCCGACCGCGCGAGCGCCGCGACGCGAATGACGATGGCCGCGCACAGGGCAACGACTCGACGAGGGCGC
>CAYUAW010000088.1:7889-10749 GCA_964442485.1 uncultured Polyangiaceae bacterium
GACTAGCCGCTGGCAGCAATGCCCATCGTGTCACCGACCTCGATGAGGTGGGTGCCGAGCGCCGACGCGAGACCGGCATCAATCTTGTGATCGCGCGCGTCCCCTTCGATGAGGGCGGCCACGCCGGCGTACCGTACCGTGCCGTCGACGAGCGCCGTCAGGGGCACCAGTGTGTAGCGACGACCTCGTTCGTCCTGGAAAGGTTTGAGCGCGTCCATGAACTGGCTCGGAAGGTCCTCGACCATCGCGGTCTCGACGTCGCCCGAGTGAAGCTCTCGAGACAGATAGTCCGTCAGGTAGTCGAGCAGTCCTTCCGGTGCGTCGGCGGCTTCCTGTGACGCGGCCAGCGCGAGCCCGGCGTTGCTCGACAGGAAGAGATGCGCTTCGACGGAAGCCCTCCCTCCGCAAAGGAGCCTGAGCACGCGCGCGGCGCGCTCGCCCGCCGAGGCCGCTCCCTCGAGCGTCCGGCTCACGACGGATGTGATGGAGCCGCGCGCCGACTTTGCTTCCTCCGCCCGCGTCGCCTCGAGCTGCCACAGCTTCGGCAAGCCCTCTGCGATCGACGTATGCGCCTCGTCGAGCAGGCGCTGATAGCGCGCCGCGAGCGGCGACCCCTGGCCGTGACGGTATTCCAGCGCCGTCAGTCGTCCGAAGTGCTCCGTGGCCCGCGTGTCCGCCGCCCAGATCGCGATGCGTGCTCTCGCTTCGTAGGTCGCCCCGAGGTGCAGCCCCGTGACACCGAGCTCCGTCTGTTCCCGGATCACGCCTTCGAGCCGTGCACTGCCCGCCGCATAGTCGCCTGCGTTCGCCTCGGCGAGCGCGAGAGCACGCGCAACATGGTGCGAGAGCACGGAGATCCCGAGCTCGGAGCACGCGGCGAGCGCGTGTGCGGCGCCGTCCTTCGCTTCGGCGACGCGTCCGAGCTCGATGAGGGCCTCGGCACGGCCGGCGGCCGCGGCAGGGTAGGCGCTGAGCATCCGATCCGAACTTCCTGGAGCGGGAGCCGCAAGCGCCAGCGCTGCGTCGAACGCGACGAGTGCACGCTCGTGTTGCCCACAGATGAAATGGAAGCTTCCCTCGGCAAGCCGGAGAAAGGCGAGCCAGCCCGCCGCACGCGCTGCCAGCGGCTCGATGCGATCCATCGTCTGCTTGAGGCCCGTGAGATCCCGGGCCATGGCGTATGCCGAGAGCTCGAGGATCAGGGAGCTCTGGAACATCTGCCGCGAAGTGGCCCGGAAGTCGAGAAGCTCGGCGCGCCTCCGGAACTGCTCGGCGCCCGTCCAGTCACCGAGCTGGAGGCGAACCGCCCGGCGCAAGTACAACGCGTTGATGTCGTGAAGGGGATCCTTCTCGAGGCGCTCGGCCCATTCGCTCGCGGAGGCGAGGCCCATCTGAGCCGACGCGTTGCCAATCCCCGATTCGATCGCGCGACGGATGGCGCCGACGTACGGCAGCTGCTCCTCTGTCATGCCCTCGAGGCGCTCATGGACTCTGGTCCAGCGCTCGCGTGCGGCCTCAGGCCGGCCGTCGCAGATGAGATCCGCGGTCGCAACGGCATTGTTCCAGATCGCTTCGACCGCAGGTGAGAGCGGAACGAAGGGTTCGAGCAGCGGCGGCAGCGACCGGATCAAGGACGAGTCGTACGCGCGCGAGCCGACGGCGATGGAGAAGACGACGTATTGCACGAGGCCCTTGATGGCCTCGTCGGGCGCATAGACGCGCTCGGATTCGGGCGTCCTCCCATACGCTTCGTAGGCCGCGCCGAGCGCCCGCGCGCGTCGTTCGGACGGGTCTTCGATCGTCGAGAGCTCGTTCCAGGTGTCGAGGCCCGAGTCGCGCTTCAGCCGAAGGAGCCACGCGGGGGAGTTTCGATCGTGAAACCCTTCGTCGGCGCTCGGCGCAAGCGCGGTGACCCAGCGTCGCAGCTCGTTGATCGCGCGCGGACTCTGCCCGAGCGAGACGCTCGCGCGGAGCGCGTCCTCCAGGATCGGGGACATCGTGATGGCGTTCATCTGCGACAGCTCACTCAGACCAAAGCCGTCCACGGCCTTGGTCAGGAGCTCCTGGAGCCGTTCCAGCGCGACCGCATGGGCACCCGCGCGGAGCAGATGGTGGATGATGCCGAGGCCCTGGTCCGACTCGTAAAGGCGGACGAGGGCTCGGTGTCGCTCGACCTTCTCCACTGCGGAGAGCGGCAGGCGGAGAGCGGAGGCCCAGCCCTCGTGGGACAGAGCGTGGACCCGTCCGTCACTCGTCAGGAGCTGCTGCGACAGGAGCTCCGCGATCGCGTGGTCCACACGTGAAGTCGTCTCATCGGGGTAGAGGAGCGCATAGCTCTGACGGGTGAAGGCGCCGCATATCGCCATCGCCTGCGCCTCTGCGATGAGACGGGCGAGCGGGCTCAGGTGCTCGATGCGCGCCTGGATGGCCGCCTCGGCGCTCTGCGGGAGATCGGTAGCGTCGAGGCTCTTCGGTAGAGTCCACGTGCCGGCGTCGTAGAGCACCCGTCCCGAGTCCACGAGATGCTGAGCGAGATCCATGCAGGCACGGGGATTTCCCCCCGAGATGCGGTGTATCCCGTCGCTGACCACGCTCAGGCCCGGCACGTCCCCGAAGACGGACTTCAGAAGTTCCTCGGTCTCCGCGTGGGTGAGGGCCTGTAACGTGAGCGTCGTGCTGCGGCGTTCGAGGATGCCGAGCGCGGTCTCTGCGCTGCCGTTCGTCGCGAGCTCCGCGGTCGCAACCATGATGAGGCGATGCTCGCTCGCCTGGCTCGCGAGGGTGGCGATCAGGGCACCGGAAAGCTCGTCGACGTGATCGGCGTCGTCGATCGCGAACGCGAGCGCGTGATCGCTGGCGA
>CAYUAW010000088.1:10849-13050 GCA_964442485.1 uncultured Polyangiaceae bacterium
TCGTCGACGTGATCGGCGTCGTCGATCGCGAACGCGAGCGCGTGATCGCTGGCGAGCCGCAGGAACCAGCTCGCCAGGGCATCCTGCAGCGTGCGCGCGTTCCTGCTGCCGTCGGTGAGATCCAGCAGGCGCGCCCGGCCGGCGTGGTCGTTCGCGACCCTTCGTGGTTCGGGCTCGAGGAGCACATCCCGCACGCCTTCGGCCACCGCCGCAGCGACCGCGTCTTCCGGGAGAGCTCGAAGGAGCTGCTCGGCCAGGGCCTGGGCGACTGAAAATCGTCCGCTCCCGCTCGCCTTCGCGCCTGCCCGCAGCACCGTGGCGCCGCGCGTCTTTGCCTCGAGCCCGAACGTATCGAGCATGCGCGAGCGCCCGAGCCCGGGGGCGCCGACGAGCAAGACGCTGCGACCGCGCCCCCGGAGCGCGCGCGACGTCTGTGACCGCACTGCGTTCAACACCGTCCCCCGTCCGACCAGGGCAGGGGCCGTGAGGTACGCGCGAGAAACGCCCTCTGGCTCGACGCGCTCGAGACCGGCGATGGCCGCGAGCCGATGCATTACGTCGAACGCGCTCTGCGGCCGCATCGATGGTTCGAGGCTGAGCAAGGAGGCGACGAGCGCGTCGAGGCTCGCGGGAACGTCTGCGACGACGTGCGACGGCGGGAGCGGCTTCGTCGCCCACACTTCCGAAAGCTCCGCGAAGTCGCGCGCCGGGTGAGCATGGCGACCCGTGAGCGCGAAGTAGAGCGTCGCGCCGAGCGAGAAGAGATCTGCCCTGCCGTCCAGCCTCGCCCCGTGCACGACCTCGGGAGACACGAAGGCGGGCGTGCCGACGATGAGGGCGCCCTGGCCCATGGGCACCATCGCGCCGAAATCGATGAGCTTGGCCCGGCCGTCACGCGTGCGGCGGACGTTGCGCGGACTGACGTCGCGATGCACCAGCCGTCGCGAATGAATGAGCGCGAGCGAGGAGCAGATCTCGTACGCGAGTGCGCAGGCCTCACGCCACGGCACGGGCGCGAGGTCGCGCAAGTCGCCGCCGTCGAGCAGCTCCATCGTGTAGTACGGGCCCTCGGGGTCGAGCCCGTAATCGTAGATCTCGATGATGCGCGGGTGCGAGAGCTCCGCGAGCGTGTGAAACTCGCGCTCGAACAGCGCTGCGGCGGCCTCTCTGTCCCTCGGTCGACGCGACGGAACGAGCTGCTTGAGCGCCACCTCCCGCCTCTCCACGCCGTCCGTTGCACGGTACACGACGGCCATCCCCCCTCGACCCAGCACCTCGTGGATCTCGTACCGACCGCCGATTCGAAGCGGCAATGCGGCCCCATCCGCCGTTGCTTCTGCAGTGCTCATTCGTCCTCCGGTGCCGCCTCACGTCGGCGCCCAACCCGTCAATATACGGACGACTCGGACGGACGTCACGCCGCGTCGAACGTCGCCTCCAGCCACACAGGTGAGGGCGCGTCGTACACACGGGCCACCGCGGGCACGACTGCACCTGCAGACCACCTCGGACCCTTGCTGTCGTCCATCCCGAACGCACAAACGGAGAGCGCAAATGAACGGCGGCTCATGCGCTGTCCGTCGACGGTCATTCGAAGCCGCACTGCGTGATGAATTTCATCGCATCGACCGCACCACATGTACACGTTCCAGATCCCGGACACCCAGGCCGCGTTCAACCCAGCACCGCCCGGCGCGCCTGCTCTGAACCCACCATTTACCCCCGACGGCAAGAAGACGCCTATCTTCGATTGCCCGCAGGGCGGGTTCGAGTTCCACCTTACTTCCATCTCACGCAGCGCGCCGAAGACACCATCTCCTATCCAGCTGGTATCGGACGCTCCCTGAAAGCATCGGAGGCGACGAGGTTCATGGTCCACTACCTGAACACCGGAACGGACCCCATCCCGGTCAACGCCAGCGTGACCGTCGTCTACGTGAAGCCGAGCGATGTCTCGCAGCTCGCCGCGGGCATCTTCGTCTTCGCCCCGGCCCTTCAGGTCCCGACGGGGGCGAGCACACAGAGCTTCACGTACGCGGTGACGTCCGACATGAGCTTCCTGCAGATGACCGGGCACATGCACCGCCGCTGCAAGCACTACGAAGCGCACGCGAAGACGGCATCGGGCGACGTCCGCCCGATGTACACGTCTGACACGTGGGACGAGCCGCCGACACTGACTTTCGCGCCGCCCTTCGCGC
>CAYUAW010000088.1:13150-21880 GCA_964442485.1 uncultured Polyangiaceae bacterium
ACGTCTGACACGTGGGACGAGCCGCCGACACTGACTTTCGCGCCGCCCTTCGCGCTGAAGAGCGGCGACTCGGTGGACTACTCGTGCACGTTCGACAACGAGACGGGCTCGACCTTGACCTACGGCGAGTCCGCGGCGAGCAACGAGATGTGCAATCTGTTCGGAGTGTTCTTTCCGGCGGCCGACGGTGCCTGCATCTTCGGGCCCGTTTTAGCGGGGCAGTGACCCGGCCACGCCAAGGAACGCCTCGATCTCCGCGTTGACCACGTCGGCATGGGTGACGGGCCCCATGTGGCCGAGGCCCGGAAGCTCGACGAGGCTGACGCGGGGCAGCGCGCTCGCCAGGAGACGAGTGATGCGCGTCGTCGAGGTGGGGGAACGTGTGCCGAGCAAGCAGCGAGTCTCGATGGGGAGGGTCGCGAACCCTCCGAGGGGAGTGGCATCGGTGATGAGGGCATTCCACTCTTCCTTCACCTTGCGCATCGTCGGCGCGATGCCGGCGCGGCGCTTCTCCGGCATGCCCGACCACGCTCCCGCGCCCATCCAGTAGTCGACGAAGCGCTGCCCCGCGCCGTCCAGGTCCCCCCGGCCCACCGCCGCGGTCGTGTCGTCGCGGACCTGCGCGATCTCGCGTGCGCCCGGCTGCTCCGGATCCTCCTGGAAGAGCAGCGAGAAGAGGACGGGCTCGTAGAGCATGAGCGAACGCACACGACCCGGCTCTTCGAGCGCCGCCTTGAGCGCGACCGCCCCACCGTACGAGTGCCCCACGAGGTGAAACGAGCCTCCAGAGGCGCGGAGCACCGGCTCGATCAGTCGCACCTCGTCGGCCAGCGACAGACGCTCGCCCTCTGCCCAGGTCGGGCTCTGCCCGTAGCCGTAGAGATCCACCGCGAGCACGCGAAACCGGTTCGCGAGGCGGTCCATCATGGGCCGGAACTGAGCGGAAGAGCTCGCGCTCGAGTGAAGACAGACGACGGGCTCTCCCGAGCCAGCTTCGCGGAACCAGGCGGCGTGTGTGCTCATGGCGGTACGAGGTGAGGCGGCCAGCGGTGATCGTCAATGGGGCCGGGAGCGTCCTGCACGGCGCGAGATGCGTGGGCTCTCGACGAGAGGCCACTTCGAAAATCGGTAACCTCACGACGAGTACGCAAAGTCGGTAGCGAAGCCGCACTTGCCCTGGACGTCCCAGTCGAAGGGGCCGTCCTCGAAACGGAAGAGTTCGGCGCGGATCTCCTGCCCGAGGTGGTCGTGGCCGGGGATGCCGCAGCTCACGGTGAAATCGTGCGGGACGGCTTCGCGCGTTCGAACCGTGAGGTAAGGCGGCATCTCGATGCGCTCGCGCGAAGCGGCGTGATCGAGGAGGATGGCGGCGCTCTTCACCGCGTGTACCTCGACGATTCTCGACGCGAAGCCTCTCGCCGTCGCACCCCCTGCGCGCCCGAGAAACACGGCGGCGAGCGCTTCCTTCTGCGCGGGGGTCGCGCTCTCGTCGATGTAGAGGATGACCCGCCACGGATCTCCCGGCGTGGTCTCCCAGCGGCCCGCCATGACGACCTTCAAGCCGGAGAGATCGACGGCGCCGGCGTTGCCGCGCTCGATCCACCACGACAGCGCGAAGTCGCAGTTCGCGTAGCTCGGTTTGCCCCCCTTCTCTCCTCCCGAGCGACGGCAAGGGCAGATCGCTTCGCAGTTGCAGACCTCGTAGTACGAACCAGCGACGCTCCACGGCAGAAGGTGTTCCATCCGGGCCTTTCAGGTTGCAAGAACGGCACGACACAGCAGCGCAGCGGCGCCCGCCAGGCAGAGCGCGCCGCCAGACCAGACGACGAGGCGATGCCAGGGCAGGACCTTCTCGGCGACCACGAAACGCCGTGATCACCGCCCCCCACAGGATGTTCATGATCCCGAGCGCAAACAGCATCGCCATCAGGAGCCAGCGGCAGACGTGCCTGCTGCTACGAATTTAGTAGCGGATGGAGCTCGAGCTGCGCGACGACGAGCCTGGTCGTGCTCGGGCACGTGCCCACTCTGGTTCATGGCTTGGTCGTGGACGCGAACACTCGCTTCGTCGCGCTGCTGTGCTCCTCGGAGTGTCCATCGCGGTTGCCTCTGCCGAGGACGTCGGTCGATGAGGCGTGCCCGTTGATTCCGATCGCGCCCGAGTTTCCGGAGCTCGAAATCGCGCAACATGGCCGCCTGCGAGGCTTCCCGGGTTGGGGAAATGGCGGGTGCAGCATTTGCGTCGCACTGCGTAACCCGTCGACGACCCGGGCCAGCTGCGCGCCGCGGGGGAAAAAACGGTATGGTTCGCGTGGATGGTGCCCGCCGGCGACACCAGGCTGCGCACGGGTTCCAGCGAGGGGGACGGCGCGAAGCCTCGGCCCGACGACGGGATCGGCGGCGGTCCGACGATCGCGCTCCAGGTTCGCGCGGAGCAGATCCGCACTCTGTTCAAGCAGAGTGTGCCGGTACTGCTCGCCAACGTCGTCAACGCGGCGATCGTCAGCGTGCTGCTCTGGTCGCAGGCGCCGCACGGGCTCTTGCTAGGATGGAGCGCCGCCATGGCCGTGATGGCTGCCGCGCGCATCGAGATGCGGCGGCGGTACTGGCTCCGCGACGTCGTCATCTCGGAGCAAGAGGCGTGGGGGAGGCGGTTCACGCTCGGCTCTCTCTCCGCCGGAATACTGTGGGGTTTCGCGGGCAGCGTGCTCCTGCCGCACTCGCTGCCGCACCAGGTGGCCGTCGTCTTCGTCGTCGGAGGGATGGCAGCAGGAGCGGCAGGGACGATCGCGTGCTTTCTCCGGGCGTACTACGCCTTCGTACTTCCGACGCTCCTGCCGGCCGCGGCGCGCCTGCTCTCGCTGGGAGACGAGGAGCACATCGCGATGGGGGTGATGCTCGCTCTGTTTCTGGCGGCGCTGACCCTGGCTGCGCGGAACCTGCACGAGGCGCTCGCCCAGTCGTTTCAGCTGCGATTCGAAAACTCGGTGCTCCTCTCTCAAGTCTCCGAAGCTCGAGCTTCGTTGCTGGCGGCGAACGAGGAGCTGTCGCGGGCGAACAGCCTGCTCGAGGGCCGCGTTCGGGAGCGCACGGCCGAGCTCCGGGAGAGCCAGCGGGAGCTCGCCGAGATCGTGCGCGAATCGCCGGACGCCATCGTCATCCTCGACGAGGCGGGGACCATCGGATCGGTGAACCCGGCCGCCGAACGCATCTCGGGAAGACGCGCCGAAGCGCTGGTCGGTGTGCACTTCGGGGCGACCGAGACGCTCGTCGGTGCGGACCTGAGCCGCGCGAGCGATTCATTTCGCGCCGTGCTGAACGGCGAGGTGCGACCTCCCGAGGAGTTTCAGCTGCGGCGCCCGGACGGTCAGGTCATCGTCGTCGAGATCAATCCACGTGCCGTCGTGGGCGTAGACGGGAAGCGCCGCGTGCACACGGTGATCCGGGACGTGACGGAGCGACACCGCGTGCAGCGCCTGAAGGACGAATACGAAGGACGCTTGCGGCAATCACAGCGACTCGAATCGGTCGGAATGCTGGCGGGCGGGGTCGCTCATGATTTCAACAACGTACTCACCATGATCCTGAGCAACGCGGATGCCCTTGCAGGCAAGAACGCAGACCCCGAGGCGCGAGAGCTCCTGAGCGAGATCCGGCACGGGTCGCTCCAGGCGGCGGATCTGACCAGACAGCTGCTCGCGTTCAGCCGCCAGCAGATCCTCATCGTCAAACCGACGGACCTCGTCCACCTGCTCACCTACGCTCGCCCGATGTTCGAACGCGCTCTCGGCGAGCAGAGCAAGCTCGTCCTGTCGCTTCCGGGCGAGCCCATCGTCGTCCTCGCCGACGCCACGCAGCTCGAGCAGGTGATCATCAACCTGCTGGTCAACGCGAACCACGCGATGCCTCGCGGCGGCAGGGTCGACCTCGAGGTGGAGCGGATCGACATCGAAGACCACGCGGACTGGCCCGACGTGCCGGCAGGCAGCTACGCGCGGATCTCGATCGCCGACACCGGAATCGGAATGGACGAGGCGACACGGAGTCGGGTCTTCGAGCCTTTCTTCACGACGAGGAAGCTGGGGCACGGCACGGGCCTCGGCCTCTCCACTGTGCACGGGATCGTCAAGCAGGCCGGCGGACACATTCGCGTTACGTCCGAGCCGGGTCGTGGCAGCTGCTTCGAGATCCTGCTCCCGCACCGGGCGGGCATGTCGAGCGAGGCGCCGAGGGATACCGCGGGCGAGGTGTGGACGACCGGTCGCGGTACGGTCCTCGTCGTCGAGGATCAACCGCAGGTTCGGCGGGCAGCCCGGCGCATCCTGGGGGCGGCCGGATATCAGGTCTTGCTCGCGGAGAACGGCGAGACGGCGCTGCAGATGTTCCACGAGCAGGGCGGCCGCATAGACCTGGTCGTGACCGACGTCATCATGCCGGGTCTCTCGGGCGTCGAGCTGTGCAGGCGCATGCTGGAGATCGAGCCGAACCTCGCCGTGCTGCTCGTTTCCGGGTACTCGGGAAGGGAGATCGCCGTGCACGCCGAGCTCGGGCCGGGCGTGGAATTTCTCCAGAAGCCCTTCGACGCCGCGAGCCTCACCGCGAGTGTGCGCGCTGCGCTCACGGGCAGAGGAAAGGGGTGAGCGAGGCGGCAATCCCCCGTGATATGACCCGAGGCGTGACGACGTCGCCGAGTACTGCGCGACTCAACGTCTCCGTCGGAGAGGTGATCGCCGGGAAATACGTGGTGGAGGCCGTCCTCGGTGAGGGCGGCATGGGTGTGGTGGTCCGGGCGCGACATGCCGTGCTCGGTTCGCGGGTGGCGATCAAGTTCATGCACCCCGAGCTCGCGGCCGATCCCGAGATGCGGGCGCGCTTCGGCGCCGAGGCCGAGCGCGTGGCGATGATGCAAAGCGAGCACGTCGCGATGGTGCTCGACGTCGGAGAGCTGCCGAACCGTGTTCCGTACATCGTGATGGAGTACGTGGAGGGGCGCGATCTCGCGAGCATCCTCTCGGAGCGCGGCCCCCTCCCGGTGGCCGAGGCGGTGGACTATCTGCTGCAGGCATGCCAGGGCCTCGCCGAGGCGCACAGCCGGGGCATCGTTCACCGCGACATCAAACCTGCGAACCTGCTCGTCTCCCGGCTCCGAGACGGAAGCACGCTGGTGAAGATCCTCGACTTCGGCATCGCGAAGACGCTCGCGACAGGGCAGGGCGACGGGAGCAAGCTGACGCGCGCCAACGCGATCATGGGTTCTCCTTACTACTCGGCGCCCGAGCAGCTCGAGAGCGCAAGCCGCGCCGATCAGCGCTCGGACGTCTGGGCGCTCGGCGTCACGCTGCACGAGCTTCTCACGGGGCAGGGGCCTTTCGACGGCCAGTCACAGGCCTCGATCATGGCGTCGATCCTGACCCAGCCGCCGACGCCCCTGCGAACGCATCGCCCCGACCTTCCCGAGGATCTGGAACGCATCATCGAAAAGTGCCTCGAGAAAGATCCCTCCCGTCGCTTCGGTCGAGTGGTGGACCTGGTCGAGAAGCTCGTCCCTTACGGCAGCCACAGCGCGATGACGTCCTTGATGCGCATCTCTGGAATTCCCGGCCAGGCATCGGGGACTCACGCGGTCGCCGGCATACCCGGGCCCGCACCAGCGCTTCCCACCTCCCCGCGGCGCGGCTTGCGGAAGCGGTGGGTGGTCATCGCCACCGTCAGCTCGCTGCTGCTTCTCGGGGTTCTGATCGCCGCGTTCGTCGCGTGGCAGGACTCGGCGGAGCCGCCGCCGCTCCCCCCGACGCTTCCGGCGCCTCCCGACGCGCCCACGGTGCGGCAGCTGGTGATCCCGCGGGATGCTCCGCCGAAGCCTCGCTGACACCCCCTCGGCCGTCAGAGTAGCTCCTCTATCACGTGAACTGGCCCGTCGGCGCGAATCTCGCCGCTGCCGATCGCGAGCAGCCGGTTCAGGAAGGCGTATCTCGGCTCGGCGGTCTCAAAGCGCGGCATCGTGCGGAAGTAAGGGGCTCCCTTGCGGTTGTCGTCGCGGATGCCCTCGAACGTCATGTGGACGAGCGCGCCGTCGTCGGTCTGAAGCGTGACGCGCACGTCGAGCTCCATCACGCCGTCCGGACGTTTGACCGTCCAATCATCGCCCCCCGGCAATACCTTTCCACGAAGGCGATCCCCTTCGAACGAGCCGCCGGTGATCGGAAACGTGATGCGCGTTCCGTGTGGTCCGGCTCCGATGTTCTGCGTGGGGTCCGTGTTCAGTCGAAGGGTCATCAACGGGCGCGAATGCATGGCGGCCTTCCTGGGGGCGGGTGGCGTTTCAGGCTCTGTTGCGTGCGGTACAGCGGGTGCTCGGATTGGTGCTCGGGTGCATCCAGCGAGCGTCGCGAGCGCTGCGAGCTTGCAAACGTTTCTGCGTCGCCCGTCCATGCTTGCCTCACAGGACCTCGTCGATCGTGTAGATGGGGCCTTCCGGGCGTCGATCGCCGCTCGAAACGGCGAGGAGGCCGTTCAGAAAGGCGTACTTCGGGTGCCCCGTCTCGAAGCGAGGGATCGTCCGGAAGTAGTAGCTCGACGGGGCGACCTTCTCGCCCCGCGCGAGCGCTGCGATCACGTCCGGCGGCCCGTGGCGAAGACCGAACGATGCCATGTGGATGAGCGCGCCGTCGTCGGTCTGGAGTGTCAGTCGCAGATCGAGCTCGAGCACGCCGTCGCTCCGGAGGAGCGTCCAGTCGCCGCCGCCGGGCAGGACTCTGCCTCGCAGGCGCGGGCCTTCGAAATGGCCGCTCACGATGGGTGCCGTGACACGAGTGCCATGAGGCACCGCGCCGATCTTCTGTGCGCCCTCGACGGCGACCTGCAAGGTCATCAGTGGTTGAAGATCCATCTCTTTGCCTCTCGCTTCGCTCAGCGCAGTGACCGGAACGCAGCGCGGACCTCGGCAGCGAAGAGCTCCGGCTGCTCCCACGCGGCGAAGTGCCCCCCCCTGTCGACCTCGTGGAAGTAAATGAGGTCGTGATAGTTTCGCCCGGCCCAGGTCCGGGGGGCGCGGTAGATCTCACCGGGAAAGACGGTGACCGCAACGGGGATGGAGACGTCGACCGCGTTGAAGACGTTGCCGTTGTTCTCCCAGTAGAGCTGGGACGAAGAGGTCCCGGTGTTGGTGAACCAGTAGAGGGAGATGTCGTCGAGCATCTCGTCGCGGGAGAGGACGCGCTCGGGTTCACCGCCGCTGCAGGTCCAGGCCGCGAACTTGTCGTAGAGCAACGCCGCGAGGCCGGCGGGTGAATCCGAGAGCCCGTACCCCAATGTCTGCGGTCGGGTCACCATGATTGCGGAGTAGCCCGTGCCCGTCCTGTAGAAGGTGTCGAGCGATGCGAACGCGACCCGCTCCGCTTCCGACAGGCCGGGCGGAGCAGGATCGGAGTCTGCCAGGGCCTTGGCGACGTTGGGGGGCACGACAGCCGGCATGTTGACGTGAATGCCGAGCAGGCCCTTGGGCGCCTGACGTGCCAGGGCGTGGGAGACGATGGCACCCCAGTCGCCTCCCTGCGAGACGTAACGCTTGTAGCCGAGGCGTGCCATGAGAGCGGTCCACGCGCGGGCGATGCGCTCGGGTCCCCAGCCCGTGCTTTGCGGTTTGCCAGAGAAGCCGAAACCGGGCAGCGAGGGCAGAACGAGGTCGAAGGCGTCCTCCGCGCGACCGCCGTGAGAAGTGGGGTCGGCGAGTGGACCGATGACCTTCAGGAGCTCGAAGATCGAGCCAGGCCAGCCGTGGGTGATGATCAACGGCATCGCATTCGAGTGACGCGAGCGCACGTGTGCGAACTGAATGTCGAGCCCGTCGATCTCGGTCACGAACTGCGGCACGGCGTTCAGCTTCGCTTCAGCTCTTCTCCAGTCGTAGTCCGTCCCCCAGTAGTGCACGAGCTTCTGGAGCCTCGCGAGCTCCACGCCCTGCGATTGATTGTTCACGGTCTCCCGAGCAGGCCACCGCGTCGCAGCCACGCGGCGCCGGAGGTCGACGAGGTCCTGCTCCGGAATCTCCACCCGGAAGGGGTGGACTGCGCCGTCTCTGTCGGCTGCGCGAGGCCTCGCCGCGAGCTGTCCGGTCAAGCGGACGTTTTCGAGAGCCATGCCTGGTTCCTTGGTCAGAGGAAGGTGTGTTTCCGCACGCCGATTCGAATCGGGGGCGGTACCCAGGCTGTGATGGGCGCCAGAATCGCACCATTGGACGATGGTATCGGTCGATTCGCCGGCCCCGACCGACACCAAAGTACGATGGATTTGTGGCAGACGGGAGGCGCATCTTCTGGCTTCGGCGAGCCGTCGCGAAGGGACCGGAATGCAGAACCAGCTCAGCCGCGTCGTCGACGCGCCCCCGGCGCCGCTCGTGGCAGTCGTCGACGACGACGAGTCCGTGCGAGAGTCGTTGCCCGACCTCTTGAAGGAGTTCGGCTTCGTGGTCCGGACTTTTTCTTCGGCTGAAGACTTTCTGACCTCCGATTGTGTCGGGTCGGCGCGGTGCCTCGTCCTCGATGTCGCCATGCCGGGCATGTCCGGGCTCGAGCTGCAGCAGGAATTGATCCGCCGCGGACACGAGATCCCGGTCGTCTTCATAACCGCTCAGGTCGACGACACGCTCCGGCCACACATGCTCGACCAGGGGGCCGTGGAGTGCCTTTACAAGCCCTTCAGCGAGGCGGCCCTCCTCGCTGCGATGCAGGC